>JAEUKY010000190.1 GCA_016794005.1 Rhodospirillales bacterium
GTCCAGCCGAGCCGCCACGCGATGGACGGGACCGATCAATGCGCCGCCACCACCGCCGATAAGGCCGAGGCGCACGCGGCGGCCGAGTTTCGCAAGAGCACTTGTCGACATGTTCGGTCCTCTCAGCGCAGGCCGGCGTTCACGAGCAGCATTTGCTTGGTGATCATCCGGCTGTCGTCGGCGGCGAGGAACAGAGCCGCATCGGCGATGTCCCGCTCGCGGACCATTTCGGGAATGCATTGCTGTGCGAGGATGCCGGCGGTCGATTCCGGGGTGTGCCAGAGCCGCATCTGCCGCTCGGTCATCACGGCACCCGGGGCAAGCGCGTTTACTCGGATGCGATCCGGGCCGAGCTGGCGGGCGAGCGAATTCGTCAGCCCGACGATGCCTGCTTTTGCGGCACTGTAGGCTTGAAGGTCGGCGATCCCGCCGATCCACGCGCCGGAGCTGATATTGACGATCGACCCGCCGCCAGCCGCGCGCATCTGCGGGGCGACGGCCTGTGCGGCAAAAAAGTGGGGCCGCAGGTTGATGTCGATCGAGCGATCGAAGCTTTCTGGGGTTACGTCGGCAAAGGCCTGGCGCGAATCGTTCGCCGCGTTGTTGATCAGGATCGTCGCGTTCCCGAAGCGCTTTGCGACCGCGCCGATGGCCGATTGGAAGGCAGCAATGTCGGTCAGATCGCAATGCGTATAGGCCGGTACGGTATGGCCTGCGGTCGCAATCTCGTGCGCGAGCTGTTGGGCCGGCTGGTCCTGGATGTCGAAGAACGCGACTTGCGCGCCGTTCGCCGCGAAGGCCCGTACGATGGCTTCACCAATTCCCGAGGCACCGCCGGTGACGATCGCTATGCGCCCTGCCAAGCTCGGATAGCGCGCATCATTGCTTGATGGATTATTCCGTTGATTCAGCATGGTACATGCCATAGTTTCGCCCAACATGATTGTCAACAAAATAGACGATAATATTGTGGGCGAGTAGCGAATGGCCTTGGAAAGACCGACCCCAACGGCGTTGAACGAGCTCGAGTACATTTCAAGGCAGCTCGAAGAAGACATCGCGCTCGGCCGCATTTTGCCGCGCGAGCGGCTGATCGAAGAGGAACTCGCCGCTCGCTTCAAGGTGAACCGTCACGTGATCCGGCAGGTGCTTTCGGATCTCGAGTCGATTGGGATCATCGTCCGGCAGCGCAACAAGGGCGCGACCGTCCGCGATCTCTCCCCTGCCGATGTCGAAAACATCTACGCTGTGCGCGAGTTGCTCGAGGGCAAGGCGGCCGAACTGATCAAGCTGCCACCCGACCCGGCGGTCCTCGCTGAGCTCAAGGACATCCAGCGCCGGCACGCCGACGCCGCGGCGAACGGAAACTTCACCGACGTATTCCGGCTCAACCTGCAATTCCACAAAGCATTCTTCGCGGCATGCGGCAATCCGCAACTGGCCGAGGCGATCCAACATTTCGCGCTGAAGGCTCACATTGCGCGCTCGCTTACGATCAGCGATCCGGAATTGCTCGGTCGGGCAGTCAACGAACACAAGCAAATGCTCGACCTCATGGAGACGGGTGACCGTCAGCGCTTCGTGCGGATGGTCGTCGAGCACATCATTCCTTCAAAAGATGCCTACATGGAGAACTACCGGCGGCGTTTCGGCGGCAGCCAGTCGACCGGCCGGTAGTCCTCGAACACGCGATGCGTGTGCAGGCGATTGTTAGACTACAACGCAAGAGGCATGCGACGTCATGAAAGGCATGAAGAAGGGGCTGGCGCAGTACGGCGACGCGGGCTTTTCGCTGTTCCTGCGCAAGGCGTTCATCAAGGCGATGGGCTATTCTGACGATGCGCTCGACCGTCCGATCGTCGGCATCACCGATACCTATTCCTCATATAACGCCTGCCACCGCAACGTCCCCGAGCTGATCGACGCGATCAAGCGCGGCGTGATGCTGGCGGGCGGGCTGCCGATCGACTTTCCGATCATCTCGATCCACGAATCCTTCTCGCACCCGACCAGCATGTTCTTGCGAAACCTGATGGCGATGGCGGCCGAGGAGATGATCCGCGCCCAGCCGATGGATGCGGTCGTGCTGATCGGCGGATGCGACAAGACCGTGCCGGCTCTGCTGATGGGGGCGGCCAGCGCCGACGTGCCGGCGATCCTGACGGTGACCGGCCCGATGATCACCGGCAGCCACAAGGGCGAGCGGCTGGGGGCATGCACCGACTGCCGCCGCCTGTGGGGCAAGCACCGCGCCGGGCAGATCGACCAGGCGGAGATCGACGAGATCAACGATCAGCTCGCCCCCGGACCCGGGACCTGCATGGTCATGGGAACGGCCAGCACGATGGCGCTGTGCGCTGAAGCGCTGGGCATGATGCTGCCGGGCGGGGCGTGCATCCCGGCGGTGCATGCCGACCGCCTGCGGCACGGCGAGGCGACCGGTGCGCGCGCCGTCGCGATGGCCAAGGAGGACCTGCGGCCCTCGAAGATCATGACGAAGGAGGCCTTCGACAACGCGCTGCGCGTGCTGCAGGCGATCGGCGGTTCGACCAACGGCCTGATCCACCTTGCGGCGATGGCCGGGCGGTTGGGCATCGATATCGACTATGCCGCTTTCGACCGGATGGGCGTGGAAACGCCCGTGCTCGTCGACCTCAAGCCCTCGGGCCAGCATTACATGGAGGATCTGCACAAGGCCGGCGGGCTCGGTCCGATCCTGCGCGAGATCGAGGCGGACCTGAACACGCAGTGCCTGACGGTCACCGGCGGGACTCTGGCTTCGACGATCCCGCGCACTCGGCCCGGCTGGAAGCAGGACGTGGTGCGGCCGGTCTCCGACCCGATCCACAAGGGCGGTGGCTTACGCGTGCTGCGCGGCAACCTTGCGCCCAATGGGGCCCTGATCAAGCAGGCGGCCGCGACGAAGCGGCTGCTGAAGCATGAGGGACGCGCTGTCGTGTTCAAGTCGCTGGCCGACATGGCGGACCGTATCGACAGCCCCGATCTGGACGTTACGGCGGACGACGTGCTCGTCCTGCAGAATGCAGGGCCGAAGGGCGCTCCGGGCATGCCGGAGGCGGGCTATCTGCCGATCCCGAAGAAACTCGCCGTCGCCGGCGTCACCGACATGGTTCGCCTGTCCGACGCGCGCATGAGCGGCACGGCTTTCGGCACGATCGTGCTGCATATCAGCCCCGAATGCGCCGACGGTGGTCCTCTTGCACTGGTACGCGACGGCGATCGTATCGCGCTCGATGTCGAGGCGGGAATGATCGAACTGCGCGTCGATGCGGCGACACTTGCCGAACGTCGCAAGGGTTGGTCTGCACCCGTGCGGCCGGCGCGCGGCTATTACGGACTTTATTTCGACGAGGTCCTGCAGGCCGAGCACGGTTGCGATTTCAACTTCCTGCGCAGGGAACCGCTTGCGGGGCGCGGCCGATCCGGCGTTTAGGCCGGGTGGATCATATACCCATCCGGAGATGACCGAATTTATCTCGTCGGATGGGACTCGCGGGCACAGGGGACCTGGGTCGCCTGGCTGCGTGTCCACGGAATCCGGGGTAGGTCAGAGGCGAGGCGCGTCACGCGATCAAGGCCCCCGTGCCCGGATCGAATAGGCAGACGCGACGCATGTCGAGGGCGAAGCGGCCTCGGTCGCCAGGCTGCAGCCGCACATCGGGCGACACGCGCGCGAGCGCACGCTCGCCGCCGAGGCGCGCGAGAACGATGGTCTCGGCGCCGGTCGGTTCGGTCATCTCGACGGGCAACTCGAGGGTGACACGTTCTCCGCCGTGTCCGAACCGGCGATCTTCCTCCGCGATGCACTCTGGCCGCAGGCCGAGGACGACTTCGCGGCCGGTCTGTGCTGCAAATGTGGCGGGTAGCGGCAGTGCTACAGCCGCGTCGCCTTGGCCGATCACTGCGCGCACAACACCCGCGGCGGTCTCGATGCGCGCCGGCAGCGTGTTCATCGGGGGCGCACCCATGAAGCGCGCCACGAACAGGTTGGCTGGACGATTGTAGACCGTATCTGGATCGGCGAACTGCTGGATCTCGCCCTGGTGCATCACGGCGATGCGTGTCGCCATCGTCATCGCCTCGATCTGGTCGTGGGTGACGTAGACGTTGGTCGAGCGGATGCGTTGGTGGAGTTGCTTGATCTCCATGCGCATCTCGACACGCAGCTTGGCGTCGAGATTCGAGAGCGGTTCGTCGAACAGGAACAGGAGCGGGTCGCGCACCAGCGCGCGGCCCATCGCGACGCGCTGGCGCTGGCCGCCCGAAAGTTGCGAGGGCTTGCGGTCGAGCAGCTTCTCGATCTGGAGGAGGGCGGCGACCCGCGTCACGGCAGCTTCGCGCTCGCCCTTCGGCACGTTCCGGCACTCCAGGCCGAACGTGATGTTCTGGCGCACCGTCATCGACGGATAGAGGGCGTAGGTCTGGAACACCATCGCGATGTTCCGGTCCTTGGGGGCGATGTCGTTGACAACCCGGCCGCCGATCTCGATCGTGCCGGCAGTCGGCGGCTCAAGTCCGGCAATGATGTTGAGCAAAGTCGACTTGCCGCAACCCGAAGGGCCGACCAGCACGGTGAATTCGCCGTTCTCGATTTTCATGTCGATGCCCTTGAGCACGGACATCGCCCCGAAGGACTTGGTGATACCGCTGAGGCTTAGGGCCGACATTGGATACTCCTACTTCACTGCGCCGGCCGTAAGCCCGCGCAGGAAATACTTTCCGCCAAACAGATAGACGAGCAAAGTCGGCAGTGCCGCGAGGACGACAGCCGCACTCTGAACGCCGTATTGGGGAACGTCGGCGATGGCCGCGTTGAGCCCGATAAGTGCCGCGGTCACCGGCTGCTGGCTACCGTTCGTGAAGGTCACGCCATAGAGAAACTCGTTCCAGATATGGGTGAACTGCCAGATCACCGTCACGATCAGGATCGGCGGCGAAAGCGGCAGCACGATCCTGAAGAAGGTACGGAAGAAGCCTGCTCCGTCGATGCGCGCGGCCTTCATCAGGTCCTGCGGAATGGAGACGTAGTAGTTTCGACAGAACAGCGTGGTGAAGCTCATGCCTTGAATGGTGTGGATCACCACGAGTCCCGTCAGCGTGTTGATGAGACCGATGTCGCGCAGGACGAAGGTCCAGGGAATCAGGCGTACCTGCTGCGGCAGGAAGATCCCGAGGGTGACCAATCCGAATATCCAGGTGTCGCCGCGGAAGCGCCACAGCGAAATCGCGTAGCCGGCGACCGCCCCCAGCAGCGTCGAGACGATGGTGGCGGGTATCGTCACCGCGGCCGAGTTCCACATGAAGGGCTGCAGCCCCGTGCAGGTTTGGGCGACGCAGAATTCCGACCACGCCTCGCTGTAATTGAGGAACGCCCAATTCTCAGGCCAGCCGATCATCGAGCCCTGGGCGATCTCCTGCGCCGTGCGCAGCGAGTTGAGCACCACGACGAGGAACGGTACCAGGAAGGCGAGGCCCAGGGCCCAGACCACCACATGCGCCAGCAACCGCCCCCAGGCAGGCATCGTGTCGGACGTGGCCCTCTCAAGCATTGGCCGCGCGCCTCCGCCGTGCATATTTGAACAGCGCATGCGGTACGAGCACGCCGAGCAGCGTCAGGAGCATCAGGACGGCGGCGGCCGCACCGCGCCCGATCTGGCCGCGCTGGAACATGAAATCGTAGACGACGAGGGCCGGCAACTGGGTGGCAATGCCGGGGCCTCCGCCTGTCAGAGCGCGCACGAGGTCGAAGGTCGTGATCGCCATCTGCAGCAGGATAACGAGCACGGCGACCATGATAGGCCATAGCGTCGGCAGAATCACCCGCGTGTACATGCGCAGCGGACCCGCGCCGTCGATCTGCGCCGCCTTGATCAGGTCTGGTTCTACCGAACGCAGACCCGCAAGCAGCAGTGCCATCGCGAAGCCTGCAGCCTGCCAGACACCCGCGAGCACAATGGTCCAGATCGCCATCTCGCGATCGACAATCCAGTCGAACCGGAACCCGGCCCAGCCGAGGTCGTTGACAAGTTTCTGGACGCCCATGCCTGGATTGAGCAGCCAGGACCACACGACACCGGTGACCACGAACGAAACCGCCATCGGGTAGAGGAAGATCGAGCGCAGGACATTCTCGCCGCGGATTCGCTGGTCGATCAGGATCGCGAGCAGCAATCCCGTTAGCATCGTGAACGCCACGAAGCCGCCGCCGAAGATGAACAGGTTGTCGAAGGCGATCTTCCAGTTCCGGGTCGCGAGTACGCTGGTGTAGTTGCGCAAGCCCACGAACTCGCTCACCGGCATCAATGTCGAAGCGGTGAAGGATATCCACACGGTCCAGGCCGTGAAGACGACGATATGGGCGGCCGCGAGCAGCAGCGGTACCCATATCACCAGCAGTTCGGGCGCCCGCCGCAACCCCGTCGCGAGTGTGGATCGCGACGGGGGCCCGGCTGCCAGAGTATGAGCGTCGACGGTCAACGTGCGCTTGCCACTGCCTCGCCGAGACGCTTTACCGCCTGATCGGGTGTAATGGCCTTGTTCTTCACGAACTCGGTGAGCACGTCGATCATCGCCGCCGTAATCCCGTTCTCCTGCGCCATGTTGTGCGCGAGGCTGAGAACGGATTGATTGATGGCGACCGCCTCCTTGAGCGTGCGTGCCGCTTCGACTTGGCCGGCGGACCAGCCGGCGCCCGAGAGATTGACGTCGGTACGCACCGGAATCGAACCGGTGATCTGCGAATACATCGTCTGGATTTCGGGCATCATGACCAGTTCGGCCATGAGTTTCTGGCCCGCCTGGAGGTCGGCTTCCTTGCGCTGCCAGAAGATGAAGGCGTCCGCATTGAGCACGAAAACAGGCTTGCCGTTGTCCGTTGGTCCCGGCGCGATGATGAAGTCGTCGAGCTTGAAGCCGCCATTGAGGAGCACACCCTGCGCCCAGCCGCCCTGGATCAGCATGCCCATCTCGCCTGCCACGAAGCGTGGCAGGAAAACCGAGAAGTGCTGTGCCGCAGTATTGGGATCCATCCAGTCGGCGATCTTGCGAAGTTGCGCGAAGGCCGCGCGCACTTCCGGGCTGGCAAGCGCCTTGTCGTCGAGTTCCATGATCGCCTTGCGGTAGACGCTGGGGCTGATGCCCGCGAGAACGGCCTCGAACTTCTGGCCGTCGTCGGCGCGCGCGCCCCCGTTGGCGACCGGGTACGGGACGCCAGCCGCCTTCATCTTCTCGCCGAGTTCGTTGAACTGGGCCCAAGTGGTCGGAATCTTGTCTGCCTTTGCCTTGTCCATGGCACGCTTGGACAGGAACAGCGTGTTGGTGCGGTAGACCTGCAGCGGCAGGGCCGACCACTTCCCGCCCGGCTTGTGCAGTCTCGCGAGATCGGGTGCCACGACCTTCTCGTAGCCGGCGGCTGCCACCGTCGCGTCGAGATTCACCGTCGGCGCGATCTTGGACCATGCCGCGATTTCCGGTCCCTTGAGCTGCGAGCAGGCCGGCGGGTCGCCGGAGATGATCTGCGCGCGAAGCTTGTTCATCATGTCGGTCGTGAAGCCCGGGACGGGGGAATGCTGCCACACGCCGCCGCGCTCCTCGAACTTCTTGCCGAGTGCCGTGATCGCGGCACCGTCGCTGCCGGCGGACCACTGGGAAATCGCCGTAAGCCGGGGCTTCGCCGCCTGGGCGCGGGCCCCGAGCGGCGCGGCCATCAGGCCAACGGCACCGGCGAGGACTGAACGACGATGCACGGACATCATGGGGTTTCCTCCTCAGCTTTTTTCGCCAATTGTTATGTGCTGTTGGCGAAATGAAGTTAGCGCGTAATTTCTCCGTAGCAACCGCTTTTTTTGGCGCGGACGGCGGCTTTCCCGAAGCGTCTCTCGACCGAGGCGACACCCGGAACGAGGTTCGCACCATCGCTCCGCTCCCTCGCCGCATCGTCGTGCGCCCGCCGGCATCCCGCTTCGGAGGTTCGCGCCGCGCACCGCGCACCGGAGAGTGCGTGGCACGGCAATTGCTGCGTCCTCGGCCGGGACGCGCGCGCCGGCGGCGTGCGCGGGAACCCGCTCGAACGCAGGGAGCAGCGCATGACGGACAATCTCATTTCGCGACGGACACTGTTGCAGGGTACCGCAGCCGCAGGCGCGCTCGCGGCGACCGGTCCGCTCGGCGGCCTGAACGCGCAGGCCCCGCTCACGGTCGGGATCCTCTATGTCGGGCCGCGCGACGATTTCGGCTACAGCCAGGCGCACGCGGTGGGGGCGGCCGAGCTCAAGAAGGTTCCGGGCGTCAAGGTCGTCGAGGAGGAGAACGTCCCCGAGACGATCGCCGTGCAGCGCTCGATGGAATCGATGATCAATCTCGACGGCGCCAAGCTCATCATCGCGACGTCGTTCGGCTATTTCGATCCGCACATGCTGGCGATGGCGGCGAAGTATCCGAAGGTCGAGTTCCGCCACGCGGTCGGCCTGTGGGACAAGGACAAGCATCCGCAGAATGCCGGCTCCTATTTCGGCTATCTCGATCAGGCGCACTACGTGAACGGCATCGCCGCAGGTCTGGTGACGAAGTCGAAGAAGATCGGCTTCGTCGCCGCCAAGCCGATCCCGTCGGTGCTGCGCAACATCAACGCCGTGCTGCTGGGTGCGCGCAAGAACGCGCCGGACGCCACCGTGCAGGTCGTCTTCACCGGCGACTGGTCGGTGCCGGTGCGCGAGGCCGAGGCGACGAACGCGCTGATCGGCTCGGGCTGCGACATCGTCACCTGCCACGTCGACAGCCCGAAGGTCGTGATCGAGACCGCCGAACGCCGGGGCGTGATGACGCTCGGCCACAACGCTTCGCAGGCGAGCCTCGCTCCCAAGGGCTTCATCACGGGCGCGGAGTACAAGTGGTCGACGATCTACAAGGGCTTCGCCGACAATCTCGCGAAGAACCAGAAGCTGCCCAACTGGGTGCGCGGCGGCTACGATCTCGACTTCGTGCAGAACACGGCCTACGGCGCCGCGGCGACCGACGGGGCCCGCCGGGCGGCCGATGCGGCCATCGCCGAGATCAAGAAGGGCGCCCCGATCTTCGCGGGCACGATCAAGGACAACAAGGGCAACGTCGTGATCCCGGCGACGCTCGACAACTACGCGCCGCCGCTCGAAGGCATGAACTATCTGGTCGAGGGCGTCGTCGGCTCGACGACCTGAGCCCCGTGACCGCGACCGCCGAGCGACCGGCGGCGGCCGCACCCAGTGCGGCCGACGACCTGTCGGATCGCCTGCGCCGGGCAAGCGAATATTTCGCCATCCCGCTGCTGGCGCTCGTCGTGTCGGCGCTTCTCTTCTCGGCTTTCCTGCTGGCACTCGGCCGTTCGCCGGTCGAGTTCTTCGACCTCATGTGGCGGGGCGGATTCGGCTCCGCGTTCTCGTGGCAGAACACGCTCCAGCGCGCCGCACCGCTGGTGCTGACGGCGCTGTGCGTGGCGATCCCGGCGCGAATCGGGCTCGTCATCATCGGCGGGGAAGGGGCGCTCGTCCTCGGCGGCTTCGCGGCGGCCGTGATCGCGGTTCCGCTGCTGGGCGTGGCACCCGCCCCGGTACTTCTCGCGATCATGGCGCTGGCGGCGATGGCGATGGGCGCGCTGTGGATCGGGCTTGCGGGCGCGCTTCGCCATTCGCGCGGCGTCAACGAGACGATCTCGAGCCTGCTGCTCACCTATATCGCGATCGCGGTCATGTACTTCTTCGTCGAGGGCGCATTGCGCGATCCGCGTTCGCTCAACAAGCCGGCGACCGTGCCGATCGGGGCGGAGAACATGCTCGGCACGATCCCCGGCACCGACATCCACTGGGGTCTCGCGACGGGCGCCGCGGCCGCCGTCCTGCTGCAGGTCCTGATGAGCCGCACGACCTTCGGCTTCGCGGCCCGGATTACCGGCGGCAATCCGCGTGCGGCGCGCGCCCAGGGCCTGCCGGTGGGCACGCTGACGATCGCCTGCGCGATGATCGCGGGTGCCTGCGCCGGCCTCGCGGGATTCTTCGAGGTGGCGACCGTGCACGGCAGCGCCAACGGTTCGCTCGTCGCCGGTTACGGCTTCACGGGCATCCTCGTGTCGTTCCTCGCGCGCCACACGCCGCTGGCCGTGATCCCGGTCGCCGTGCTGTTCGGCGGGATCGCGGCTGCGGGCGGTCTCGTCCAGCGCCGCATGGGCCTGCCCGACGCGACCGTCCTGCTGCTGCAGGGGTTCATCTTCGTTGTGCTGCTGGCGAGCGAGACGCTCTATGGCCGCCTTGCGTGGTTCCGCGGCGGAGACCGGGCGTGAGCGCGGAGCTTCTCACCGTCCTGTTCGCGATGATCGGCGGCGCCATCCGCGTGTCGACGCCCTTCCTGTTCGTGTCGCTGGGCGAATGCCTGACCGAGAAGGCCGGGCGCATCAATCTCGGCCTCGAAGGCACGCTCGTGCTCGGCGCCATGGTCGCCTACATGACGTCGTACGAGACCGGCAGCCCCTGGGCCGGCGTAGCCGCGGCCGCGGCCGCCGGCTTCCTGCTGGGCGGCCTTCACGGCGCCCTGTGCAGCCTGCCGAAGGTCAACGACGTGGCGGTCGGCATCGCCTTGATGACGTTCGGCACCGGCGTGGCGTTCTTCTTCGGCAAGCCGTACATCCAGCCGGCCGCACCCCGCCTGCCGGGCATTCCGCTGGCGGACTGGACGGGTTCGCCGGCACTCGCCGACGCGCTCAAGGTCAATCCGCTGTTCTTCGTCGGCATCGTGCTGGCCTTCGCAATGGCGTGGGCGTTCCGCAACACGCGCGTCGGTCTCGTCGTCCGCACGACGGGCGACAGCGCGCCGGCGGCGCGCGCGATGGGCATTTCGGTCGACGGCGTGCGCCTGCTGGCGACGGCGGCGGGCGGCGCGCTCGCCGGCATCGGCGGGTCGTTCCTGTCGCTCTACTATCCGGGAAGCTGGAACGAGGCGCTGTCGTCCGGCCAGGGCCTGATGGCCGTCGCACTCGTGATCTTCGCGCGCTGGGACCCGGTGCGCTGTTTCGTGGCGGCCCTGCTGTTCGGCGCTGCCGGCGCCATCGGGCCGGCGCTTCAGTCGATCAACATCACGCAGGGCTACTACTTCTTCAACGCCGCCCCCTACATCCTGACGCTGCTGATCATGGTCTCGTCCGGCCGCGTACGGCACGCCCAGCACGGCATGCCGGGCGAGCTCTCGGTCTCGAAATAGGGAACACGCCCATGCCGACGATCGCAGCCGATCCCTACGACTGGCCCTACGACGGCAACCTGACGCCGTCGAACACGGCACTGATCGTGATCGACATGCAGACCGACTTCTGCGGCCAGGGCGGCTATGTCGACAAGATGGGCTACGACCTTTCGCTGACGCGCGCCCCGCTCGGCCCCATCGCCGGCGTGCTCGCGGGCATGCGCGCCAAGGGTTACTGGATCCTGCACACGCGCGAGGGGCACCGGCCGGACCTCTCGGACCTGCCGGAGAACAAGCGCTGGCGCTCCCGCCGCATCGGCGCCGGCATCGGCGATCCGGGCCCGTGCGGCCGCATCCTCGTGCGCGGCGAACCGGGGTGGGAGATCGTGCCCGAAGTGGCGCCGCTCGCGGGCGAGACGGTCATCGACAAGCCGGGCAAGGGGTCGTTCTGCGCCACGGACCTCGAACTCGTGCTGCGCACGCGCGGAATCCGGAACATCGCGCTTGCCGGCATCACGACCGACGTATGCGTCCACACGACGATGCGCGAGGCGAACGACCGCGGCTTCGAATGCCTGCTGCTGGAGGATTGCTGCGGGGCGACCGACCGCGCCAACCACGACGCGGCGATCCGGATGGTCAAGATGCAGGGCGGGGTGTTCGGCGCCGTCGCGTCGAGCGGCAAGCTGCTGGAGGGCCTGCCGTGAACCGCGCCATCCACCTCGAGGCGACCGGCATGACGAAGATCTTCGGATCGCTCGCCGCCCTCGAGGACGTGTCGATCGACGTGCCGGCCGGCTCGTTCCACGCCCTTCTCGGCGAAAACGGGGCGGGGAAGTCGACGCTCGTCAAATGCATCATGGGGTTCTACGAACCGACGCGCGGCACGGTCACGGTCGACGGCAGACCGATCCATGCGCGCAATCCGCGCGAGGCGCGCGCGCAGGGCATCGGCATGGTCTACCAGCATTTCACGCTGGTGCCGTCGCTGACGGGCGCCGAGAACATGGTGATCGGCCGGCTCGATCCGCCCGCGATCATCGACTGGGCGAAGGAAAAGAAGGCGCTCGACGCGTTCCTCGACCGGATGCCGTTCCGCGTGCCGCTCGACCGGCCGGTCGCCGAGCTCGCCGCCGGCGAGAAGCAGAAGCTCGAGATCCTGAAACTGATCTATTTCGACCAGCGTTTCCTGATCCTCGACGAGCCGACGTCGGTGCTCACGCCGGACGAGGCGGACGAGATACTCGGCCTGCTCAAAGGCATGACGAAGGCCGGCGACATCAGCGTGCTGATGATCACGCACAAGTTCCGCGAGGTGACGGCCTATGCCGACGACGTGACGGTGCTGCGCCGCGGACGGCTGGCAGGGGCGGGCCGCGTCGCCGATCTCTCGACCGACGCGATGGCGCGCATGATGATCGGCGACACGACCGTACGCGAGCGCGCCGAACGCGATCCCAAGCCGCCCGGCGCCCCGATGCTGGAGATGGTTGCGGTCTACGCCGACGACGATTCGGGCCAGAACGCGGTCACGGAACTGGACCTGAAGGTGGCGTCGGGCGAAATCGTCGGCATTGCCGGCGTGTCGGGCAACGGACAGAGCGAGCTGGTCGAGGTGCTGTCCGGCCAGCGGCCGCTCGTCGACGGGCGCATCCTGGTGCGCGGCCAACCCTTCGAGCCGAACCGCGAGAGCCTCGCGCGGCTGAAGATCTACGGGCTTCCGGAAGAGCCGTTGCGAAACGCGACGGTGCCGCGGATGAGCGTGGCCGAAAACATCGCTTTCCGCAGCTTCGACCGGCCGCCGATCGCCTCGCTCGGCTGGTGGCTGCGTCCCGGACCGATGCGCGCCAAGGCGCGCGACCTGATCGCGCGCTATCGCGTGAAGACGCCGTCGACCGAAGCGCCGATCGAGACGCTGTCGGGCGGCAACGTGCAGCGCGCCGTTCTGGCGCGCGAGCTGTCGGGCGACGTCGACGTGCTGATCGTCGCCAACCCGTGCTTCGGGCTCGATTTCGCGTCGGCAGCCGACATCCGCGCCCAGATCATGGAGGCGCGCAACCGCGGGGCGGCCGTGCTGCTCGTCTCGGAGGATCTCGACGAGATCCTGGAACTCGCCGACCGCGTCGCGGTCATGTCCGAAGGGCGCATCGCCTATATCTCGCCCGTCGCGCAGACGGACCGCGCCACCATCGGCCATGCGATGGCGGGGCACGGATGAGTGTCCTGATCCCCGCGAAGCCGTTCGCCTATCCGCTCGATCCGGGCCGCACGGCGCTGGTCGTGATCGACATGCAGCGCGACTTCGTCGAGCCGGGTGGCTTCGGCGCGGCGCTCGGCAACGACGTGACGCGTCTGCAGGCGATCGTGCCGGCCGTCGCCGCCCTTCTGGCCCTGTTCCGGAAGAAGGGATGGCCGGTGATCCACACGCGCGAGAGCCATCTGCCCGACCTCAGCGACTGTCCGCCGGCCAAGCGCGGGCGCGGCAAGCCCAGCCTGCGCATCGGCGATATGGGCCCCATGGGCCGCATCCTCGTGCGCGGCGAGCCGGGCAACGCCATCGTGCGCGAACTTGCCCCGGTCGCGGGCGAGGTCGTCATCGACAAGCCGGGCAAGGGGATGTTCTACCGCACCGACGCGGCCGAACGGCTCGCGGCCCTCGGCATCACGCATCTGGTGTTCGCCGGCGTGACGACCGAGGTCTGCGTGCAGACCTCGATGCGCGAGGCCAACGACCGGGGATTCGAGTGCCTGCTCGTCGAGGAGGCGACCGAAAGCTATTTCCCGGAGTTCAAGGCGGCTACACTCGCCATGATCGCGGCGCAGGGGGCCATCGTCGGCTGGACGACGGGCCTCGGGGAACTTTCCGCCGCGCTGGATTGACGGAGCTTCATGGAACTGTCGCGCCGCGCGTTCGGGACGGGACTGCTGGGGGCCCTTGCGGGCGCCGCCGGGCACGTCGCGGCCCAGAGCGGCGACGTCGACATGCTGCTCGTCCTGCTCAACGACGGATCCGGGTCGATCGATGCCGACGAGTATCGCCTGCAGCGCGAAGGAACGGCCGCCGCCCTCGAGCGGCCGGAAATCCTCCAGGCGATCGCGCGCCTGCCGACGCGATCGATCGCGGTCGCCTATGGCGAATGGGGGTCGCCGGGCGATCCCCAGATCATCCTCCCATGGATGCGCATTTCGACGCCGGAGGACGCGGAGAAATTCTCCGACCTGCTCGTCGCGGCGCCGCGGCGCTTCCAGAGCTACAACGCGATCGGCGACGGTCTGGTGGTCGCGACCGACCTGATCCGCGATGCGCCTTTCCGTGCTGCGCGCGCCAAGATCGACATCGCCGGCGACGGCCCGGACATGCGCAGCCTCGTGCCGGCATCCGTCGCGCGCGACCGCGCGATCGCGGCGGGGATCACGATCAATGCGCTGGCCATCCAGGCGGAAGGGTCGGGGCCGGCCATGCGGCTGTCGAGCCTGCGCGCCCACTACGAGGAAAACGTGATCGGCGGGCCGGGTGCCTTCGTCGCGACGGCGCGCGACCGGGTCGACTTCGCCTATGCGATCTTCAACAAGATGATCCGCGAGCTGACCTAAGCTCAGGTCGACGACGGCAGCAGGCCGCGGACTTCGGGCAGATCGGCGGTGAATTCGCCGCCCGCGACGCATGCCGTCATCGCGGCGATTTCCGCCGAAAGCGACCGGTCGGCATCGAGGAAGGCCGAGATCGTCCGCACCCGGTCGAGGGCGCGCTTGGCGCGCGGGCCCGGCCGCAGGGGTGCGCGCATCTCGATGCCCTGTGCCGCCATCAGCGCTTCGATGGCGACGATGCCCGCGAGATTCTCCGCCATCGGCAGCAGGCGGCGCGCGCCATGTGCGGCCATCGAGACATGGTCTTCCTGGTTGATCGAGGTCGAGATCGTGTCGGTCGATGCCGGCGCCGCGCGCATGCGGTTTTCCGAAGCGAGGGCGGCGGACGTGACTTCGGGAATCATGAAGCCGGAATTGAGGCCGGGCTTCGGGATCAGGAAGGCGGGCAGCCCGGACAGCGACGGGTCGACCAGCATCGCGCAGCGCCGCTGGACGATGTTGCCGGTCTCGGCGGCGGCGAGTGCCAGCATGTCGGCGGCGAAGGCGACCGGTTCGGCGTGGAAGTTGCCGCCGGAGAGGACTTCGCCCGTGTCCTGCATGACCAGCGGGTTGTCGGTCACGCCGTTGGCCTCGCGCGCCAGCATCGCGGCGGCGGCGCGCATCACGTCGAGGGCGGCCCCCATCACCTGCGGCTGGCAGCGCAGCGAATAGGGATCCTGCACGCGCGGATCGTCGGCAAGATGCGAACGGCGGATTTCGCTGTCCGCCATCAGGGCGCGCAGCACGTTCGCCACGTCGATCTGGCCGGGCTGGCCGCGCAGCGTCTGGATGCGCGCGTCGAATGGCGTGTCGGCGCCGGCAGCCGCGTCGACCGACATCGCCCCCGTCACGAGCGCGGCGGCGAAGCAGTCCTCGATCGCGAACAGGCCGGCAAGTGCGAGCGCCGTCGAGACCTGCGTGCCGTTCAGCAGGGCAAGCCCTTCCTTCGGGCCGAGCGCAACGGGTGCGAGGCCGGCACGGGAAAGTGCTGCCGATCCCGGCAGCGTTTCGCCGCCGAACACCGCCTGGCCTTCGCCGATCAGCACGGCGGCCAGATGCGCCAGCGGCGCCAGATCGCCCGAAGCGCCGACGGATCCCTGGCCGGGCACGACCGGCAGCACGCCGCGCGCCAGCATCTGCGAAAGGAGTTCGAGCGTCGCCGGGTTCACGCCCGAAGCGCCGTGCGCGAGGCTGGCGATCTTGAGCGCCAGGATCAGCCGCACGACCGAGCCGTCGAGCGGCCGTCCGACGCCGGCGCAGTGCGAGCGCACGATGTTGACCTGCAACTCCGCGAGCTTCTCGATCGGGATGCGCACGCTCGCGAGCTTGCCGAAGCCGGTGTTGACGCCGTAGATCGCGTCGTTGCCGCGCGCCGCCTTCGCCAGCATCGCGTGGCCGGCGGCCACGCGGCGCAGTGCCGAATCGGGAATCGCGAGCGCGTCGCCTTTCATGATCGCGCGCCAGAGCGAAAGGGGTGCAGAGCCGGGATCGAGATGGCGGAAATTCATGCGGACGTGAACCCGATTTAACGCTGGAGGGACGGCAAATCAGGCAACCATGTCGTTGCCCCCGGGAGCAAGCGGATTGTCCTGCCCACACGACACGGCTATAAGCGCCGCATGCTCGATCATCTCAAGGCAAACAACCGCGCTTGGTCCGAACGGAAGATGTCCGCCGACAGCGGGTTCTTCCGTCGGCTCGAAGCCCAGCAGGCACCGGAGTATCTGTGGATCGGCTGCTCGGACAGCCGCGTCCCGGCCAACGACATCGTCGGTCTCGATCCGGGCGAGCTCTTCGTCCACCGCAACGTCGCGAATCTGGCGCCGCCGCAGGACGCAAACTACCTTTCGGTCCTGCAGTTCGCGGTCGACGTGCTCAAGGTCAAGCATATCATCGTCGTCGGCCACTATGGTTGCGGCGGCGTGAAGGCGGCGGTCGACGGCCAGCGGCGCGGCCTTGTCGACCACTGGCTCCATCCGATCCGCGAACTGCGCCAGACCCACCGCGAGGAGCTCGATGCCATCCTCGACGAACGGTCGCGCCTCGACCGCCTGTGCGAGTTGAACGTCATCCGGCAGGTTCGCAACGTCGCGTCCGACGTATTCGTGCACGAGGCGTGGTCGCGCGGCCAGAAGCTCTCGGTGCACGGCTGGGTCTATTCGCTTGCGAACGGCCTCGTGCGGGATCTCGACGCGACGGTCAGCGGACTCGACGAACTCGACAGGCTCCATAACCTGCCGATCCGCACGGTCGTGGGCGGGCCGCCGGGCTATTGAACCTGGCCGCGGGGGCGGCGCACGACGCCGCCCATTTCCGCGCGCAGCAGTTCGATGAAATTGCGCGCGAACGCCGACAGCGGCCGGCCGGCCTTCATCGCCACGTAGGTCTGGAAAGTCGTCGGCTCCTCGATGCGCAGTACCTTCACGCCGGGCACGCCTTCGTGCGCGATCGTGAACTGGTCGATGATCGCAATACCCAGCCCGGCCTTGACGAGCGCGCAGACGGTCGTGCCGAAGCGCGCCTTGATCGTGATCTCGTAAGTCAGGCGCTGGCGCTCGAAGATCTCCGCCATGATCCCGCCGTAAGGATCGGTCGGGTCGATGCCGATCAGCGGATGGCGGACGATCTCGGCGGCCGAAACCGAACGGCGCCGCGCCAGCGGATGGTCCGGCGGCACGATGCAGAAAAGCTCGCCCGTCGCGAGCGGCTCGAACTCGACGCTCGGATGCTCGAACCGGTAGCTCATCGCCACGACGTCGCCCTTGTCGAGAAGCAGGTAGTCGATCGCCTCCTCGATCTTCAGGATGTTCACGTCGATCAGCAGGCTCGCGTATTTCCGGCGCACCTGCTGGATGGCGCGCGGCACCATCACGTTGGCGATGCTCGGCACCGAACCGATGCGCAGCCACTGCGAGCGTCCGCGCTTGACGTTCGAGATCGTGTACTGGAGATCCTCGACCTTCTTGAAGGTCGCGTTGATCTGCTCGAAGATCGCGTTCGCGACCGGGGCCGGCGTGTAGCGGCCGCTGCGCCGGTCGAACAGGCGCAGGCCGATCGCCTGCTCGGTGTACTTCATCAGCCGGCTGATGCCGGGTGCGGAAACATTGAGCAGGCGTGCGGCACCCACGATCGTGCCGGTGACCATGATGGCGCGGATGACTTCGATCTGTCGCAGGGTCAGCACGGGCGTCGCTCCGGGTGGCTTTCCGGAAGTTAATACCATGTTACGGATATGGCAAATCTTGGTATTTGACGTTACTTTCCGCCACGCGCGATGCTTTCCCGATCCCAGCCGGAGAGCCCGATGCAGACCGCAATCGCCACCGTGTGCCTCAGCGGCACGCTCGACGAGAAGCTGACCGCGATCGCCGGCGCCCGCTTCAAGGGCGTCGAGATATTCGAGAACGATCTGCTGTCCTTCAACGGCTCGCCGCGCGACGTGCGCGCGATGGTCGCCGATCTGGGCCTTGAAACCGTCACCTTCCAGCCGTTCCGCGACTTCGAGGGCATGCCCGAACCCAAGCGGGCGCGCGTCTTCGCGCGCGCCGAACGCAAGTTCGACGTGATGGCCGAACTGGGCTGCGACCTGCTGATGGTGTGCAGCAACGTTTCGCCCGATGCGCTGGGCGGGATCGATCGTGCGGCGGTCGACTTCCACGAACTGGGCGAGCGCGCGGCCAAGCGCGGCATGCGCGTGGCGTTCGAAGCGTTGGCCTGGGGCAAGCACATCAACGACTACAGGGATTCGTGGGAAGTGGTGCGCCGGGCGGCACACCCGAACGTCGGGCTCGTCCTCGACAGCTTCCACGTGCTGGCGCGCGGCACCGACCTGTCGACGATCCGCTCTGTGCCGAGGGACCGCATCTTCCTCGTCCAGATGGCGGACGCGCCGAAGCTGGAGATGGACTATCTGTCGTGGAGCCGCCACTACCGCTGCTTTCCGGGGCAGGGAGACCTGCCGGTCGACGCGTTCATGGACGCGCTGCAGGCGACGGGCTTCGACGGGCTGCTGTCGCTGGAGATCTTCAACGACCGCTTCCGCGCCGGTTCCGCGCGCAGCGTGGCGATCGACGGGCAGCGCGCGCTCGTCCAGATGCTCGACCAATTGCGCCGGCGCAACGGCGTGGCCGTTCCCGGACTGCCCGAGTTGCCGCCGCGGGCGACCTGCAAGGGCATCGAGTTCGTCGAGTTCGCAATCGACGAGGCGAGCGCGCCGTCGTTCGAGAAGCTGCTCGGCGGGTTGGGCTTCGCCAAGGCCGGCAGGCACCGATCGAAGGCGGTCACGCGCTGGCGCCAGGGCGACGCCAACATCGTCGTCAACTGCGAGAGCGAGGGCTTCGCGCATTCCTTCCAGCTCGTGCACGGCCCGTCGGTCTGCGCGATGGCGCTGCGCGTCGACGACGCGAAGGCGACGGTCGAGCGCGCGATCAATCTTCTGGACAGTCCGTTCGAGCAGGCGGTCGGTCCGGGCGAACTCAACATCCCCGCCGTCCGCGGGCTCGGGGGCAGTCTGGTCCACTTCATCGACGAGCGCGGCGGCCTGTCGCGCCTGTGGGACGTCGATTTCGAGAAGGTCGAAGCCCCGGCGGGTTCGGAAGCCGGCATCGTCGCGTTCGACCATGTTTCGCAGTCGATGCAATACGAGGAGGTCCTTACCTGGCTGCTCTTCTACACGTCGCTGTTCGAGATGCGCCGCACGCCGACGCAGGCCGTCGTCGATCCGGGCGGCGTCGTGCAGAGCCAGGCGCTGGAATCGGTCGGCGGCGAGCTTCGCCTGATCCTCAACTCCTCGCAGAGCCGGCAGACCCAGTCGGCGCGTTTCCTTACCGAGAAGTTCGGCTCCGGCGTGCAGCACATCGCGTTCGCCAGCCGCGACATCTTCGCGACGGTCGAGCGGCTGCGCGCGAACGGCGTCGCGATCCTGAAGATCCCGGAGAACTACTACGACGATCTCGAGGCCCGGACCGAACTGACCGACGCGGAGATCGAGCGGCTGCGCCGCAACGACATCCTCTACGACCGGGACGGCGCGCACGAGTTCTACCAGTTCTATACGAACGTCCTCGAAGGCGGATTCTTCTTCGAGATCGTCGAGCGGCGCGGCTACACGGGTTACGGTGCGGCGAACGCGCCGATCCGGCTCGCCGCGCAGTCGCGCAGCTTCGTGCATCCGGAGTTCGAATGACCCAGCCCTGCATCATCACGGTCGCGATCACGGGATCGCTGCCGCAGAAAAAGAACAATCCGGCGGTTCCCATCACGATCGCCGAACAGGTCGAATCGACCCACGCGGCGTTCGAGGCGGGCGCCACGCTCGCGCATTGCCACGTGCGCAACGACGACGGCACGCCGACCTCGGATCCAGAGCGGTTCGCGCGGCTGGTCGAGGGGCTGCGCAAGCACTGCCCGGGCCTGATCGTCCAGCTTTCGACCGGCGGCCGGTCGGGTGCAGGCAAGGAACGCGGCGGCATGCTGGGTACGAAGCCCGACATGGCCTCGCTCGCCACCGGCTCGGTCAATTTCCCGACGCGCGTCTACGACAACAGTCCCGATCTGGTCGAGTGGCTGGCGGCCGAGATGAAGCGGCTGGGCATCAAGCCGGAGGTCGAGGCCTTCGACCTGTCGATGGTGTACAAGGCGGCCGAGATGGCGAAGTCGGGCCAGATCGTCGGGCCGCTGCACGTGCAGTTCGTCATGGGCGTGAAAAACGCGATGCCGGTGGACCGGCCGGCCTTCGAGTTCTACGTCGCGACGCTGAAGCGGCTGGCGCCGGACGCGACCTGGACCGGGGCGGGAATCGGCCGCGACCAATTGACGCTCAACCGCTGGAGTCTCGAATTGGGTGGCCATTGCCGCACGGGTCTGGAAGATAATATCCGTATGGACGAGCATACGCTTGCTCCCTCGAACGCGGCATTGGTCGCGCGGGTGGCGCAGCTGTGTGCCGAATACGGACGGCAGCCCGCGACAGCCGCCGAGGCGCGTGCGATCCTCGGACTCGCAGCGGCCTGATTCGGGGGAGGAACGGGTATGGAGAATGGCGAGTTCTATCGGCGCGACCGCGCGTGGCATCCGCCCGGCTTTTCGCTCGACTACCGGTCGACGTCGCTGCGCAGCCCCCGCCGGGCCCTGCTGTCGCTGGGCCAGTCGCCGGCCGACCTGTCGGGCCCCGTGTTCGGGCACGGCATGCTCGACCCGCTGGACCACGACCTGATCCGCAATTTCGGGACGGGCGACGAAGCGATCGGCGAGCGCATCGTCGTGCATGGCCGCGTGATCGACCAGAACGGCCGCCCGGTTCCGAACACGCTGATCGAGATCTGGCAGGCGAATGCCGGCGGACGCTACCGCCACGTGCGCGACGGCTATGTCGCCGCCCTCGACCCGAATTTCGGCGGCTGCGGGCGCGTGCTCAGCGACGCCGAGGGCAAGTACGCGTTCCGTACGATCAGGCCCGGCCCCTATCCGTTCCGCAACAACGGGTCGGACTGGCGGCCGGCGCACATCCACATCTCGCTGTTCGGGCAGGCCTTCGCGCAGCGCCTGATCACGCAGTTCTATTTCGAAGGCGATCCGCTGATCGCCAAGTGCCCGATCGCCAACACGATCCGCGACAGGGCGGCTCTGGACATGCTCGTGGCGAAGCTCGATCTCGAGAACCAGGGGCCGTTCGACCACCTGACCTACCGCTTCGACATCGTGCTGCGCGGCCGCCGGTCGACCTTCTTCGAGAACCGGCCGGAGGGCAACTGACATGCCGGTCGAACCGCTGAACGAGACGCCCTCGCAGACCGCCGGCCCCTACGTCCATATCGGGACCTATCCGTCGTCGGCCGGACTCAACGTGCGCACGCAGGAAAAGCCCAACGTGCTGGCGGCCGCGTCCACGAAGGGCGAGCGCATCCGCATCGAAGGTGCCATTTACGACGGTGCCGGCTCCATCGTCACCGACGCGATGATCGAGTTGTGGCAGGCCGACGCCGACGGAAAATTCCCTGGGATCTGGGGGCGGGCGGTCAGCGACTTCAAGACCGGCCTGTGGTTCTTCGAGACCGTGAAGCCGGGTGCCACGCGCACGAAGGCGGGCGCGGCCGAAGCGCCGTTCGCGACACTGATGGTCTTCGCGCGCGGCATCAACATCCACCTGCATACGCGGATGTATTTCGCCGACGAGACGGCGGCGAACGCGGCGGACCCGACGCTGAAGGCCGTAGCCGAACCGCATCTGCAGAAGACGCTGCTCGCCGCGCGCGCGACGCGCGACGGCCAGACCGTCTACAGGTTCGACATCCGCCTGCAGGGCGAGGGCGAGACGGTCTTCTTCGACATCTAGGCCGTCGCGCGGCGCGACGGCTGGCGCGGCAGGAACGCGGTCAGCAGGCCGAGAGCCGGAAGATACGAGCAGATCAGATAGACCGTCTCGATGCTCGTGTGGTCCGCGATCAGGCCGACGGCCCCTGCACCTAGGCCACCCAGGCCGAACGAGAAGCCGAAGAACAGGCCGGCGACCATGCCCACGCGCCCGGGCATCAGTTCCTGCGCGTAGACGAGGATCGCCGAGAAGGCCGACGACATCATCAGGCCGATGACGAGCGACAGCACGAGCGTGGCCGCGAGGCCCGTGTACGGCATCGCCAGCGTGAAGGGCAGCGGCCCGAGGATCGAGAACCAGATGATCGGGATGCGGCCGACCTTGTCGCCGATCCAGCCGCCCGCGACGGTGCCGAGCGCCAGCGAAGCGAGGAACGCGAAGAGGGCGATCTGCGCGAACTGGACCGAAACCTCGAATTTGTGGATCAGGTAGAACGTGTAATAGGACGTCAGGCTCGCGGTGTAGAACGTCTTCGAGAAGATCAGCGCCACGAGGACCGCGACCGCGAGGGCGACCTGATTGCGCGGCAGCGGAAGGGCCGGCGGGGCCTTGCGGGCGCGCTGGGCGGCACCGCCCGCCTCGCGCCGGCGTTCGGCGTACCAGCGACCGATCGCGAACAGGATCGACATAGCGACGAACGCGGCGGCCGAGAACCAGACGATGCTGCCCTGGCCCTGCGGCACGATGATGAAGGCGGCGAGCAGTGGCCCGATCGCCGAGCCGGTATTGCCGCCGACCTGGAACAGCGACTGGGCGAGCCCGTGCCGTCCGCCCGAAGCCAGGCGCGCGACGCGCGAGGCTTCGGGATGGAAGACGGCCGAGCCGACGCCGATGAGCGCCGCGGCCCCGAGGATGACCGGATAGCTCGCCGCCTGCGACATCAGCACAAGCCCGCAAAGCGTGAAGCCCATGCCGATCGCGAGCGAGTAGGGCATCGGCCGGCGGTCCGTCGTATAGCCGACCAGCGGCTGGAGCATCGAGGCCGTGCACTGGAAGGCGAGCGTGATGAGGCCGATCTGGGCGTAGTCGAGCGCGTAGGACTCCTTCAGGATCGGATAGATCGCCGGCACCATCGACTGCATCATGTCGTTCAGCATGTGGCAGAAGCTGAGCGAGAAGATCACCGCGAAGGCGGAATCGTCGGAAGCGGAACGTGTGCCGGCCGGCTTCGACGCGGGTACGGACGCTGAATCGTCGGGCATCGTGGAGTCCTCGGGAGAGGGCGTCTGGCGTGCGATCAAGGAATAGCACGACTTCGCGCGGCTGATCGGGCGCGCCGCGCAGATCGGGCATGCCGGATATCCCATTGCCAAATCGGGGGAATTGGTCATGTTGCGGTTCGATGACACGCGCCGGAGGGTCGATTCGATGCCCGTGGAACCGAATGGCGTCAACGCGATGACGGGCGATCTTGTCCGCTAGCGCCGGTCCAGTACCGCCGTCGGGTATGGCGCGGCCGTCTTGGCTGCTTGCCATCGCGATGGCGGGCGACGGCCTGCTCTATGCGCTGCTGCCGTTGATGCCCGAGGCGTTCGGCATCAGTCTCGCGTGGGCCGGCCTGCTGCTTGCCGCCAACCGTATCGTGCGGATCTTCGCCTATACGCAGGTCGCGCGGCTGACGGCGCGTCTGGGTGCGCGTCGCGCGGCGACGATCGCCGCCGCCGGCGCCGTCGTGTCGACGGCGATCTTCGCGGCCGAGGCATCGGATTGGGTCCAACTCGCCGCCCGGTTCCTGTGGGGCCTGTCCTTCGCGGCCATCAATCTCGTGACCTTCGCCTATGCCGCGAGCGTTCCCGAACAGGCGGGCCGGCGCATCGGGACGAGCCGGGCGATCGTCGGCATTGCGATTACCTTCACGCTGCTCGCGGGCTGCTTCGCGGTCGACCGGATCGGCGCGCAGATGCTGTTCACGATCGTGACGGTGCTGTCGCTCGCCTGCCTGCCGCTGGCGCTGGCGCTTCCGTCGGTCGATATCCGTCCGCCGCGGCACCGGGCCTTGCTGATGCCGCTGCCGGGGCGGATCGATCTTTGGGCAGCCGCACAGGGCTTCGTCGTCGACGGCGTATTTCTCGTCTCGGTCACGCTGCTTCTGAAGGCGAACGTGACGGATTTCTCGCCGGCGATGGCGACCGGCATCGTCTTCTCTCTCCGCTGGATCGTCGAAAGCTTCTGCGCGCCCATCGGCGGCAGGCTCGCCGACCGTTTCGGCGCCACGCGCGTGATGCTCGTGTTCGGCATCCTGATGTCGGCGGCTCTCGCGTCGATCGCATTCGGCTTCGTCTATGCGGGCGCCGTCGCCGTGACCGTCGTGCGCGGGCTCACCAACACGATCGCCGCCGCGATGGTCGCCGAACGCAACCCGGGCGATTCGGTCGGCGCGCAGTCGGTCTATTCGACGTACCGCGACATCGGTGCGGCACTCGGCCCGCTGATCGCCGGCCTTTTCATCGACGAGATCGGCAGGCTGCCGCTCTATCTGGCGCTCAGCCTCGTTCTGGGCGGGACAACCCTGATGCTCCGGCGCTGGCGCTAGCCGTCCCGTCGGACGGGATTGTCTGGCACCAATCTTGCTCCTCTCAGGCTTTCAGCCGGGAGGATGTGCGATGAATTTCAGGTTCCTTGCGATTGCCGCTGCCGCAGGCGCAGTTCTGGCCGTCTCGCAGGCAAGCGCGCAAGGGACGCTGCGCATCGGCATGACCGCTTCGGACATCCCGCTGACGACCGGCCAGACCGACCAGGGCGGCGAGGGCATGCGGTTCCTCGGTTATACGGTCTACGACGCACTGATAAACTGGGATCTCTCGAAGGCCGACAAGGCGTCGGACCTGGTTCCCGGTCTCGCGACCGAATGGTCGGTCGACGCCGCCGACAAGACGAAATGGACCTTCAAGCTGCGCCCCGGCGTGAAGTTCCACGACGGTTCCGAGTTCGATGCCGCCGCGGTCGTCTGGAATTTCGAAAAGCTGCTCAACCAGCAGGCACCGCAGTTCGATCCCCGGCAGTCGGCGCAGGGCCGCAGCCGTATTCCCGCGGTCGCGACGTACAAAGCCGTCGACAAGCTGACGCTCGAGATCGTCACCCGCACGCCGGACGCCACGCTTCCCTACCAGATCGCCTGGATCATGTTCTCGAGCCCGGCGCAGTTCGAGAAGGCCGGCAAGAGCTGGGACAGTTTCGCCAGGACGCCGTCGGGCACCGGTCCGTGGAAGGTCGTCAACTTCGTGCCGCGCGAGCGCGTCGAGATGGTCCCGAACCCGGAATACTGGAACAAGGCCCGCGTGCCGAAGCTGGAGCGGCTCGTGCTTGTCCCGCTGCCCGAAGCGAGTGCGCGTACCGCCGCCCTGCGGTCCGGCCAGGTCGACTGGATCGAAGCGCCGTCGCCCGACGCGATCGCCTCGCTCAAGCAAGCCGGCATGCAGATCGTCACCAACGCCTATCCGCATAACTGGACCTGGCATCTCAGCCGCGTCGAGGGCAGCCCTTGGAACGACATCCGCGTGCGCCGTGCCGCCAATCTCGCGGTCGACCGCGAGGGCATGAAGGAACTGCTCGGCGGCATGGCCATCCCGGCGCAGGGCTTCTTTCCGCCCGGCCACCAGTGGTTCGGCAATCCGAAGTTCAAGCTCAAGCAGGACGTGGCCGAGGCCAAGAAGCTGATGGCCGAAGCCGGCTTCGGCCCCGGCAAGCCGCTGGAGACCAAGATCCTGATAGCACCCTC
>JAEUKY010000192.1 GCA_016794005.1 Rhodospirillales bacterium
CATGACCGCGCAGAGCCAGCGCGCGGTCAAGGACGCGGACGTGGCGCTTTTCGTCGTCGACGCGCGCGAGGGGCTGACGCCCCACGACCAGCATTTCGCCAACTGGCTGCGCAAGACCGGCAAGCCCACCATCGTCGTCGCCAACAAGGCCGAGAGTGCCGCGCGCACCGGCTTCGGCGTGGCCGAGGCCGCGGGCCTGGGACTGGGCGAACCCGTCGCCGTCTCGGCCGAGCACGGCGAGGGCTTCGCCGACCTGCACGAGGCGCTGAAGGCCTATGCCCCGCCCGAAGCGGTCGAGAATCCCGACGCGGTCGAGGAGGAGGCGGGCGAGGGCGAGAAGGCAAAGCCCGACATCCGCGTGGCGCTGGTCGGCCGGCCCAACGTGGGCAAGTCGACACTGGTCAACCGCCTGCTGGGCGACGAGCGCATGCTGACCAGCCCCGAACCGGGCACGACGCGCGACGCGATCTCGACGCCGTTCGAGTGGAAGGGACGCAAGTTCCGCCTGATCGACACCGCCGGGCTGCGGCGCAAGGCGCGCATCGACGATCCGCTCGAGAAGATGTCGGTCGGCGACACGATCCGGAACATCCGCGAGGCGCATGTCTGCGTGCTGGTCATCGACGCGACGATGATGCTGGAGAACCAGGACCTGCAGATCGCGCGGCTCGCCGCCGACGAAGGGCGCGCCATCGTCGTGTGCGTCAACAAGTGGGACCTGATCGACGATCCGCAGGCGGCCTTGCGCAAGCTGCGCGACCGCATGGAAATCTCGATGCCGCAGATCAAGGGCGTGATCTTCGTCACGATCTCGGCGCTGCAGGGGCGCAAGCTCGACGAGCTGATGGAAGGCGTCGTGACGATGCACGACCGCTGGAACGCCGACCTTTCCACGCCGCAGCTCAACCGCTGGCTCGAAGGCGTGGTGCAGGCCCATCCGCCGCCGATCGTGTCGGGCCGCCGGCCGCGCCCGCGCTTCATGCGCCAGGTCGGCCAGCGCCCGCCGACCTTCGCGATCTTCGGCAACAAGCTGGTGTCGCTGCCGGATTCCTACCAGCGCTATCTGGTCAATTCGCTGCGCGAGACGTTCGGGCTCGAAGGGGTCGTCGTCCGCCTGCAGCTGCGGGCGTCCAACAACCCCTACGACGACAGGAAGAAGCGCTAGCTCAGGTCCGGCCGAGATAGTCGCGCTTGCCGACCTCGACGCCGTTGTGGCGCAGGATCGCGTAGGCCGCCGTCACGTGGAAATAGAAGTTCGGCAGCGCGTTGTGGAGCAGGTATTCCTGCCCCTTCATCGTCACCGGATTGCCGCCGATCGTGATCGTCACGTCGCGCGTCTCGCTGCCGTCGATCTGCTCGGGCTTGAACGACTTGGCGAAGTCGACGGTCTTGGCGATGCGGGCCTTCAGCGCGTCGAACGTCGTCTCGCTGTCTTCCCACTTGGGCGGCTCGGAGCCGGACAGGCGCGCCAGCGGGCCCTTGGCGAAATCGGACGCGAGCTGGACCTGGCGGGTCAGCGGGAACATGTCGGGCGCCAGACGCGAGGCCAGCAGGACGGAAGGATCGACCTTCTTGGCGGCCGCGAAGGCGGCACCCTTGTCGAGGACGTTGGAAAGCGCGCCCAGCATCTTGGTGAAGACGGGGACGGTGATCTGGTACATCGAGATCGGCATGCGTGTTCTCCGGCTGCGTTCGAGAGGTCGGGGATCGAACCACTCCGCGCCGCCGTCCGCAACCATTGTCGCGTTACGGGTATTGGACGATCGAAACGAGGTTCCCGTCCGGATCGGCGATCTTGGCCACGCGCCCGCCCCACGGTTCGGTGCGCGGTGCCGCCGCGATGCGCACGTCGGCCGCGATCAGCTCGGCGAGTGCGGCTTCGAGGCTGGGGACCGTGAAGGAAAGCTCCACGCCCTTGCCGGTCCCTTCGCCCCTGGCGACGATCAGCTTCGCCTGCCCGGTATCGAAGATGGCCAGATCGTCGCCCGCGGCGATCAGCGGCAGCTGCAGCTTGCCGGCGTAGAAATCCTTCGCCGCGAGGATGTCGGAAACCGACAGGTGGATCTGCTCGATCGGGCCGAGGCGCACGCTCACAGGTACGGCTCCAGCGTCTCGCCGTTGCGCCGGCAGTCGGGAACGGCGAGATCGACGAACGCCTCGGTCACGCTCGCGGGCTGGCGCAGCGTGGCGGGATCCTCGCCGGGAAAGGCCGACGCGCGCATGCGCGTGGCCACGGGCCCGGGCGACAGCAGGTTCGCGCGGACCGGCGTCGGGGCCAGTTCCTGCGCCCAGGTCTTCACCATCGCCTCGAGAGCGGCCTTGCTGGCGGCGTAGGCACCCCAGTAGGCGCGGTCCATCCGTGCGGCACCCGAGGTGACGAAGATCGCGCGCCCGGCATCGGAAAGGCGCAGGGCGGGCTCCAGCGTGCGCATCAGCCGCCAGTTGGCGTGCACGTTGATGCGGAAGACCTCTTCCCATTCCTTCGCGTCGTGGTGCGTGACTGGACCGAGCGTGCCGAGCACGCCCGCATTGCCGACGAAAACGTCGACCTTGCCGAACCGTTCGTAGAGCGAGGGGCCGAGCGCGTCGAGCTTGTCGAGTTCGGCGAGGTCGACCGGGACCAGCGTCGTCGAGCCGCCCGCGCGCACGATCGCGTCGTCGAGTTCCTCGAGCGCCCCCACCGTGCGGGCGAGCGCCACGACGTGCGCACCCTCGGCGGCGAATCGTTCGGCGACCGCGCGGCCGATGCCGCGCGAAGCGCCCGTGACGACGGCGATGCGGCCCTGCAGGCGCCCGGATTTCGGCATCGTCGGCGGCCGGTTCAGGCGATTTCGAGCAGGCTCGCCTGCACCGGATTGTCGCCGCGTTCCTCGATGTCGGTGAGGCGCGTCGGGTATTCGCCGGTGAAGCACGCGTCGCAGAAGCGCGGCGCCTTGGGATCGCGGCCCGGCTCGCCCATCGCGCGGTAGAGGCCGTCGATCGAGATGAAGGCGAGGCTGTCCACCCCGATGATGCGCGCCATCGCGGCCACGTCGTTCTTCGAGGCGAGGAGCTGGCTGCTTTCCGGCGTGTCGATGCCGTAGAAGCACGAATGCTTGGTCGGCGGCGAGGAGATGCGCATGTGCACCTCGGTCGCACCGGCCTGGCGGACCATCTCGACGATCTTCTTCGACGTGGTGCCGCGCACGATCGAATCGTCGACGAGGATCACGCGCTTGCCCGCGAGGCCCGCGCGGTTGGCGTTGTGCTTCAGCTTGACGCCGAGATGGCGGATCTGGTCGCTCGGCTCGATGAAGGTGCGGCCCACATAGTGGTTGCGGATGATGCCGAGATCGAACGGGATGCCGGATTCCTGCGCGTAGCCGAGTGCCGCCGGCACGCCGCTGTCGGGGACCGGCACGACGAGATCGGCCGGCAGGCCGCTTTCGCGCGAAAGCTCGGCGCCGATGCGCTTGCGGGCCTCGTAGACCGAGATGCCCTCGGTCACGCTGTCCGGCCGCGCGAAATAGATGTACTCGAACACGCAGAAGCGCTTCACCTCGGGGCGGAACGGCTTCATCGAGCGGATGCCGTTGCGGTCGATGACGACCATCTCGCCGGCCTCGAGGTCGCGCACGTAGTCCGCACCGATGATGTCGAGCGCGCACGTTTCCGACGTGACCACCCAGCTGCCGTCGAGCTTGCCCAGCACGAGCGGGCGCACGCCGCGCGGATCGCGCACCGCGATGATCTTGTCCTTGGCGATGCAGGTCAGCGAGTAGGCGCCTTCGACCTGGTTGAGGGCGGCGATCAGGCGCGTCGTCACGTCGCCCTGCGCCTGCGCCATCATGTGGACGATGACCTCGGTGTCGGACGTCGACTGGAAGATCGAGCCGCGCTTGATGAGGCTGCGGCGCAGCGTCTCGGCGTTCGTGAGATTGCCGTTATGCGCGAGCCCGAAGCCGCCGAACTCGAACTCGGCGAACAGCGGCTGGATGTTGCGCATGATCGTGCCGCCGCTGGTCGAATAGCGCACGTGGCCGATCGCCGTGTCGCCTTTCAGCGCGGCGATGACCTTCTGGTCGCCGAAATTGTCGCCGACCAGTCCGACCGCGCGGTGGGTGTGGAACTGCCTGCCGTCGAACGCGATGATCCCGGCGGCTTCCTGCCCGCGATGCTGGAGCGCATGCAGGCCGAGGGCCGCGAGCGCGCCCGCGTCCTTGTGCCCGAGAATGCCGAAAATCCCGCATTCTTCCTTGAGCTTGTCGTCGTCGAAGGGATCGGTCGTCACCGGTGAGCGGTCCATGAAACCCCCAATGCGTTCCCGGCCCGGAAGGGCGCGCGAACTCGACGGACTAACGGCTGGGTGCGGCCGGCCGGACGCGGTCGATGAGCTGTTCCATGCCCTGCACCTCGTCGCGTTTATATCCGGTTTCGCCCGGCTGTGAAGGGGGATTCGGCTGCAGCCGCTGCAGGGCCCGTATGGCCTCCGTGCCGCGCTGGGCCTGGTCCCCGGCGGTGCGCACCTGACCCCGGAATTCGGGCGGTGCGAGGCCGACCAGATACTCGGCGATCTGCTCGATCAGCGGGCGCGTCCGGGCCTCGAAGATCCAGTCCGGGCGCTTCTCCTCGGGGATGGCCCAGGCGAGCGCCAGCCAGGCGAGGCCGAGCAGGACGAGGCCGCGGAATATGCCGAAAACGAAGCCGAGCGACCGGTCCACGGCCGACAGGCTCGACGACCGGCGCACCAGCGCCGAAGTCCCGTGCGCGATCATCGCGAACACGATCAGGCTGGCGACGAACAGCGCGATGCCCGCCGCGACGTCGGCCAGAAGCTGGCTTTCGATGAAGGCGCGGAAATAGGGGCGGGCGAAGGCGAATCCCCACAGCGTGACGAGGGCCGCTCCCGCCCAGGCCGCAAGGCTCAGCACTTCCTTGACGAAGCCGCGGATCAGCGCGACGAGGGCCGAAGCCAGCACCACGAGGGCCACGGCGCCGTCGAACGCGTTGATCGGGAGCGAATCGAGCATCGGAGGCCGAGAATATCAGGTTATCCGGGGCGGGCCATGCGCCGGGGGGCGGGATTGCCGAGCGCTTCGACGAGGTCGCCGAGCAGGCGCAATTCGCGCACCTCGATCCCGGCGGCCGACCCGCCGCGCTTGCCGCGGGGCGGGCAGTAGGCCCGACCGAACCCCAGTTTTGCGGCTTCCTTGAGGCGTGCTTCGGTCTGGCCGACGGCGCGAACCTCGCCCGAAAGGCCGATTTCGCCGAAAACGACCGATTCGCCCGGGACGGGCGTGTCGGTCAGCGCCGAGACGAGGGCGGCGGCGACGGCGAGATCGGCGGCCGGCTCGGCGATGCGCAGGCCGCCCGCGACGTTGAGATAAACGTCCGCACCGCCGAAGGCGAGCCCGCAGCGCGTCTCCAGCACCGCCAGCACCATCGCGAGCCGGCCCGAATCCCAGCCGATCACGGCCCGGCGCGGCGTGCCGTAGGCGCTGGGGGCGACCAGCGCCTGGATCTCGACCAGCACGGGGCGCGTACCCTCCATGCCGGCGAAGACGGCCGCCCCCGAAACCTCGCCGCGCCGTTCGGCGAGGAAGAGGGCCGACGGGTTGGGGACTTCGGTAAGCCCAGCGTCCGTCATCTCGAACACGCCGATCTCGTCGGTCGGGCCGAAGCGGTTCTTGACGGCGCGCAGGATGCGGAACTGGTGGCCGCGCTCGCCTTCGAAATAGAGGACCGTGTCGACCATGTGCTCGAGCACGCGCGGGCCGGCGATGGTGCCTTCCTTCGTGACGTGGCCCACGAGGATGACGGCAACGCCACGCCGCTTGGCGAGCCGGATCAGTTCGGCCGCCGACGCGCGCACCTGAGCCACCGTGCCGGGCGCGCTGTCGAGCTGGTCGATATACATGGTCTGGATCGAATCGATGACCGCGAGGTCGGGCGCGTCCGACGCGTCGAGCGTGGCGAGGATGTCGCGCACGTTCGTGGCCGAGGCGAGCGAAACGTTCGCCTTGGCAAGGTCGAGGCGCGTGGCGCGCATGCGGATCTGGTCGACCGCCTCTTCGCCCGAGATGTAGGCGACGCGCGCGTTCTTCGAGAGGGCCGCGGCCGCCTGGAGGAGAAGGGTGGACTTGCCGATACCCGGATCGCCGCCGACGAGCACGGCCGATCCTTTGACGAGACCGCCGCCGAGCACGCGGTCGAGTTCGGCGATGCCCGTCTTTCGGCGCGGGGCCTGTTCGCTTTCCCCGTCGAGCCCGACGAACGAAACGCGCTTGCCGCCCTTGGCCGAAACGCCCTTGGGGGCGACGTCGGGGACCGCTTCCTCGACGATGGTGTTCCACGCCCCGCACGCGTCGCAGCGGCCGGACCAGCGCGGATGCACGCCGCCGCATTCCTGGCAGACGAAGCGGGCGGCGGCCTTCGCCACCTTCAGACCGGGATCTGCATGCGGATCGGGCCTTCCGCGCGGCCGTGGATGAACTGGTCGACGAACGCGTTGCCCGACCGGTCGATGTCGGCGACGGGACCCTGCCAGATGATCTTGCCTTCGTAGAGCATGGCGATGCGGTGCGCGATCTTGCGCGCGCTCGCCATGTCGTGCGTGATCGACAGCGCGCTCGCACCAAGGCGGTGCACGCAGTCGGCGATCAGGTCGTTGATGACGTCCGACATGATCGGGTCGAGGCCGGTCGTCGGCTCGTCGAAGAAGATGAT
>JAEUKY010000024.1 GCA_016794005.1 Rhodospirillales bacterium
TGGTCGAGCACGATGCCCGGTTCGACGATCGCCGTCGCGTTCGCCGGATCGACGGAGATCACCTTTTTAAGATGCTTCGCGTTGTCGACGACGAGGGCGGCGCCGACGGTCTGGCCGCACTGCGACGTGCCGCCGCCGCGCGGCAGGACGGGCACGCCGGCATCGGCCGCGATCTGGATGGCGATCTGCGCGTCCTGCGCATCCTTCGGCACGACGACGCCAACCGGATCGATCTGGTAGATCGACGCGTCGGTCGCGTAGCGGCCCCGGTCGAACGCGCCGAACAGGACGTCGCCCTTGACCTCGCGGCGCAGGCGCGCTTCCAGGTCGGAACGGGCGGGGGGCTGGTCGAGCGGCATGGGTTCGTCTCCGGTCAGTCGTAGGCTTCGGCGCGCGTGTCCGCGGCGAACGCGGCGAGCACGGACTCGCGCTTGCCGGCGAGATGGGCTTCGAGAATCCTTCGCAACGCGGCACCGTCGCGGGCTTCCAGTGCCGCGATCATCTGCTCGTGCTCGGCGACCGCCTTGTCCCAGCGCTGGCGCGAAAGGTTGGCGGCATAGCGCACGCGCTTCACGCGCGCGTTGAGCCGCTCGAACGTTTCGCCGAGTACGACGTTGCCGCCGGCGCGGGCGATGCGTGCATGGATGTTCTGGTTGGCGGCGAAATAGGCGGCGCGGTCGCCCCGCGCGTGGTGGGCGCGCATCTCGAAATGCAGCGCCTTGATCTCGGCAAGCTCGGCGTCGGTGATGCGCGAAGCCGCAAGCTCGCCGGCCAGCCCCTCGAGCGCGCCGAGGACCTCGAAGGTGCTTTCGATTTCCGAACGGTCGACGGACGCGACCATGGCGCCGCGGTTCGGCTCGACTCGCACGTAGCCTTCGGCGCCGAGCATGCGCAGTGCTTCGCGCAGAGGTGTGCGGGAAATGCCGAGACGTTCGCAAAGAACACGTTCGTTGAGCCGCTCGCCGGCGGCGAGATCACCGTCGAGAATCATTTGGCGCAAGCGCTCGGCCGCGTTTTGCGGCAGAGTCGTCCGTTCAACAGGTCTCGAATCATCCGGCATTCGAGTATGGTATACAAACAAATCAGCATTGTCACGGTGATTGACGTTTGAATAAAGTAATTGTATACCATAAAAATCAAATCGAGGAGCGCTCCCAAATGCTGAAGCTGAGCTTCGCCCCCAGCGGCCGCCATTTCCTGCAGATTCCCGGCCCGACGAATGTGCCGGACCGCATCCTGCGTGCGATCGACAACCCCACGATCGACCATCGCGGACCGGAGTTCGGCGAACTCGGCAAGAAGGTGCTTGCCGGCATGAAGGGCATCTTCAAGACGAAGAGTCACGTTATCATCTTTCCGGCATCGGGCACGGGTGCGTGGGAAGCCGCTCTCGTCAACACGCTGTCGCCCGGCGACAAGGTGCTGATGTTCGAGACCGGCCATTTCGCCACGCTGTGGCGCAAGATGGCCGAGAAACTCGGTCTGACGGTCGAGTTCGTCGCCGGCGACTGGCGTCACGGCGTCGACCCTGCGGCGGTCGAGGCGAAGCTCGCCGCCGACAAGTCGCACCAGATCAAGGCCGTGATGGCGGTCCATAACGAAACGTCGACCGGCTGCACGACGCGGGTGGGCGAGGTGCGCGCCGCGATGGATCGTGCGAAGCATCCCGCACTCCTGATGGTCGACACCATCTCGTCGCTCGCCTCGATCGACTACCGCCACGACGAATGGGGCGTGGACGTGACGGTCGCGGGTTCGCAGAAGGGCCTGATGCTGCCGCCGGGACTGTCGTTCAATGCCGTTTCGGCCAAGGCGATCGAGGCGTCGAAATCCGCGAAGCTGACGCGCTCGTTCTGGGGCTGGGACGAGATGATCGCCGCGAACGCGACGGGCTATTTCCCCTATACGCCGGCGACGAATCTGCTCTACGGCCTTTCCGAAGCGCTCGACATGATGGCGGAGGAAGGCCTCGACAACGTGTTCCGTCGCCACGACCGCCACGCGGAAGCGACGCGACGCGCGGCCCGGGCGTGGGGGCTGGAGATCCTCTGCCTCGAGCCGAAGGAATATTCGAGCGCGCTGACCGCCCTGCTGATGCCGGCCGGCCACGACGCCGACAAGTTCCGCAAGATCGTGCTGAACGCGTTCGACATGTCGCTGGGCGCCGGCCTCACGAAGGTCGCGGGCAAGGTGTTCCGCATCGGGCATCTGGGCAGCTTCAACGACCTGATGCTGATGGGCACGCTTTCCGGCGTCGAGATGGGCCTGTCGCTTGCGGGCGTTCCGCACCGCAAGGGGGGTGCCCAGGCGGCGATGGACTACCTCGCCGAATGCGCGGCCAAGCCGGTCGCCGCGGCGGCGCAGTAGATCCCGTCGGATGGCGCCGCAGACGCAGATCGACTGGTCTAGCCTCGACCAGCTCACCGAGGAGATCGGCGCCTCGGTTCTGCCGCGCCTGCTGAAGACGTTCTACGGCGAAGCCGAGAAGCGGCTCGGTGCATTCTCGCTGCTTTCCCAGTCCGGCGCGCCCGGCGGCGAGGGCGGCCAGCTCCATCGCGAGATCCATTCGCTGAAGAGCGCGGCGGCGAGTTTCGGCGCACGCGCCCTTGCCACGCGGGCGGCGGCACTCGAAGTGGAAATAGAAATCGGCAGCTACCGGCACGATCCCGGCGTGATCGCGGAACTTGCCGGTCTGGTCGCCGAGTTCCGGGAGGCCGTTGCGCGCCGGGGGATCGTCGTCGGCTGAACGCCGTCGCCCCGCAAGTATCGGGTGTGCGTCGGCACCGGTGGCCGATAGCATGCGTGCCATGAACGATTCGACGACACGTCTCGACGCGGCGGCATGGTCGATGCTGCTCCTGCTTTCGGTTCTCTGGGGCGGTTCCTTTCTCTACGTGAAGATCGCGCTGGAGGAACTTCCGCCGGTGACGATCGTGGCGCTGCGGGCCCTTTTCGGCGGCGCCTTCCTGTTCGTCATCCTGCGCCTTCGCGGCCTGACGCTTTCGCGCGATCCCGCCCTCTGGAAGGGCTTCGCGGTCCTGGCCCTTCTCAATACCGTCCTTCCCTTCATCCTGATCGCGTGGGGCCAGCGCGAGATTTCGGCGGGCCTTGCGGCGATCCTCAACGCCGCGACGCCGCTCTGGACGATCACGCTCGCCCATTTCCTGACCGACGACGAGCGCATGGACGCGCGGCGCGCGGCCGGCGTACTGATCGGGTTTTCCGGCGTGGTCGTGCTCGTGGGGCCGGAGGCGCTGGCCGGGATCGGCTCGTCGGTGCTGGCACAGCTCGCCTGCGTGGCCGCCACGATCAGTTACGGCTTCGCGCTCGTCTGGGCGCGGCGGTTCAAGGGGCAGGACGGCACCGTGCTGGCGAGCGGCCAGTTCATCTGCGCCATTCCCGCCACGATGGCGCTGTCGTTCGCCGTCGACCGGCCCTGGACGCTGCCGATGCCGGGGACCGCGACGATGCTGTCGATCTTCGGTCTCGCTTTCCTGTCGACGGCCGTCGCCTATCTCGTCTACTACCGGCTGATGCAGCGCGCGGGAGCGGGCAACGCGTCGCTCGTCACGATGCTGATTCCGCCGAGCGCGGTGCTGCTCGGCATCGCGTTCCTCGGCGAACGCTTCGAGCCGCTTTCCGTCGCCGGATTCGCGCTGATCGCCGCGGGGCTGGCGGTCGTCGATGGGCGCGTACTTGGGCTGTTCCGTCGCTAGTCGACGGCGGCGAGATCCGGCAGGCCGCGCCACTGCTGCGCGTGGTCGAGGCCGTAGCCCACGACAAAACGGTCCGGGATCGTGAAGGCGACGAAATCGGCCTTGATCGGCACGACGCGGCGCGACGGCTTGTCGGCGAAGACCGCGATCTTGACCGGCGCGCCGCCCAAGCCTTCGAGAAGCGACTTGGCGAAGCTGAGCGTACGCCCGGAATCGAGGATATCGTCGATCAGCAGGACGGCCTGCCCGCGCAGGTCCTCGGGCAGCGTGCCGATCACGCGCACCTGACCCGAACTGGTCGTCGCGTCGCCATAGCTCTTCAGGTTGACGAACTCGACCTTCGGGTGGACGTTCCGCTTGGCAAGCGCCCGCATCAGGTCGGCCGTGAACACGAAAGCGCCGTTGAGGACGGATATGATCGTGAAGTCCTGCGGCAGGGCCACGGCGATCTCGCCGGCCAGCGCTTCGACGCGGGCGGCGATTTCGGTGGCGGAGTGGAGGGTTTCCTTGGGTACGAGCGCCATGGGAAGGGACCGCCGGTTCGAGAAATCGGTTGAAGTGCCGGGTGCGGGCGGTTACACGCCCACATGAACCCCATGCTTTTCGCCCATCCCACCGATCCGGCGCAAGCGCGCGCGACATGGATCCGCGATCTGACGGTCCTGACGGCCCTGATCGGCGGGTTCTTCCTGCTGTTCCTCGGGCACCGGCCGCTGGCCGTCCCCAGCGAGGCCCGGTACGCCGAGCTGGCGCGCGAGATCGTCGCGAGCGGCGACTGGATCACGCCGCGGATCAACGGCATCAAATACTTCTTCAAGCCGCCGCTGTTCTACTGGATCGAGGCGCTGTCGATCCACGCGCTGGGCCTGTCCGAGTTCGCGCTGCGGTTCGCCACCGCCGTCTTCTCGCTGGCCGGCTGCCTGCTCGCCTACGTCGCCGGGCGCAGCCTGTTCGACCGCGCGACCGGCATCCTGTCGGCGGTCGTGCTGGCGACGACGCTGGTCTGGTTCGCGCTGTCGCGGGTCATCCTGCTGGACGTGCCGGTCGGCGTGTTCCTGTCGCTGAGCCTGCTCGCGTTCGTGCTTGCCGTGCGCGAAGAGCCGGGCAGCCGCAGCCGGAGCGTCTGGCTCTACACGATGTACGCCGCCGCCGCTGCAGCGACGATGACGAAGGGGCTGATCGGCATCGTGCTGCCGGGCCTGGTGATCGGCGCCTGGATCGTGCTGACCTGGAACTGGCGGCTTCTCCTCGAAGTGCGTCTGCTCGCCGGGCTCGCACTTTTCCTGATCCTGACGGTGCCGTGGCATGTCGCCGTGGGGATCCAGTCGCCCGAGTTCTTCCATTTCTATTTCGTGCGCGAGCACTGGGAACGGTTCACGACGACCGTGCACGGGCGCGCGCAGCCCTGGTGGTTTTTCGTCGTGGTGCTGACCGCCGGCGTCTTCCCGTGGATCGGCTTCCTGTTCCAGGCGCTGTGGCGGAACATCGAGCGGGTGTTCTCGCGCACGCCCGAAGGGCAGGCCGAGCTCTTCCTGGCGCTGTGGTTCTGGCTGATCCTGCTGTTCTTCTCGGCTTCGGATTCCAAGCTGGTGCCGTACGTGACGCCGATGATGCTGCCGCTTGCGGTCTTCGTCGGGCGCTATCTGGCGCTCGCATTCGCCGGGCCCGCGAGTCCGGCCGGTCTGCGGGTTGGGCTTTGGATCGTGGCGGGACTTGCCGGCACGATCGCGCTGCTTGCCTTTGCCGTCGGCGTCGCCGGCGGGCGTCTTGCGCCGGCCGATCTGGCCGACGAGTTCGAACGGGCCCGCCCCATCATGGGGTGGCTGTGCCTCGGTGCGCTGGTCGCGTCGATCTCGATCGCTTGGGCGATCCGGCGGCGTGGCCCTGCGACCGCCCTGGCGCTCTGCGTCGTCGCGGCCGCGACGTTCTTCCAGGGCGTCGACACGACGATGGCGAATTTCCAGCCGCGTTCGATCAAGCCGCTGGCCGTCGAGCTGCTGGCGCGGGCCGCGCCGGACGACGAGATCATCGGCTACCGGACCTATCCGCAGGATTTGCCGGTCTATCTGAACCGGCGGATTTCCGTCGTCGGGTGGTCGGGCGAGCTCGACTTCGGCCGGCAGATCGAACCGGCGACGCAGGCCTGGATGTTCGACGACGAGGCCGAGCTCTGGCGGCGCTGGCACGGCGAAAAGACGGTCTATATGATCGTTCCGCTCCATCTCGAGGTGACGGCCCGGGCGACGGCGGAGCCGCGATACCGCGAGCTGGCGCGCACGTCGCGCCACGTGCTGGCGACGAACCGGGTGGAATAGGGACGGGATGCTTCAGTATCTGCCGATGATCCTTCTGGGGGTTCTGCTCAACGCGGTGGCCCAGCTCGCCCTGAAGCAGGGCATGCGCCAGATCGGCGAGTTCGAGTTCGCGCTCGCCAATGCGCTGCCGGTCGGCTGGCAGGTCGGCACCAATCCGTTCGTGGCGTTCGGGCTCGCGCTCTACGTGGTCAGCGTCGGGATCTGGATCCTCGTCCTGTCGCGGGTCGAGGTCAGCCTTGCCTACCCGATGCTGTCCGTCGGATACGTCGTCAACGCGCTTGCGGCCTGGTGGCTGTTCGGCGAGAACCTGACGCCGACGCGCATCGCCGGAATCGCCGTCATCTGCTTCGGCGTCTGGCTCCTTTCGCGCAGTTGAGGAACATGGCCGCTCCCGCCGTCACGATCGTCGTTCCGGTCTACAACGAAGAAGCCAATCTCCGGCCGCTCTTCGCGCGCCTTGCCGCGACGATGGATGCGACCGGTCGGCCGTGGGAAGCGATCTTCACCGACGACGGCAGCCGCGACGCGTCGGCGGCGATCCTGCGCGAGCTCCATGCGGCCCGTCCCGATGTCGTGCGCGCGATCGAATTCGAGCGCAACGCCGGCCAGCACATGGCCATCATGGCGGCGTTCGAACATGCGCGCGGCGACATCGTGGTCACGATCGACGCCGATCTCCAGAACCCGCCGGAGGAAATCCCGAAGCTTCTGGCTGCCGCGGATGCGGGCCACGATGTGGTCGGATCCATCCGGCGGAACCGGCAGGACGTCGGTTGGCGCGTCTATGCTTCGCGCGCGATGAATTTCGTGCGCGAACGCATCACCGGCATCCGCATGACGGATCAGGGCTGCATGCTGCGCGCCTACCGGCGCGGCATCGTCCAGCAGATCGTCGCGACGGGCGAACAGTCGACGTTCATTCCGGCACTCGCGCAGTATTTCGCCGCAAATCCGGCCGAGATCGAGGTCGAGCACGCCGCGCGCGCGGCGGGCGAGAGCAAGTACGACCTCTACAAGCTCGTGCGGCTCAATTTCGACCTGATGACCGGGTTCTCCGTCGTGCCGCTGCAGATGTTCACCATCGTGGGCATGCTGATCACGGCGCTTTCGGTGATCCTCGTCGGCTACCTGATGCTGCGGCGCCTGATCATCGGCCCGGAGGCCGAAGGCCTCTTCACGCTGTTCGCGATCCTCTATTTCCTCGTCGGGGTCGTCATAACCGGGCTCGGTCTCGTGGGCGAGTATGTCGGACGCATCTACAACGAGGTGCGCAAGCGGCCCCGGTTCCAGATACGCGCGATCCACGAGAAGCTCGAGTAGCGGGAAATGGCCGGTATCGTCCTGTTCGGATATTCGGACGTCGGCTTCGTGTGCCTCGACCATCTGCTGACGAACGGCTACGACGTGCGCCTCGTCGTCACGCACGAAGACGATCCGGGCGAAGCGAAGTGGTTCCGTTCGGTCGCGAAGCGCGCACGCGAAGCCGGAGTCGAGACCTTGACGTCCGAGATCAAGGACGGACCCGAAGTGGAAGCGCGCGTTGCCGCTGCCGCTCCCGACCTGATCCTGTCCTGCTATTACCGGCGCATGATCCCATCTCGGATACTCGCGCACGCGAAGCGCGGAGCTTTCAACATGCACGGTTCGCTGCTGCCGCGTTACCGGGGGCGGGCGCCGGTGAACTGGGCGGTGCTGAACGGCGAGACCGAGGTGGGCGTCACGCTGCACCACATGGTCAAGCGCGCCGATGCCGGCGATATCGTCGATGCCGAGGCGGTTCCGGTCGGCTCGGACGAAACGGCCTATGAAGCGATGACGAACGTGGTCGAAGCCGCGCGCAAGGTGCTGGCCCGGCAGATCGAAGCGCTCCTTGCCGGAACGGCGCCGCGCGCCGCCCAGGATGAGAGCAGGGCCACTTACTTCGGCGGCCGCAAGCCCGAGGATGGCCGGATCGACTGGTCTTGGCCGACCGCACGGATCGTCAATCTCGTCCGGGCGGTCGCCGAGCCGTTTCCCGGCGCGTTCAGCGATGCCGGCGACCGGCGCCTCTTCGTCTGGCGTGCCCGGGCGGTTGCCGGTGCAGGCCTGCCGGGAACACTGCTTTCGGCGGGTCCGCGCCCCGTCGTTGCTGCCGGCGACGGAGCCGTGGAACTGCTGCGCTGGAGCTGGGGAGACGGTCCCCGGGTCGAGTCCGGCGCACTGGGGCTGGCGGCGGGCACCCGGATCGGCTAGAACCGCCCGCGTCATTTCCAGCGTCGCGGGAGTCGGTCCTTTTGAGCCTCAAAGTCCTCATTCTTGGCGTCAACGGCTTCGTCGGCTCCAACCTGTCCGAACGCATCCTGAAGACGACCGACTGGACCGTCTTCGGCATGGACATCCACAAGGACAAGCTCGAAGACTGCCTCGGCAATCCGCGATTCAATTTCGTGGAAGGCGACATCACGATCAATCGCGAATGGGTGCAGTACCACGTCAACAAGTGCGATGTCGTGCTGCCGCTCGTCGCCATCGCCACGCCGATCACGTACGTGCAGCAGCCGCTCAAGGTGTTCGAGCTGGATTTCGAGGCGAACCTCGCGATCGTGCGCGACTGCGTGAAGTACGGCAAGCGCGTGCTTTTCCCGTCGACCTCGGAAGTCTACGGCATGTCGACCGACACGCCGTTCGACGAGGAGTCCTCGAACTTCGTGCTCGGCCCGATCCACAAGCAGCGCTGGATCTATTCGTGCTCCAAGCAGCTGCTCGATCGCGTGATCTACGCCTATGGCTCGAAGAACGAGCTGCGTTACACGCTGTTCCGGCCCTTCAACTGGATCGGCCCGAAGCTCGACAACATCTGGGCGGCGAAGGAGGGATCCTCGCGCGTGCTCACGCAGTTCGTCGGCAACATCGTGCGGGGAGAGAATATCAGCCTCGTCGCCGGCGGGTCGCAGCGGCGCTGCTTCCTCTATATCGACGACGCGATGGACGCGCTGACGAAGATCATCGCGAACGAAGGCGGCTGTGCGGATAGCCGGATCTTCAATATCGGCGATCCGCGCAACGATTTCTCGATGCGCGAACTCGCCGAGATATTGCTCGACGTGATCAAGGACTACGACGGCTACGCCGATGTGAAGTCGCGCATCAAGCTCGTCGACGTCGATCCGGACGGCTATTACGGGAAGGGCTACGAGGACATCCAGGTCCGCGTGCCGGCGATCGAAAACGCGCGCAAGCATCTGGGCTGGGCCCCCAAGACCGACCTGCGCACGGCGTTGCGCAAGACGCTCGACTACTACCTTCTGGGCCGCCCGAAGGATACCGGTGACCTGACCGGAACACCCGTCTAGGGCACCCCGCGATGGCCGAACCTGCCCGGCTCGCGATCAAGATCGACGTCGATACGGATCGCGGAACGCGCGAGGGCCTGGCTCCGCTGGCCCGGTCGCTCGACCGGCACGGCATCCGCGGCACGTTCCTGTTCTCGATGGGCCCCGACAATACCGGGCGCGCGATCCGGCGCGTCTTCCGGCCCGGCTTCTTCGCCAAGGTAAGCCGCACCAGCGTCGTGAAGCTCTATGGCCTGCGCACATTGATGAACGGCGTGCTGCTGCCCGGTCCCGACATCGGCCGGCGCAATGCCGATGCGATGCGCGCGATCGCGAATGCCGGTCACGAGACCGGCATCCACTGCTGGGATCATGTGCGCTGGCAGGACGGGCTCGCCGGCATGAGCGTCGATGCCGTCCGCCGCGATTTCGCCAAGGCACGTTCCGCATACGAGCGCGTGTTCCGCGCGCCGGCGCGCACGGCGGGAGCCGCCGGCTGGCAGGCCGACGCCAAGAGCCTGGAGGTCTACGACGAGGCGGGGCTCGACTACGCGTCCGATGCCCGCGGTACCGGCCCGTTCGTTCCGCGCGTCGGTTCGCGCGTCTTCCGCACGCTCCAGATGCCGACGACGCTGCCGACGCTGGACGAGTTGATCGGCCGCCCGGAGTATCCGGAGGACAGGCTGATCGATTTCTATCTCGATAGGCTCGTACCGGGCGCCCTCAACGCGTTCACCGGCCATGCTGAGCTGGAGGGCATGCACTACGCCGGTTGGTTCGGGACGTTCCTCGACGCGGCGGCTGCGCACGGTGTGCGCTTCGTAAATCTCGCGGACGAGGCGAAGGCGTTGGCCGGAACATCGGTGCCAGTCGCCGACATGGTGCAAGGCAGTGTCGATGGCCGCTCCGGAACGATGGCCGTTCAGGTTTCGTCTATTCAGTGAAATCAGCCGGTTAGAGTTTGGACTTCCGAGTTGCCGTTAAATACGGCATAGTCTCTTTTTAGGAAGTCGGAGATACCCCATGCCTTCCCCGGACACGTCCGCGACGAAGTTCGCGGCCGAGCCGCCAAAGTCCGCCAAGCACATCGTCCTGACCTCGCACCCGCCCAAAAGCGGGCCGCAACCTCTCAGAATCGAATGGGGGGCGGGCGGCGCGCAGGCGCGCGGGCCAGTCGTCGGCACGGTCGGCAATCCGCAACACCGCAACGTGATCGGCACGCATTCGGGCAGTTACATGCTTTACCGCGCGCTCGCCGTCGCGGCCGGCGCGCTGTCGCCGTTGCACAAGCCCGACCTGACGAATACCGCGCCGGCCGAGCCGATCGGACCGTTCGCCCAATGGTCGGATCCCGAGAAGATCGTCAGCCTCGATCCATTCGGCCACATGGTGGGCGAGGCGTTCGGCGGCCTGATCGCGCAGGGTTACGACATCCGCCCCACAATCGCGGTGACGCGCGCGCACATCAACATGCCCGAACTGCAGGATGCGATCGCGGCCGGCCGGATCAAGCCCGGCGGCCGCATCGTCGAGGCGAACGGCGACGTGCGGACGACGAAGGTCGCGATCGAGCCCGTCTGGTATCTGCCGGGCATCGCCAAGCGCTTCGGTATTGCCGAGACCGAGCTTCGCAGCGGCCTGTTCGAGTATACCGGGGGCATGTTCCCCGAACTGGTCACGCGACCGGACATGAAGGTGTTCCTGCCGCCGATCGGCGGCACGACGGTCTATCTGTTCGGCGACGTATCGAAGCTCGGCGATCCGAAGACGAAGATCGGCGGCCGTGTCCACGACGAGTGCAACGGATCTGACGTGTTCGGATCGGATATCTGCACATGCCGACCCTATCTGGCGCACGGCATCGAGGTCGCGATCGAGACGGCCCAGCAGGATGGCGTGGGTTTCATCGTCTACAATCGCAAGGAAGGGCGTGCGCTTGGCGAGGTCACCAAGTTTCTCGTCTACAATGCGCGCAAGCGCCAGGAGGGCGGCGATCAGGCTGCCACGTATTTCAAACGGACCGAGTGCGTCGCAGGCGTGCAGGATATGCGGTTCCAGGAGCTGATGCCCGACGTGATCCATTGGCTGGGAATTTCGCGGATCGACCGCTTCGCGTCGATGAGCAACATGAAATCGGAGGCGCTGACCCGTAGCGGCATCGAGATCGTCGAACAGGTCGAGATCCCGCAGGGTCTCGTGCCTGCCGACGCGAATGTCGAGATGGAAGCGAAGAAGGCCGCCGGCTATTTCACCGGCGGCACCCCACCCGACGCGCGCAAGCTGGCCGACACCAAGGGCCGCGGGCTCGATAGCTGACATGCCGCTCGACCGTCCCGAAATCGCCGGGCCCAGCGCCCGGGTGCGCGCACTTCGCGATCCCGCAACGATCCGCCGCCGCTCCGGCGAGATTTTCGAAGCCGCATCGCGCGGCAAGTCGACCCACTTCACCGTGGATATCTCGAAGCTCGACCGTGCGGCCGAACTGACCGTCGGATCGATCCGGCGCGACTATCCTTCGCTCGACATTCCTTACCATTCCCGCTGGCGGCATTTCGACGTCGGCGGAATCGACCGCTGGAAGCGGCTCGTCGCCAACCTACCCGACGAGAAGCTCGAGCGTGTGCGCGTGGCGATCGACCTTGCGGTCACCAGCGTTCTGCTGGATGCCGGCGCGGGAGCGGAATGGAAGTATCGCACCAAGGACGGCGTCTTCACGCGTTCCGAAGGGCTTGCGGTCGCCAGCTTCGACATGTTCGCGTCCGGAGCGTTCTCGGCGTCGATCGACAATCCCTACCGGGCCGACGCGGCCGGCCTGCGCCGGTTCGACGCCGACAGGCTCGCCAAGGGCTTCAAGGTCGGCGAGAGCAACAGGCTGGTCGGGCTCGAAGGGCGCGCGGCCCTCATGCGCAGCCTCGGGACCGCGATCGGCAAGCGTACGGACATCTTCGGCGCTCAGGCGCGCATCGGCAACCTCGCCGATCTGCTGCAGGGGCAGGCGCGTGCCGGCAAGCTGCCGGCCGCGCGCATCCTGGCGGTCCTGCTCGACGGCTTCGCCGACGCATGGCCGGCACGTGTCGTCGTCGACGGCGTCAATGTCGGCGACGTGGGCGCGCATCCGGCGGCGGGCGAGGGACTTGTGCCTTTCCACAAGCTCAGCCAGTGGCTGACCTACTCGCTGCTCGAACCGTTGGAATGGCTCGGCCTGAAGATCGTCGATCTCGACGCGCTGACGGGCCTGCCGGAGTACCGCAACGGCGGCCTGTTCCTCGATACCGGTACGCTGGCGCTGCGCGACCCGTCTGCGGCCGGCCGGCCTCATGCCGCCGACAGCGAGTTGATCGTCGAGTGGCGAGCGCTTACCGTCGTGCTGCTCGACAAGGTGGCCGAACTCGTCCGCGAGAAACTCGGTCTGGCGGCCGACGAATTCCCGCTGGCGAAGGTGCTGCAGGGCGGAACCTGGACGGCCGGCCGGCGCATCGCGGCCGAACGGCGCGCCGGCGGGAAGCCGCCGCTTACGGTCGAGAGCGACGGGACGATCTTCTAGCCGGAGGGAACGGGAAATGTCGGGTTCGCTGCATGTCGTCGGTCATCCGCTGATCCAGCACAAGCTGACGCAGCTCCGCCGGAAGGAGACCGAGACGCGCGACTTCCGCCGGCTGGTGCGCGAGATCGCGATGCTGCTCGCCTACGAGGCGACGCGCGATCGCCTGCTGACGACGGTCGAGATCGAGACGCCGATCCAGAAGATGCGTGCCCCCACGCTCGCCGGGAAGGAGATCTGCCTCGTTTCGGTCCTGCGCGCAGGCAACGGCATCCTCGACGGCATGCTGGAGATCCTGCCCTCCGCGCGCGTCGGACATATCGGCCTCTATCGCGATCCGCAGACGCTGGCGGCAGTCGAGTACTACTGCAAGCTGCCCGAGGACGTCGCCGAGCGCGACGTGCTGGTGCTCGACCCGATGCTCGCGACCGGCCATTCGGCCGTCGCGGCCGTGACTCGGGTCAAGCAGGCCGGGGCCACGTCGATCAAGTACGTGTGCCTGCTCGCGGCCCCCGAGGGTGTCAAGGAAATGCACGCCTATCACCCCGACGTGACGATCTATGCGGCCGCGCAGGATACGCATCTCAACGACCACGGCTATATCGTGCCGGGGCTCGGCGACGCCGGCGACCGGATCTTCGGAACGAAGTAGCAGTCAGGCGTTCAGGACGGTTCGACGACGCCGGTCTGGCTTGCGATCAGGCCGTAATGCTCGATCCGCCGGTGCTGCGAGAAGGCGAACGTCGTCTCCTTGCCGTAGGTGCACAGGCTGAGATCGCAGTCCGCGACGATCAGTTCGTCGCCGACCGTGCGGGCGAGGGCCACGATCTCGCCGGTCGGCGCCACGATGCAGCTTCCGCCGATCAGCGAGCAGCCTTCCTCGATGCCGGCCTTCGCAGTGGCGACGACCCAGGTCGAGTTCTGGTAGGCGCCGGCTTGCATGACCAGATGGTTGTGGAACTGGCGCAGGTGCTCCGGTTCGGGGGCGGAATGGACCATCGCCCAGCCGTTGATCGCCGGCGTGTTGTAGCCCAGCAGCATCAGTTCCATGCCCTTCAGCCCCATCACGCGATAGGTCTCCGGCCAGCGCCGGTCGTTGCAAACCGCCATGCCGACGATGCCGCCCAGCGTGCGCCAGACCGGAAAGCCGATGTCGCCGGGTTCGAAATAGCGCTTCTCGAGATGCTGGAACGGCCGCTCCGGCTCGTTCTCGGCATGGCCAGGCAGGTGGATCTTCCGGTACTTGCCGACGATGGCGCCCTCGCGGTCGACGAGAATCGCCGTGTTGAAGCGCCGTCCTTCGGACGTCTTCTCGGCGTAGCCCAGATAGAATCCGATCTTCAGCCGCTTCGCCTCGTCGAACAGCGGCCGGACGTCGGCACTCGGCATCTCGGTCTCGAAGAACGCGTCGACCTCGCGCCAGTCGGGCATGAACCACCGGGGAAAGAACGTCGTCAGCGCCAGTTCGGGGAACACGACGACGTGGCAGCCCTTGCACGCCGCGTCGCGCAGCATTGCGATCATGCGTTCGACGCACGAGCGGCGCGTCTCGGTGCGGGCGATCGGGCCCATTTGGGCGGCACCGACCGTGACGATGCGGGGAACGAGCTGCTTTGGCGGCATCAGAAGATATCCGAGATGTCTTCGGGGAAGATCGAGCGGCCGAGCGGTTTCGACCAGTCCGACGGCCCGTGCGCAAGATAGCGCCCGCGCCCGGCCTTCGCGAGCGGTTCGCCGCCCTTGGCGACGAGTTCGCCGCGCGAGAAGACGAGATCGGCCCAGCCCTTCACCTTCATCCCCTCGTAGGGCGTGTAATCCATCGCGTCGTGCAGCAGGCGTTGGCTGACGGTCAACTCTCGCTCGTGGTCCCAGACGACGAGGTCGGCATCGGCCCCGATCGCGATGGCGCCCTTCTGCGGGGCAAGCCCGTAGATCTTCGCCGGGTTCGTCGCCGTGACCGCGACGAACCGCTCGAGCGTCAGCCGACCCTTCAGCACGCCTTCGGCGAACAGCAGCGGCATGCGGATTTCGAGACCGGGCACGCCGTTCGGGATCTTCTTGAAGCTGGCATCCGTGCCGGCGACCTTCTTGCCCTTCGGATCGTCGAACCGGTAGGGCGCGTGGTCGGACGAGAAGACGTCGAACAGCCCGTCGCGCAGGCCGATCCAGACATGTTCCTGGTTGGCCTTGTCGCGCGGCGGCGGGGAACACATGCACATGGCCCCGTCGAAGCCAGATTTGTCGAGATCGTCCTGGGTCAGGAACAGGTACTGCGGGCAGGTCTCGGCATAGACCTTGAGGCCGCGTGCACGCGCCCGGCGGATCTCGTCCATCGCCTCGCGTCCCGACACGTGGACGATCAGCACGGGCGTGTCGAGCATCTCGGCCAAGGCGATCACGCGGTGCGTCGCCTCGCGCTCGACCGGCATGTTGTGGCTGAAGCAGTGGTACTTGGGCCGCGTGCGTCCCGACGCGATCAGTTTCTCGGCGAGCCACGTCATCGCGTCGTGGTTCTCGCAATGGACCATCGTCATCGCGTTGTGGCGGCGGGCCAGCGCCAGCACGTCGAGGATCTGCCGGTCCGACAGTTTTAGCGCGTCGTAGGTCGTGTAGATCTTGAACGAGGTCAGCCCGTCTGCGATCAGGGCCGGCAGCTCCTGTCCGAGCACCTGCTCGGTCGGATCCGAGACGATCAGGTGGAACGCGTAGTCGATATACGTCTTGCCCGCCGCGCGCGCGTGATACTCGTCGACGACTTTGCGAAGCGACTGGCCGCGATGCTGTGCCGCGAACGAGATCGTCGTCGTGGTGCCGCCGCACATCGCCGAGCGCGTGCCCGATTCGAAGTCGTCGGCCGTCCACACGCCCATGCCCGACACCTGTGCGATATGCACATGGCTGTCGATACCGCCGGGCGTGACGATCCGGCCGTGCGCGTCGGTCTCGTCTTCGCCGCGTGGCAGGTCTTCGCCGATCGCGGCGATTTTCCCGGCCTTTATGCCGATATCCGCGACGCGCGAACCTTCCGCCGTCGCCACGTTTCCACCCCGGATGACCCGGTCGTAGGCCGCCATGCCGAACCCTCCCGGCCCCTTCCGCTGCGGGGGCGCTTCGCGGTATGAAGCATTGCAAACCACACGTCCGGAGGACAAGCAAATGGCGCAGCGGCTCGACGAATCCGCAAAGGGTGTCTACATCATTGCGGCGACGCCGTTCACGGACAGCGGCGAGGTCGATCTCGACAGCGCCGAGCGCATGACGGATTTCTACCTCGAATGCGGGGTGACCGGCATGACGATCCTCGGCGTGATGGGCGAAGCGCCGAAACTCAGCCCCCAGGAATCGTCCGATTTCGCCGCGGGCGTCATGAAGCGCGTGAACGGCCGCGTTCCCGTCATCGTCGGCGTTTCGGCGGCCGGCAACCGCAATCTCGGCAATTTCACCAAGAAGGTGATGGATATGGGGGCCGCCGGCGTGATGGTGGCGCCGATCGCCGGGCTCAAGAACGAGGAGCAGATCGAGGGCTACTACGACGCCGTCGTGCGCGAGATCGGCGATACGCCGATCGTGCTGCAGGACTATCCGCAGCTCACGAACGTCCACATGTCGGTCTCGCTGATCAACCGGCTGTTCGCCCGTTACGACAGCATGAAGGTCCTGAAGCACGAGGACGTGCCGGGCCTGCGCAAGCTCACGAAGGTCCGCAAGGCGGATACCGACGGCAGCCGCAAGCGCCGTATCTCGATCCTGGTCGGGAATTCCGCGCTCCACCTCCCGCAGGAGATGCGCCGCGGGGCCGACGGTGCGAATACCGGTTTTGCCTATCCCGAGATGCTGGTGGAAGTCGTCGATCTCTTCCTCAAGGGCAAGCCGGAGGAGGCGGAAGACCTCTACGACGTCTATCTGCCGATCGTGCGGCACGAGCAGCAGCCGGGTCTCGGCCTCGCCGTACGCAAGGAAGTGCTTCGCCGGCGCGGCGTCATCAAGTCGGCGCATCTGCGTGCGCCCGGCCATGCCATGGATGCCGACGAACACAAGGAACTCGACAGCCTGATGCAGCGCCTCGAGCGCAAGCTCGCCGCCATCGGCCGGTCGACCAATCCGACGAAACTCGCCGGCTGAGGCCGGCACCGGCGGGCGGGGCGCGCGCGTGGCACTGGGGCTCTGCCGCGACTGCAACGCGCGGATCGAAGACCCGCAGGCAGCACGCTGCGGAAACTGCCGGTCGACGCGTCTCGTCCGGCACCCCGAAATGGAGGTGCTCGCGCTCGCGCATATCGACTGCGACGCGTTCTATGCCTCGATCGAGAAGCGCGACGACCCGTCGCTCGCCGACAAGCCGACGATCGTCGGCGGCGGCAAGCGGGGCGTGGTCTCGACCGCCTGCTACATCGCGCGCACCTACGGCGTGCGCTCGGCGATGCCGATGTTCAAGGCGCTACAGCTCTGCCCGCACGCGACCGTCATCCGGCCGAATATGGCGAAATACGCGTCGATCTCGCGCGAAGTGCAGGCGATCTTCGAGACCGTCACGCCGCTCGTCGAGGCGGTATCTCTGGACGAAGCCTATCTCGACCTTTCCGGAACCGAGACGCTCCATCATGCGCCGCCGGCGTTCGTGCTGGCGAAGATCGCGCGGCGGATCGAGGACGAGATCGGCATCACCGTTTCGATCGGCCTTTCGTTCAACAAGCTGCTCGCGAAACTGGCGTCGGAGCTGGACAAGCCGCGCGGCTTCGGCGTCGTCGGCCGGGCCGAGGCACGCGCGTTCCTTGCCGCACGTCCGCTGCGCACGCTGCCCGGCGTGGGGCCGAAATTCGCCCAGCGCCTCGTCGACGACGGGTTCGGGGCGATCGGCGACCTTCAGAAGGCGGGTGAGAAGGCGCTGGCTGCACGGTACGGCGAGACGGGGCGCTGGCTGGCCCAGATCGCCGTCGGCCGGGACGAGCGGACGGTCGAACCCGAACGGGAGGCCAAGACCATATCGGCCGAGACCACGTTCCTTCAGGACCTCGGCCGGCTGCCCGACTTGGAGGCCGAGCTCTGGCCGCTTGCCGAGGAGGTCGCCGAGCGTCTCAAGCGGCACCATCTTGCCGGGCGCACGGTGCAGCTCAAGCTCAAGACGGCCGATTTCCGTCTGCTGACCCGGCGCGTGACGCTGCCGGCGGGCACGCAGCTGGCCGAAACGCTCTACCGGGCCGCGCAGCCGCTGCTGGCCAGGGAAGTCGCCGCCGACCGGCAGCGTCGGTACCGTCTGATCGGCATCGGGGCGGCCGAACTGGCCGAGCCTGGCGGCGTACCGGTCCAGAACGACCTTTTCGCGCCCGCCACCCCGGCCAGCGCAGACGATCCCAAGCATGCGGCGGTCGAGAAGGCCATCGACGCGGTCCGGGACAAGTTCGGAAACACCGCGATCCGCAAGGGCCGCGGGCTGGGGATGGGAAAAGGCCCCCGCCGGGGGCGCGACTTGCCCCGGTCGCCGCGCTGACGTAAGGTGAACAAAGCACCAGAAACACTGAAAAAAGCGAAGTTATGCCGGGTCCGCTTTCACCGCAGGAAATCGTCAAGATCCTCTCGGATCACGAGAAGTTCCTCAACCGCAAGCCTGGCGGCGTCCGCGCCAACCTGACCTTGGCCGACATGCACGGCATCTCGCTGTCGCGGGCGAACCTGCGGCAGGCGAAGCTGCCCGGCGCCAATCTTTCCCGTGCCGTGCTTGCGGGTGCCGACCTTTCGGAATCCGACCTCTTCGCCGTGAACTTCGATCGCGCGGACCTGAGCCTCGCGAACCTGTCGAAGGCCGACCTGCGCGGGGCGTATCTGCGCGGCTGCCGCATGCGCGGCGCCAACCTGCGCGGTGCCGATCTTCGCGGCGGCACGCTGATGCAGTCACGACGCGGCGACGGTATCGCGCTCGTGTCGGCCGACCTGCAGGGCTCCGACCTCGAACAGGCGATCCTCGCCAAGGCGAACGCGCAGGGCGCCGACCTGTCGAAAGCGAACCTGACGGAAGCGGACTGCTCGGGCGCGCGGCTGGCCGGCTGCAATCTCGAGATGGCGTCGATGGCGCGGGCCAACCTCGAAACCGCGACGCTAAAGGGCGCCAACATCATGGGCGCCAACCTTGCCGGCGCCAATCTCAAGGGCGTCGACCTGTCGGGCGCCATCATTGACGGGGCGGATTTCCGCGACGCGAACCTGATCGGCGCCAATCTCAACGGCGTCGACATGCAGCGCGCAAACACGCAGGGCGCCAACATGGCCGCCCAGCAGGAAGCGCTGTCCGACGCCGTTCAGGCGCAGCTGCGCGACCACCAGCTCTGGATCAAGTCCGAAGGCCGCGTCGGCCGTCGCGCCGACTTCACGAAGGCCGATCTCAAGGGGCTCGATTTCTCGAACGCCAACCTGTCCGGCGCCACGCTCACAGGCGCCAACCTGCAGGGAACCAAGCTGGTCAAGGCGCAGCTCATCATGTGCGACATGGCGGGTTCGGACCTGAAGGGGGCGGACTTCTCCGAAGCGAACCTGAACGGCGTCAATCTGAGCCGGGCGGACGCGCAGGGGGCGACTTTCGCCAAGGCATCGCTCGCCCCGGTCAACATGCCGATGCCCAACGGCCAGCCGTCGGGCCGCCTGTGGCCGGCCAATCTCGCCGACGCGAATTTCCAGGACTGCGATTTTGCCGGTGCGAACCTGCATCGCGCCAACGTGCTCGACGCCAATTTTACGCGCGCCGTTCTGCGCGATGCCGTGCTGCTCGACGTCGACCTTTCGCTCGCCAAGAGCGACGGCGCCGACATCGCCGGCGCGATTATGAAGCGCTGAGTATCGCCTTCAGGACGATCGACTGGTCGGCGTCGGGATCGAGCGCCTTCGCGGCCTCGAACCAGGCCGTCGCGGCGAGCCCGAGCGGTGCCGCGACGCCCGAGGATTTCACGAGTGCGGCCCCGTAGGCGGCGTCCTTGTGCCGCAGGGTCGACGTGAAGACCTGGTCGCGGTCCCAGTCGCCGGCAAGCATGCGCGGGATGTTCTGGACGACCTGCGGGCTGGCCGCGGCCCCGGCAGCGAGCGCTTCGCCGACGGTCTTGTCGTCCAGACCCAACTTACGGCCTAGAGCGATCCCCTCGGCGAGGGCGGCGATCTGGACGGCACCCATCAGGTTGACCATCAGCTTGTAGGCCGTACCTGCGCCCACGTCGCCGAAATGCCGGATCGTACCGGCAAGCGTGCCGAAAAGCGGGCGCAGTTCGTCGAGGTCGGCCTGTACCGCACCGACCAGCAGCGTCATCGTGCCGGCAGCCGCATGGGTCGGGAAACCCGTCACCGGGCAGTCGACATACCGCAGGCCCCTGGCTCTGGCATCCGCTGCCAGCGACGCGACGTGGGCTGCAGAGATGGTCGAGCACTCGACGGCGAACGCGCCGGGCGCAAGAGCCGGTAGCGCGCCGTCGGGACCGCGCCAGACCGCTTCCGAAGCCACGTCGTCGGCCAACATCGCGAATGCGACGGATGCACCCGCAGCGGCGGCTGCCGGCGTGTCCGACCAGACGGCACCGGCGTCGATCAGCGGGTCGGCGCGTTCGCGGCTGCGATTCCAGATCCGCACGCGATGGCCTGCGGCGACCAGCCGGCCGGCCATGCCAGTCCCCATGCGGCCGAGCCCGAAGAAGGCGATTTCGGCCATTGGCGGGCTCCTATCGGGCGGCCAGCGCCGCCACGAAGGCGGGCAGGGCGAAGCAGCCGCGGTGGATCTCGGGACTGTAATAACGCGTCTTGATGCGTGCGGCGGCGAAGCGGCGGCGAAGCGTCGCGAGCGAGACGTCGGTCGCCTTGCGGTCGTCGGTCGCCCAACCGAGCGCCATCAGGCCGCCGTAATAGGACGGCACGGCCGCCATGTAGAACGACGCGGCGGCGAACGATTTGCCGCGGCGCTTGCGCGTCATCGGGACTTCGCCGGGCTGCAGGAACGGCACGCCGTTCTGGTTGACGAGGATTCCGCCGGCCGTCAGGCAGCGCTTGCAGTCGCGATAGAAGCGTTCGGTGAAAAGGACCTCGCCCGGCCCGATCGGGTCGGTCGAATCGACGATGATCACGTCGAAGCGCTCGCGCGTCTCGGCGACGAACTTGGCACCGTCGGCGATCAGCAGGTTCGTGCGGCGGTCGGCGAACGATTTGCCGGCTACGCTGGGCATCCATTTCAGGCACATGTCGACGACGGCCCGGTCGATCTCGACCATGGTCACGTGCGTGACAGACTTGTGACGCAGCACTTCGCGCAGGATGCCGCCGTCGCCCCCGCCGACGATCAGCACGCGACGCGCCCGGCCGTGGGCCAGGATCGGAACGTGCGTCATCATCTCGTGATAGACGTACTCGTCCTTCTGGGTAACCTGGACGATACCGTCGAGCGCCAGAACACGGCCGTAGGTCGGGTTCTCGAAGACGATCAGGTCCTGATGCGCCGTCCGTTCGCGGAACAGGATCTTCGAGATCGACAGACCCTGCCGGACATGCGGATAGAGCCGCTCGTCGAACCAGCGCGTCTTTGGTTTGCGGACCACGCGGACGGCTCTCAGGCCATCACGCCGCGGCGGCTTTCGACGATCTGAACCGACGACGGCGTGAACGCGCGCTTGATTGCGGGAATGGCCTGATAAGGATCGCACACGCCGCACATGAACACGTCGATCGCGGCGTACTCCCGCTCGGGCCACGTGTGGATCGAGATATGGCTTTCGGCGAGCACCAGCACGCCGGAAAGCCCGGCATTGGGTCCGAAATGATGGAGATGGCAGTGCAGGATTGTGGCGCCGGCCGCGATGGCCCCTTCGCGCAGGGCCGCTTCCGTCAGCGCCGCGTCGCCAAGATTCTTGGCGCCCCAGAGCTCGACGAGCAGGTGGGTGCCGGCATACTTGATGCCGTTGCGCTCGATGAAATGGTCCTTGGCGACCGTCGTTTCGGGACTCTGGACATGGAAAGGCTGTTCGATCGCCGCGGATTTGAGGACCTTGGAGGTCGGGGTCCGGTTTTCGCCGGTGACCACCTTCAGACTGCGCAGCGTCGCCTTGTTCGCCATTCCTTGCCCACACCTTCCCTTTTCCGACAGACAAAAGGGGCCGCCGACTCTCCATCGACCGCCCCGTGCATCTGATTGCCTATTTGGGCCGAAAAGAGCTCGGGCGCAAGCAAATTTTGTCCGAAGGCCCAGAAAAATTCAGATACTGGCCTGCGCGAATCGCGCGACGGCCATGCCGCCGTGGCGGATCGGATGAACGAATCCGGGCGCTTGCGAAAGAACGTAGTCCGCGAAGTACCTAGCCACGACGAGACGGGCAGCCAGATAGGCCGGAGCGTCGGTTCCACCTGCCATTCGATCGGTCGCGGCCAGCGCCCCCTTTGCGAGCAATGCGCCGCCCGCCACGATTCCGAAGAGATTGAGAAACGGAACGCAGGCCGCAGCCGCGGACTTCGGGGCCGGACCTGCCGTATCAACCAGGTGCGCGATCGCCACTTCGAGCGCCCGGCGCCCGGCGGCAAGCTGCTGCAGGATTGCGGCGAGGTCGTCTCCCGCGGCAGCGGCGAGGGCGGCTTCGATCTCCGCAATCTCGCCGACAAACGCGCGCGCGGCCGCCCCCTTGTCGCGGGCAAGCTTGCGAAAGACGAGGTCGTTCGCCTGGATGCCGTTCGTGCCCTCATAGATCGGCGCGATCCGGGCATCGCGCAGGTGCTGTGCGGCTCCGGTCTCCTCGATGAAGCCCATCCCGCCGTGGATCTGAATGCCCGTCGACGCCACGTCGCAGCCGATATCCGTCGACCACGCCTTGACGACCGGGGTCAGCAGATCGACGCGCGCCTGATGGCGTTTTCTAAGGTCGGGCGACGCAGCCTTCGCGGCCAGATCGAGCGAAAGATGTGCCGAGTAGGCGAGGGCGCGTGCGGCCTCGATCTTCGCCTTCATGTCGAGCAGCATCCGCTGGACATCGGGGTGCCGCTCGATCGCAACTGAAGCGGACCCGCTCTCGCCCAATTCGCGGCTCTGCACGCGTGTGCCGGCATAGGCGCGTGCGGCCTGGTAGGCGCGCTCGGCGATCGCCACACCCTGCAGGCCGACCGAAAGCCGGGCGTTGTTCATCATCGTGAACATGCATTCGAGACCGCGACCTTCTTCGCCGATCCGCCAGCCGAGCGCTCCGCCACCGTCGCCGAAAGCCATGACGCACGTGGGCGAAGCGTTGATGCCGAGCTTGTGTTCGAGCGACACGCAGCGCAGATCGTTTCGCACGCCAAGGCCGCCGTCGGCGCCAGGCAGGAACTTCGGCACGAGGAACAGCGACACGCCCTTCGGTCCCGGCGGCGCATCGGGGACGCGCGCCAGAACCATGTGGACGATGTTGTCCGCCATGTCGTGCTCGCCGTAGGTGATGAAAATCTTGTTGCCGGTGATCCGGTAGGCCTCGCCGAGCGCGCCGTCCGAAGACGGCTCCCGGACGGCGCGCGACTTCAGCGCGCCGACGTCGGACCCGGCCTGCGGTTCGGTGAGGTTCATCGTCCCGGTCCATTCGCCGGAGACGAGTTTGGGAAGATAGGCGGCCTTCTGCGCGGCGCTGCCGTGGCTTGCAAGCAGCTCGACGGCACCCTGCGTCAACAGCGGGCAGAGACCGAACGACATGTTTGACGATTGCCACATCTCCTGGACGGCGACGGCCAGCGCCCAGGGCAGCCCCTGTCCGCCATGCTCTTCGCGGAAGGGCAGGCCGTTCCATCCGTTCGCAACGAAGGCGCGATAGGCCTCGGCAAAGCCGGGAGCGGTCCGCACGATCCCGTTTTCGAGTTTTGCTCCGATCCGGTCGCCTTTCGCGTTGAGCGGAGCGAGCTCGCTCGCCGAGAAATCCGCCGCGGCCTCGAGGATCTGGGAAAGCACCTCGGCTTCGGGGGCCCCTCCGCCGGTCTGGCCGAGCGCATCGACTCCTGCGATGGATTCGAGCGCAAATTTCATATCGTCGAGCGGAGCGCGATAGGTCATGGGCGTTTCGATCAGTCCGGGATGACTTTTCCGGGATTGAGGATGCCGTTGGGATCGAGCGTATGCTTGATCGAGCGCATCATGTCGAGGGCGACGGCGCTCTTGTAGTACGGCAGTTTGTCGCGCTTGAGCCGGCCGATACCGTGCTCTGCCGAGATCGACCCGTCCAGTTCGGCGACGATCGCATGGACGGCATGATTCATCGCATCCATGCCGGACATGAAGGCAGCGCGGTCGCCGCCGACGGGCTGGCTCACGTTGAAATGGATGTTGCCATCCCCGGCATGGCCGAACGCGCATACGCGCGACCCGGGAACCATGCCTTCGCACAGCGCGCTTGCCCGCTCGACGAACGTGGGCAGCTTCGAGACGGGTACGGAAACGTCGTGTTTGATCGATCCGCCTTCCGGCTTCTGCGCCTCGGTCATGCTTTCGCGCAGCTTCCACAGCGCCTTGCGTTGGGCGGCCGACGCCGCAATGACGGCATCGAGGGCCAGCCCATCTTCGAGAGCCTGTCCCAGCATCCGTTCGACCATCCCTTTCAGGGCGCCACCCATATCGCCGGCAGCAAACTCGGCCAGCACGTACCATGGATGCGGGCGTTCGAACGGATCGGACGTACCAGGGATATGCTTCAGGACGAAATCGATCAGCCGGCGCTGGGTGAACTCGAAGGCGATGCAGTTGCCGCCGCTGCCCGCCTTGGCGCGTCCCAGCAGTTCGACGACCGCCTTGGGGGTCGGCAGCGCTATCAGGCAGGTCTCGACTTCGCGTGGTGCCGGATGGAGCTTGAGCGTGGCGGCGGTAATGATGCCGAGCGTGCCTTCCGAACCCATGAAGAGCTGCTTGAGATCGTAGCCCGTGTTGTCCTTGCGCAGACCGCTTAGCGACGAAAGCACTCGACCGTCCGCCAGGACGACCTCGAGCCCGAGCACCTGGTCGCGCGCCATTCCATAGCGCAACACGTTGCTGCCTCCGGCATTCGTCGAAAGATTGCCGCCGATCTGGCAGGTACCTTCCGCACCCAGAGACAACGCGAAATAGCGGTCGGCATCCGCCGCGGCTTTCTGGATATCCGCCAGAATGCATCCGGCCTCGGCAAGGATCGTGTCGTTCTCGATATCGAGGCCGCGAATCCGATTCATGCGCGAAAGCGAAAGGACGATCTCGTTGCCGGTCGCATGCGGGACACCGCCGCCGACCAGCCCGGTGTTTCCACCTTGGGGAACAACTGCGATTCGCTCTCGGTTGCATATGCGAAGAACTTCGGCGACCTCGTCGGTCGAGGCCGGACGAACGACAAGGGCGGCCTTGCCGATATAGAGGCCGCGTTCCTCCCGTTCGAAACGGACCATGTCCGCAGATTCCGAAAGCCATCCCTTCGGGCCGACGGCACTACGGATCCGGTCGAGGAGATCGTCGGACGGGCGAATGCGTTCGGCGATTGGTGCAATCATGGGCTCAACCCGCATCCGACTTTGATCCAAGTCAACAAATCGCAGAAAATACACGCCGCAATGGACCCAATCGGCGTGGAAGCACTATCCGAAGTTATCTATACTTTCTTGCGTATTCAAATGATGTCTCGCTCGACGGGCGGGCATCTCCGGTCTTCGCGGGCTTTGGCTGGCATCAGTCGCCGAGGCTTGCGATCAGGGCCGCCGCTCCGGGGGGTGCGGCGGCCCACCCTTTTTGGGCTTCAGCGAACGTCTTTCCGAAATTAGGTGTGTGGCCAGCGCGGCCGCCGAAAGGAATGCCAGCGTAAGCGGCATCCCGTCGCGCGGAAGCGCGTCGAGCGCCGCGCCGATCAACGACGGGCCGATCGTTCCGCCGAGCGTGTAAGCGAACACGACGGCGGACGTCGCCCGCATCAGGGCGGGACCCGAGAATCTCTGGCCGACGCCGATCATCGACAGCGTATAGAGTCCACCGCCTATGCCGCCCCACACGACGGCAACCGCAATGGCGCCCGCCGGCGTTCCCGCGACGAAGACGGCGAGAAGGGAAACCGCGGTGAGGACCGCGAAGGCGATTCGCCCGACATGCGATGCGGATGCATGGTCGGCAAGCCAGCCGGCCGGATACTGGGCGACGAAGGAACCCGTTCCGAGGGCTGCGGCCAGTACGGCGGCAAGGCTCGCGCCGAACCCGAGTGTGAGCGCCCAGTAGCTGCCGATCCCGGTCAGCCCCACTTCGAAAATGCCGCCCACGCCCGCTGCGACAAGCACGGCCGGGATTGCCGCAAGTACGGCGGCAAAGCCGTGTTCGCGATTGCGCCCGTCACCGGTTGCCGGCGGCGCAGGCGAAAGCCCGATAGCGAAGATCCATCCCGCGAACCAGAGGGCAGCGCCCGCTAGTGCGGGTTGGTCGGTTGCCGGGTCGAGCAGCAGGAGCAGCAGGGGCCCCGCCGCGAAAGATGCGCCCAGGAACGTTTCGTAGAGGCCGACCACGCGGCCCCGCCGGTCGGGTGGCGCCAGATCGGCGACCCAGGCCTCCGACACGATCCAGCGCATCGCCGCAATGAGACCGATGGCGAAGTTTGCGGCGCACCACACGGCGTAACTCGCCGTCATCGCGAAGACGAGCGGCAGCGGCGACGCCGCGAGCGCTCCCCATACGAAAAGCCGGTCCCCGCCGAACCGGCGGACAAGACGCGGCACGAAAGGGGCAACGACGAGGATCGCGAGCCAGGGAAGGGCCGAGAATGCGCCGATGGCCGCCGCCGAGTGGCCGAGCGATTCGAGGCGGATCGCCGCGAACGGGATCAGGGCGGCGAAGCCGACGACGGACACGACGCCCGAAGCGCCGATACGCCAGATGTCGAGCGGGGCGGATGCCCGGTCCGGATGGGGGGATTCCTTCATGGCGCCTGTGTTAGACAGTCGGCATGGCCGGATCGCAAGACCCAAGTTCGGGCGTCGTGCCGCGCTGGCGCGCGATGGCGCCGGGCGATCTCGACTATGTCCTCGATCTCGCCGGACGGCTCTATCCGAACCATCCGGAGTCCCGTTCGTCGTTCGAAGCGAAGCTTCGGGCGGCGCCGGACGCGTGTTTCGTCGCGGAGACGGATGGCGTGCCGGTCGGATATTGCGTTGCGCTCTGGGCCACTTGCGGCCGGCCGCCGAAGCTCGACGAGGCTTCATATACGGCGAAGGCGCCGGTCGGCCTGCATCTGCACGATATCGCGCTCGAACCGTCGGCCCGAGGGCAGGGGGCGGTTGCCGCGGGTCTTGTGCGCCTTGCACGTCTTGCGGGTTCCTCGACGCTTTCGCTCGTTGCGGTCGAGGGGACGCAAGCGCTCTGGCGCCGGCACGGGTTCGTCGAGGCTGCCGTCGACGAAGCGGTCCGCACGACCTACGGCCAGCACGCCGTCTATATGGTACTCGCGCGCTAGCGCGGCGCGGCCGCGCGCGCCAGGCGGTCACGGATCGCCAGCCCGATGCCGTCCGGCGGAACGGGTGCCACGGCGATCGTGCGAATGTGCGGCCGGTCGAGCGTCTGCAGGAACGCGAAGAGGTTCCTTGCGGCTTCCTGCGGATCGCGCGCCGCCGAAAGCGTCAGTGCCGGCACATCGTCGGGGAGGGCAGGAAGCGGGCCGTATCCAAGGTAAGCCTCGCCGGCGGCGGCCGAAGCGGCATCGAGGCGCAGGCGTGCGCGCGGCGCGTAGTGGCTTTCCAGCATTCCGGGCGCGCGGATCTCGTTGCCGGCCCCGGCCAGGGGACCGATCAGCGCCTCGATCGCCTCGCGGGCGATGCCGCCGGGGCGCAGAAGGCGCGCGCGCGGCCCGGAAAGATCCACAATGGTCGATTCGAGCCCGACCCGGCATGCACCGCCGTCGAGAATCCAGGCCACGCGGCCGCCCAACGTCCGCGCGACGTCTCCGGCGCGTGTCGGCGAAAGACGGCCCGACGGGTTGGCGCTGGGGGCGACGACAGGCTCGCCGATGCGCCGCAGCAGGGCGAGTGCGACCGGATGATCCGGAATCCGAACACCGAGCGTCGATAGTCCCGCACCGGCGAGCCGCGAAACGGCGGCACCGGCCAGACGCGGCAGCACGAGCGTCAGCGGACCGGGCCAGAAGCGGTGCGCCAGCCGTTCGGCCCGTTCGTCGAACCGGACGAGCCTTCGGGCGTGCGCGAGGTCGGCGACATGCGCGATGAGGGGATTGAAACGCGGCCGCCCCTTGGCGGCGTAGAGGCGCAGGACCGCGCGCGAACTGCGCGCGCGCGCACCCAGCCCGTACACCGTTTCGGTCGGGAAGGCGACGAGACGGTCGTGCAGCAGGGCAGCGGCGGCCCGCCGGATCGCGAGGTGGGTAGGCTTGGAGACGCTCATTTCCGGCCGCCCTTTAGCACGTGCCCTTGCTTCGGGCGAGGGCGGCGGCGCATTGTGCCGGGATGAACGGAAAAGTCGTGACGATCGCGCAACAGAAGGGCGGGGCCGGCAAGACCACGCTTGCCGCGCATCTGGCGGCCTGCTGGGCGCAGTCCGGCCTCAGCGTGGCCGCGGTGGATATCGATCCGCAGGGATCTTTCGCGCTCTGGACCGACCTGCGCGCGCAGGCGCGACCCGATGCCGGGCTCGGCTTCTCGTTCACGAAACTGTCCGGCTGGCGGCTGCCGCACGAGCTCGACCGGCTGTCGCGCGAGCACGATGTCGTGGTCGTCGATTCAGCGCCGCACGCGCAGAGCGATTCGCGCACCGCCATCCGCTATTCGCATCTGGTTCTGGTGCCGGTCCAGCCTTCCCCGATGGATCTGTGGGCCACGCAACCGACGCTCGATCTCGCCCGGGCCGAGAAGCGGCTGGCGCTGCTGGTGGTCAACCGGATGCCGCCGCGTTCGCTGCTTGCCGACGAGGTCGCGCGAAAGCTCGCGACCATCCAGACGCCCGTCGCCAACATCGTGCTCGGCAACAGGACGGCCTATGCGTCCAGCCTCGGCCTCGGGCTTGGCGTGACGGAAGCGGAACCCGGTTCGACCGCAGCCCAGGAAATGACGCGGCTTTCGGCCGAGATCGCGGCCTTCGCCGGGATCGGCCGCTAGGGCTACTGCGCTGCGGCGCTTTCGCCGCCTTCTTCCTCGATACCGAGAGCATCCGAAAACTTGTTGAAGAACCCGGTCAGCGTGATGCGCAGCGTGAGTTCCACGATCTGCGCCTCGCTGAAATGGCGGCGCAGATCGGCGAGCATCGCGTCGCGGATCCGGTTCGGTGCGTCGTTCACCGCGACCGAGTAGGCGATCACGAGCCTGTCGATGTCGGTCAGGCTCGGATGGTCGACCTGTTCGGGGATCTGCGCCACGACTTCGGCCGGCACGCCCTCGACGGCCAGCATCGGAACGTGGTGGCCGACGCAATAGTGGCAGGCGTTGCGCTTCGAGACGACGACGATCGCCAGTTCGAGATAGCGCCGCGGCAGCGTCGCGGCCGCGCGAAGTTCCATCAGCATCGCCGGCAGGTGGCGGACGGCCGCCGGGACGTGGGCGAGGATGCCCACCTGATTGGCGAACGGCCCGTATTCAGCGACGTATCGCCGGTAGATGGCGGCCGCATCGGCCGGAAGCTCGTCGGCAGAAACATTGCGAACGCGGGCCAATTTTTCTCACTCCCTCGAAATGCCTTCGGATCGTATCAGCTATCGGACCGGATCTTGCACGGAATTCCGGCGGATTCGAAGGGGGGACGGATGCAGAACCGCAATCGCCGGCGCGCCACGACCATGCGGCTGGTCGGTGCCCTGATCGGCGAGGTGATCGACGCGCACGAAGGCGAGGCCGCGTTCGGCACGGTCGAAGGGCTCCGGCGCGGATTCGTCGCGTTGCGCAAGGCGGGAGCGGCCTCGGCCCGCGAAGTCGCGCGGACGGCACGGGCGGTCGAGCGGGCTTCGCCGGAGACTGCCGGGATCGTCGCGCGGGCGTTCGCCGCCTATTTCGCCGTCGTCAATATCGCCGACGAAGCGCTCCTTGCCGACGAGCGCCGCGATACCGCAAATCCTCGCGGACTCGAGGCGACCGTCGAGGCGATCCGTGCCAGCGGGGTGGATTTCGCGACGTTCTGTGAAAGGGTCGGGTCGCTGAAGTTGATGCCGGTCTTCACCGCGCATCCGACGGAAGCGCGCCGGCAGGCCGTGCAGAAATGCCATCGCCGTCTGTTCGAGCTCGTTTCCGCACTCGTGGCGGCGGACGAAGATTCCGCCGCTCGCGCGGCGGCCCTCGACGATCTGCGCGCGGAAATGTCCGTGCTCTGGAAAACGAGCACGCTGCGCACCGGCAAGCTTTCCGTCGACGACGAGATCGACAACGGCCTGCGCTTCTTCCGCGCGTCGCTGTTCGACGCCGTTCCGCAGACGCTCCGCGAGTTCGAGGCCGCCGTCCGCCGTGCCTATGGTCCTGCCGCGCGCGATTTCCGGGCGCCACCCGCGATCGCGTTCGGCTCGTGGATCGGCGGCGACCGTGACGGAAATCCGAACGTCACGGCTGCCACGACGTTGCGGGCCGCCCGCGCGCACGCGGCCGAGATCCGCGAAGCCTATATGCAACGGATCGATGCGCTGATCGGGACGCTGACCCATGCCGCGGC
>JAEUKY010000033.1 GCA_016794005.1 Rhodospirillales bacterium
ACGGCCTACATTCGCCATCCCCAGCAAACGGATGGAGCCGCTTCCGCCATGTCCCTCAAGTCGTTCGACCTCACCGGGCGCGTCGCCCTCGTCACCGGCGCTTCGCGCGGCCTCGGCTTCGCGATGGCGGCGGCCCTCGCCGGTGCGGGCGCCAAGGTCGTGCTCAACGCGCGCAACAAGGACGAGCTGTCGGCGGCGGCGGCCAAGCTCGGCGGCGAGGCGCTGCCCTTCGACGTGACCGACGAGGCGGCGTGCGTGGCCGCCGTCGCGGGCGTGCACAAGCGCCACGGGCGGCTCGACATCCTCGTTTCCAACGCGGGCTCGAACATCCGCGCCCCGCTGCTGGAGTACAAGACCGCCGATTTCGACACGACCATCGGCCAGCACCTGCGCGCGGGCTTCGTGCTGGGGCGCGAGGCGGCGAAATTCATGACGGCGGCCGGCAGCGGGCGCATCGTCTACACCACGTCGCTGACGGCACATCTCGGCCGGCCCAGCATCGTCGCCTACACGGCCGCGAAGACGGCGCTGGAAGGCATGATCCGCCAGATGGCGGTCGAGTTGGCGCCCAGGGGCGTGCTCGTCAACGGCATCGCCCCAGGCTATTTCCTGACCGAGCTCAACACGCCGCTCATCGAGAACAAGGAATTCAACGCGATGATCGTGCGCCGCACGCCGTTGGGCCGCTGGGGCGATCCCAAGGAACTGGGCGGTGCGGTCCTGCTGCTCGCCTCGGATGCGGGCAGCTTCCTCACCGGCCAGACGCTGGTCGTCGACGGCGGGATGTCGGTGTCGCTCTAGGCTTTCCGAATTTCTAAGGCTTCAGCGTGCCCGATCCGCTGGCCGGCGCCGGCCGGATCGGCGCAGGCGGCGGCGGACGCACGACGACCTGCGATGTCGGCGGGTTGACGCCGCCCTTCACGACGTGACCTTCCGTCAGGCCGGTCGGCCTGGGCTGCGGCTGCGGCTTCGAATTCATCATTGCGAAACTCTCCTCGTCCGGTTCCGGCCGGGTTACGGACGGTACGGGAACTCGATGTCGACATCGTCCTTCTTCCGGGCAACGTAGACAAGCGGCATGTCGAAAAGCGGTGTGGCGTCGAAGTCGTAGACCTTGACGTCGCGCAGGACAAGTTCGCGCAGATCGGCACGGTCGGAGAATACCTTCACCCAACCCGAGTATACGATCTTCTTCGAGAAATCGCGCACGTTGACGTATTCGACCGCTGCCTCGTTCGAGTTGAAGACGAAGTCCCAGACGTCCTCGTCGCCGAATTTCTTGGTCGCGGCGATCTTCTGAAGCGCCCGGTTGAAAACCTTGTACGTGCCCAGATAGACCCAGCCGACGGAAAGCGCGAACGAAAGGGCGACCGCCAGCGCGATCTCGTCGACCGCCTTGCCGATCTGGAGTTTCTCGGTCGTCTCGTCGAACGCGCCGAGAAATGCCGGCGCATGACCCCACTGGCGCATCAGGACGAACAGCAGCGTGTACGTGAATATCCCGAACAGGAACGCGTTCAGCAGAAGCTGGAACTGCGGCAGGTCGCGTTTCGCCACGTACTTGGCGTCGATCGATGCCCAGATCAGTCCGGGCAGGAACAGGACGGCGACCTGAAAAATCAGAAAACTCATGATTGTTCCGAATATGTCGATCTATCGAAGATGGCATCTTATGCCGAACATCGCCGCAAGGCAATATGCCGCCCCGCTGCCGAACGTCACGCCTTCGGCATGTCGTCGTCGATGTAGTTCTGGATCAGCTCGTCGACCGACGCGTCGACGGTGAAGCCCATTGCGCGCGAACGCTTGGCCGCCATGCGCTTGGGCCAGCCGGCGACGATCTTCTGGATCATCGGATCGATCTTCCATTCGATCAGGTCGTAGGCCTTCTGGCCGGCGACGCGCTTCAGCCCGTCGCCGATGTCCTTGACGGTC
>JAEUKY010000048.1 GCA_016794005.1 Rhodospirillales bacterium
GTCCTCGACCTTCACGTCGGCGAGGTCGTCGATCATGCCGGCGATCTCGTCGATCTCGTCGCGCGGGGCCGACGTCTCGAGCGCGATCGTCCAGCCGAAATGGCAGACCGACGTGTCGAGCGCGTCGAGGGCGGGAAGCCGTGCGGCGTCGATCTCGACCGACACGCTGCCCAGCGCCTTCAGGTTGGCGATCACGCGCAGCGGATCCACGCCCGCCGCCAGCATGCGCGGGCCCGGCGTCAGCGCGATGCGGTACTGGCGCTGCGGGGCCGCTTCGGGCTCGGGTGCCGCGGCCGGGATCGCGATTTCCGGCGTCGCGGCCGGTGCCGGCGCCGTCTCTTCGAGGCCGGCCGCGCGGCGCAGCGCCGCGAACGCGACGTCGTGGCGCTCGGGCGGGGCCGGCGTGCCGGCCTGCACCTCGTCGACCAGCATGCGCAGCACGTCCACGCCGTCGAACAGCAGGTCGATCGCGGCCGGGTCGAGCGACGCGCGGCCCTTGCGCAGCAGGTCCATGAAGGATTCGAACGCGTGCGCGAATTTCGCCAGCCGGTCGAGGCCGAACGCGCCGGCCCCGCCCTTGATCGAATGCACCGCGCGGAACAGCGCGTTGATCGCGTCGTCGGCCGCCTCGCCGCCGCGGATCGTCTCCACGCTCTGTTCGGCACTGGCGACCAGTTCCTCGCATTCGAGGAAGAAGATGCGCTGCAGGTCGTCTTCGTCCGAACTCATCCGGCCACCGCGATGCGCGACATCAGCGCGCCGAAAAGCCCGAGATCCTCGTAGGCCGAGCACAGCGCGTCGGACGGCTCGACCAGGCCGAAGGCGAGCTCGCGCGCGCCGAACGCGGCGGCGGCGGATTCGACGAGCTGGATCAGGGCGGTCGACGGCTCGTGGACATGGCGCGCGTCGAGATGCACCGGCATGCCGGCGGCCAGCCGCTCGAGCAGGACCGTCTTGAGATCGCCGATCGCGGCGAGTTCGCCGGTCGCGGGAAGCTCCAACCGGTCGATTTCCGACTCGCCCCCCATGATTCCCCCAATCACACACAAGAATTGTATATGGCCCGACTCGCGTCGGACAAGCCTTCCGGGCATTCGTCCGCAGGTGTTAACCGTTCTGTTTCAATTTGCGAATCCGCGATTCCGGCCCCGCCGGCCGCGATGCCGGGCCGACAAACTGCGCAAAAATTAATCTCCGCTATACGGAATGCGCCCCATATTCCTCGGCATGGGGGGACCGGATCGCGACATCGGCGGGGCGAATGCGGCGGATATCCGGCGTCAGGCGGGGCGCTGGACGTCGGTCCCGCTGCTCGCGGCGGGCTTCGGCGCGGTGCTGCTGCTGATGTTCGCGGTGATCGGCGCCGGCCTGCATGCCAGCTACCGCGACGCGATCCGCCGCCACGAACAGGCCGCACACAACGCCGCGCACGCCCTGCTGCAGTTCACGGACGTGACGATGCGCCAGGCGCGCCGCGCGCTCGGCAGCCTCAGCGTCGATCCGCGCGCGCCCGGCATCGTGCTGCCGCACGACGCCGACGAGCTGCTCGACGTGCTGCGCCGGGCGAATCTCGCCTCGCTCGGCTTCCAGGGCATCGGCGTGGTCGATTCCGCGGGCCGGCTTTTCGCGACGTCGTACGGCCCCGTCGTGCCGCCCGCCGACGTGCGCGACCGCGACTATTTCGTCCACCACCGCGACAGCGCCGACCGCGGCCTGCGGATCGGCGCGCCGATGGTCGGCCGCGCGACCGGCACGCGGCTCATCCCGATCTCGCTCCGGCTGGAGGACGCGGCCGGCGGGTTCTCGGGCCTCGTGTCGGTGCTGGTCGAGCCGAGCTATTTCGAAAGCTTCATGGAAACGCTGGGCGTGGACGGCGCCACGCTGTTCAGCTCCGACGGCACGGTCATCGCGCGCGTGCCGGCCGGCGACCGCTTCGTCGGGCAGAGCATCCGGCGCGACGGCTACCTGATGTCGGTCGCGGGCCGCACGCGCGACGGCACGTTCCGGGCGGTTTCCTCGCTCGACGGGATCGCGCGCCTCTACGGCTACAGGGTGTCGCAGGACCATCCGGTCTTCGCCACCGCCGCCTTCGACGAACAGGTCGTGCTCGCCGCGTGGCGCGAGGAGCTCTACCGCACGCTGGCGCTGATGGTGCTGCTGTCGGCGATCTACATCGCGTTCAGCGTGTTCGCGATCCGCCGCGTGCGGCGCGACGCGGCGCTGGCCGACGAAGCGCGCGCCGCGCGCGCGCAGGCCGAACGCGCGATGCGCGACGCCGAGGCGGCGAACAGGGCGAAGGGCGCCTTCCTCGCGCACATGAGCCACGAGCTGCGCACGCCGCTCAACGCGATCCTCGGCTTCTCCGAGATGGTGCGCGACGGCTTCGCCGGCCCCGTCGGCGCGCGCGCGAACGTCTATGTCGGCCACATCAACGACAGCGGCCAGCACCTGCTGTCGCTGATCGACGACCTGCTGCACCTGGCCCCCGCCGAAGGGCCGCGCCAGCCGCTGGCGCGCGAGGAGACCGACCTGCACGAGACGGTCGAGCAGGCGGTGGCGCGCCTTGCCGAGGAAACCGCGCGCCGGCGCGTGCGCGTGCGCCTCGCCGCGAAGGCGGACGGAAAGCTGCCACTCAACCGCCGCGCGCTGCACCAGATCGTCGCCAACCTGCTGTCGAACGCGGTGCGCCATTCGCCTGACGGCGGGCGCGTCGACGTTTCGGTGCGCCGCGACGGCACGCAGGTCGAGATCGCCATCGCCGACGAAGGGCCCGGCATGCCCGCCGAACTCGCCGCGCGCGTGGGCGAACCCTTCCTGGTGCACGACGATCCGACGACGGCCGCCGCAGGTATAGGCATCGGGCTTGCCGTGGTGAAATCGCTGGTCGACCGGCTCGACGGCACGCTCGCCGTGCGCGCGGGCGAGACCGGCGGCACGATCGCGATCGTGCGGCTGCCCGTTCCGGCCTGAACTAGCCCGCGGCGCGCACGCGCCGGTAGCCCAGCGCCTCGGCCACGTGCGCGCGCGACGGGATTGCGGCCGCATCCAGATCGGCAAGCGTGCGCGCCACGCGCATGACGCGATGGTAGCCGCGCGCCGAAAGCCGCATGCGGTCGGCCGCCTCGTCGAGCAGCCGGCGCCCGGCGGGTTCGGGTGCGGCGAGCGATTCCAGCGCCTGCCCGTCGAGTTCGGCGTTGGAACGCGGTCGGCTCCCTTCCGGCAGCGCTTCGAACCGCGCCCGCTGGCGTTCGCGCGCGGCGGCCACGCGGCCGGCCACCTCGGCCGAACCTTCGGCCGGCGGCGGCAGCGACAGGTCGCGCGCGGCGACCGGCGGCACGTCGACATGCAGGTCGATGCGGTCGAACAGCGGGCCGGAAATGCGCGCCTGATAGTCGGCCGCACAGCGCGGGGCGCGCCCGCAGGCCTGTGCGGGATCGTCGAGATGGCCGCAGCGGCACGGGTTCATCGCCGCGACGAGCTGCACGCGCGCGGGATAGTTCACGTGCGCCTGCGCGCGCGCCACCACGGCGCGGCCGGTTTCCAGCGGCTGGCGCAGCGCTTCGAGGGCGGCGCGCGGGAACTCCGGCAGCTCGTCGAGGAACAGCACGCCCAGATGGGCAAGGCTCACCTCGCCGGGCCGGGCGCGCGGGCCGCCGCCGATCAGCGCCACGTGGCTGGCGGTATGGTGCGGATCGCGGAACGGCCGCGATGCCGCGATGCGCCCGTCGCCGAGCAGGCCCGCAAGCGAGCGCACGGTCGACACTTCCAGCGCCTCGGCCGCCGACAGCTTCGGCAGCAGGCCGGGCAGGCAGCGCGCCAGCATCGACTTGCCCGCCCCCGGGGGCCCCACCATCAGCAGGTTGTGGCCGCCGGCCGCTGCCACTTCGAGTGCACGCTTGGCTGTCTCCTGTCCCTTCACGTCGCGAAGGTCGGGCCCGCCCGGCGATGCCTCGCCCAGACGCGGCTCGGGCCGCGCCAGCATCTGCCCGCCGCGCAGATGGTTGAGCAGCGACAGCAGCGTGGGTGCCGCGAGGATCTCGAAATCGCGCGCCGCGGCCGCCCACGCGGCTTCCCCGCCGCACGCCTCCGGGCAGACGAGGCCCGCCCCGCGCGCGTGTGCCGCCATCGCCGCAAGCAGCACGCCGGGCACGGGCAGAATGCGCGCGTCGAGCGTCAGTTCGCCCAGCACGACGTAACGCTCGACCAGATCCGCCGGCAACGCGCCCATCGCGACGAGCAGGCCCAACGCGATCGGCAGGTCGAAATGCGCGCCCTCCTTGGCGAGATCGGCGGGGGCGAGATTGACCGTGATGCGCTTGCCCGGCAGCGCCAGCCCGATGGCCGCGAGCGCGGCGCGCACGCGCTCCTTGCTTTCCTTCACGGCGCTGTCGGGCAGCCCGACGACCGCGAAGGCGGGGACCCCCGACGCGACCTGCACCTGCACGTCGACCGCGACCGTCTCGACCCCCTGGAACGCCACCGTGGCGACGCGCGCGACCATCCGCGTATCCCTTTAAGAT
>JAEUKY010000197.1 GCA_016794005.1 Rhodospirillales bacterium
AAGCTCGAGGACACGATCAAGGGCTTCAAGGAAATCGTCATGGGCAACTGCGACGACATGCCGGAAGCGGCCTTCTACATGGTCGGCACGCTCGAGGAAGCCCGCGCCAAGGCGCGCAAGATGGCCGCCGAAGCGGCCTGAGGTTAGACGACGATGGCCGAGCGCACGAAGTTCGAACTGGTCAGCCCCGAGCGACTGCTCGTTTCCGAGGACGTCGAGATGGTCGTCGTCCCCGGCAGCGAGGGCGATTTCGGCGTGCTGAAGGGCCATGCGCCCGTCATCTCGACGCTGCGCACCGGCACGATCGCGGTGTACGACGGCGGTGCCGTCAAGGACCGCATCTTCGTCGCCGGCGGCTTCGCCGAAGCCTCGGCCGAGCGCGTCACCGTGCTGGCGGACGAGGCGGTGCGCGTGTCGGAGATCGACAAGGCGGCAATCGGCAAGGAAATCGAGACGCTGCGCGCCAAGCTCGGTGCCGCCACCGACGACGGCGAGCGCGCGGCACTGGCCGCCCGCATCGAGATCGCGACCGCCAAGCTCGCGGCCTAAGCTCCGCATTCCACGTCTTTTGTAATTTGGCAGCGCTCCTGTATCCTTTCCGGAAACAGGAGCGCCGATGCCGCATGAAACCCCTCTCATCGCGACGGTCGCCGTCGGCCTTGCGCTTGCGTTCCTTCTGGGACTGCTCGCCAACAAGGTCCGGCTGCCGCCGATCGTCGGCTATCTGACGGCCGGCATCCTCGTCGGGCCGTTCACGCCCGGCTTCGTCGCCGACCAGTCGATCGCCACCGAGCTCGCCGAGATCGGCGTGATCCTGCTGATGTTCGGCGTCGGCCTGCATTTCTCGCTGAAGGACCTGCTGTCGGTCCGCGCCATCGCGATCCCGGGGGCGCTGGGCCAGATCGCCGTCGCGACCGCGATGGGCATGGCGCTGGCGTGGAGCTTCGGCTGGCCGTGGGGGGCCGGGCTCGTCTTCGGTCTCGCCCTTTCGGTCGCCAGCACGGTCGTGCTGCTGCGCGCGTTGCAGGAACGAAGACTGGTCGAGACCGAGCGCGGGCGCATCGCCGTGGGCTGGCTGATCGTCGAGGATCTCGTGATGGTCCTCGCCCTCGTGCTGATCCCGCCGCTCGCGGGCCTGATGGGCGGCACGTCGCCGGCACCGATCCCGCTGCCCGGACTGCTCGCGGACCTGCAGCTCGGCCCCGTCGCCGGCACGCTGCTGGTCACGGGCGCCAAGATCGCGCTTTTCGTCGCCTTCATGCTGGTGATCGGGCGGCGGCTGATCCCGTGGTGCCTGCACTATGTCGCGCATACCGGGTCGCGCGAGCTGTTCCGCCTGTCGGTGCTGGCGATCGCGTTGGGCGTGGCCTACGGAGCGGCCAAGCTGTTCGGCGTGTCGTTCGCGCTGGGCGCGTTCTTCGCCGGCATGGTGCTGGCGGAATCCGCGCTGAGCCACCAGGCGGCGAAGGAAACGCTGCCGCTGCGCGACGCCTTCGCCGTGCTGTTCTTCGTGTCGGTCGGCATGCTGTTCGACCCGGCCTCGCTGGTCGAACGCCCGCTGCCGATCCTCGCGGCGTTCCTGATCGTCGTGCTGGGCAAGTCGCTCGCCGCCTATCTGATCGTGCGCGCCTTCGGCCACACGCACGGCACGGCGCTGACCATCGCGGCGAGCCTCGCGCAGATCGGCGAATTCTCGTTCATCCTCGCCGTGCTCGGCATCGATCTGGGCCTGATCCCGACGGCCGCGCGCGACCTGATCGTGGCGGGCGCGCTGCTGTCCATCCTCGTCAATCCGCTGTGCTTCTTCGCGCTCGAACGCTGGGCGGGCGAAAGCGAAGCTGCCGCACCGCCGGCCCCGGTTCCGCCGGCTCCGGCCCCGCGCAGCCGCGCGATCCTGGTCGGGCACGGGCGCGTGGGCTCGCGCGTCAGCCCGGCCCTGCTGGACGGCGGCGTCCCGCTGTCGGTCGTCGACGACGACGCGGCGGCACTCGCCGGGCTCGACGCGCGCGGGGCGAGCGTCCATGCGGGCAGTTTCGCCACGTCCGGTGCGCCCGAAGCGCTGGCGCGCGGCGACGTGGGCTGGCTCGTCGTCGCGATCCCCGATCCGTTCGAGGCGGGCTCGATCGTCGAGACCGCGCGGCTGGCCGCCCCGTCGACGCGCATCGTCGCGCGCGCCCACAGCGGCGAGGCGGTCGAGCATCTGAAGAAATGCGGCGCCGATTTCGTGCTGATGGGCGAGGAGGAGATCGCCCGCGGCATGGTCCGCCACGTGCTTGGCCGCTGATCGCGACCGCGGCTTTCCGCCGATCGCGGCGCCCGACGCGCGCCTGCTGATCCTCGGCACACTGCCGGGGCAGGCGTCGCTCGCGGCCCGGCAATACTACGCGCATCCGCGCAACGCGTTCTGGCCGATCCTCGGCGCCGTCTTCGGCTTCGCGCCCGAAGAACCCTACGAGGCGCGGGTCGCCGCCCTGCTGCGTGCGAAGGTCGCGGTGTGGGACGTGTGCGAAGCCGCGGTGCGGCCGGGCAGTCTCGATTCCGCGATCCGCGGCGACACGATCCGGCCCAACGATTTCGCGGCGTTCTTCAAGCGCCATCCGGCGATCGCGCGGGTCGGATTCAACGGGGCGACGGCGGCGGCACTCTATCGCCGGCACGCGCAGCCGACGGACGGGCACGACTTCGCCACGCTGCCCTCGACCAGCCCCGCACATGCCGCGATGGGGCCGGCCGAGAAGCGGCGGCGCTGGGCTTCGTTCCTGAAGGACTAGCCCTTCCCGCCGCGATGGTGCTCGCCATGGCGTCCGTCGTGGCGTTCCATCATCTTGCGGCGGTCGTCGGGGCTCATCTTGTCCCAGCGTTCGCGCATGTCCTCGTATTTCGGCTCGTGGCGGCGGCCGCGCATGCGCTCCATCGCGTGCGCGCGGCCGTCATGGTCCATCTCGTCCCAGCGCTTGCGCATGCGTTCGCGCATCTTCTCGCGCTCGGCGGCGCTCATGCCGCCCATGCCCTGCGCCGCCGCACCCGTCGCGGCCAGCAGGGCGGCGGCGGTCGCGGCCAGAAAAATCCGTCGTTGCATGGCGATCTCCTCGGGATCGGTTGACGATGACGCCATCCTCGCGCGTCGCCGGGTGCGTGCGCATTGCGGCAGGTCAATGCGGAACCGGACTTGAAAATAATCTTAAATCGTGGCAGTCTCGGCGGATCGCGCGGCCTCCACCCCCGCGCGTGCGCTGTTTGAAAAGTTCATATGTAATCGGCAAAACTTGCTTGACGGACGCGATTTCCCGTCACCGTCAACAGGCAAACCGTTGATATGATTTAAAACCTTTGTTGACGGTCAACGGCCGTCAACAGGCGGTCCGGGGTGCCGGGTGGGACGGCTCTGTATTGCGACGGGTCAACGACTGTCGTGTCGATGCCGGGATTCGAATCCGAAGGCCCGCCAGCCTCGGGTTCCGCATTAATGTTTTGTACACCGAGTGTGCAGTTAACTGAATCCGCCCTCCGTTCGATCGTCAGAGATTCACGATGAGCAGGATTTTGCCGGCGGAGTTTGGGGAAAGCGTCGCCGCACGATCGAAGCCGGCAGTGACGCATGGCGGCGTCGACCTGCCGCCGGAGCTGCGGCGCATCGAGGGGCAGTTCGACGGCCGGCGGGCGAACATCGTTCTTGCGTTGCTTCTGGGCACGATCGCCATCCTGGCAGGCATCCAGATCTGGCGGGCCTACGAGCGCGTCGAAGCGGAAGCCAAACGGCAGGTGACGATCCAGGCCGAGGCAGCCGCCGTCTATGTCGGCCAGGTCTTCGGGGCTGCCGCGCATGCGCTGGAAAGCATCAATGTCGGAATGCCGGGATCGGATCTCGTCGTCCCCGAGTCGCGCGACGAGAGCTACGCGATCCTGCATCGCGCGCAGATCGCCTCGCCGGCGATCCACGGGCTTGCCCTGATCGGAACCGACGGCCGCGTGCGCGTGAACTGGAACTCGCCTGCGCCGCTGTCGACCGATCTTTCCGATCGACCGGTCTTCACGGCGCATCGCGACGATCCCGACGGCGGCATGCGCATCGGGCCGCCGATCCAGGCCCCGGCTCCGGGTACGGCGGTCAACATCACCGTCTCGCGGCGCGTGGCGGGCAAGGACGGCGCCTTCGGCGGCGTGATCGCGGCCCGGCTGAGCCCCGGCTATTTCTCGACGTTCTTCGCGAAGCTCGGCGCGACCACCATCAGCCTCGTCGACTCCGGCGGAACGCTCTATGCCCGGTATCCGGAAACGGCCCTGCTCGGCGCCGTGCGCCGGAACCTGCCGCCAAGCGCGAGTTTCGGCAAGGCAGGCTATATCGTTTCCCCGACGACCGGCGTGACGCAGCTTGCCGACGCCGCGCGCGTTCCGGGGACGAATCTCCTGGTTCTGGCGAGCGTGCCGCGAAGCGTGATCCTCGAGGCATGGCTCGTGCGCTCGGCGGGTCCCGGCCTCGTTTCGGCCAGTGCCGCTTTCGCCATCGTGGTCGCCGGCATGTGGCTGCGTCGCCGGGCCGAATCCGTTTCGGCGATGATCGCGACGCGCGCAGCCGCCGAAGCCGCGGCGCGCCGGCAGATCGACCATCTGACGGAAATCGCGCGGCGCAAGACGGCGTTCCTCGCCCAGATGAGCCACGAGATCCGCACGCCGCTCAACGCCATCATCGGCTTCTCCGACGTCATCGCAAGCGATGCGATGGGGCTTGGCGGGCCAACGCGGTACCGCGACTATGCGGCCGACATCCGCTTCAGCGCGACGCATCTGCTCGCCGTCATCCAGCGCGTCCTCGACCTGTCCAAGATCGAGGCAGGGAAATGGGAACTTACGCTCGAAGCGGTCGATGCGCGCGAACTGGTCGAGAACGTCCGCCAACTCGCGGAGAGATTCGCGCAGGAAGAAAGCGTGGCGCTGGACACCGCAGACATCGAGGCGGGCCTCGTGTTTCCCGGCGACCGCCAGGCGCTCGTCCAACTGCTGCTCAATCTCGTTGTAAATGCGATACGCTTCGCCGGCGCGGACCGCATCGTCCGCGTCGCAGCCGCCCGGATCGCCGACGGGCGCGTGGAGTTCCGCGTCATCGACCGCGGGCCGGGCATGACCGCCGACGAGGCGACGCGCGCCGTTCGTCCGTTCGAGACGTCGGGCGATCCGAAAATCCGCACGAAATCGGGGACCGGTCTGGGCCTGCCGCTCGCGAAGATGTTCGCCGAGCTCCACGGCGGGGAGATGATCATCGATTCGCGGCCCGGCAACGGGACCTGCGTGCGCGTGGTCCTGCCGTCGGCCTGAGCCGCCGCGCCTTACAACGCCTCGCCGCGCATCAGCCGCGGCAGCGTGCCGAGCGTGCCCATCGCGTCGCGCATGAACACGCGCTTCAGCGGGGCGATCCGGTCGACGGCGGCAAGGCCGATGTCGCGCGCCAGCTTCAGCGGCCCGATGTCGTTCGAGAACAGCCGCAGCAGCCCGTCGGTCACGGCCGACAGGCCCACGGTGTCCACGCCGCGCCAGCGCGCATAGCGCTCCAGCGTGTCGGCCGCCCCGATATCGAGGCCGAGGCGTGCCGAATCCGCCAGCACCTCGGCAAGGGCCGCCACGTCGCGCAGGCCGAGATTGAGCCCCTGGCCCGCGATGGGATGGATGCCGTGCAGCGCGTCGCCCGCCAGCGCCAGACGCGGGCCGGTGGCGCTTTCGGCCTGCACGAAGACCAGCGGATAGACCCAGCGTCCGCCGGCAAGCCCGATGCGCCCGAGCCCCCAGCCGAAGCGCTCGTGGATCTCGTCGACGAATTCGTCGTCGGGCAGCTTGGCGAACATCGCCGCCAGCTCGGGCCGCTCGGTCCACACGATCGACGACAGGTGCGTGCCGTCGGGCGCGTCGGGCAGCGGCAGCACGGCGAAGGGGCCGGCGGGCAGGAAGCGTTCGTTGGCGATGCCGCGATGCGGCTTCTCGTGGCTGATCGCGCACACGATGGCGTGCTGCTCGTAGTTCCAGCGCAGCGCGCCGATGCCCGCGGCCTTGCGCGTGGGCGAGGGGCGCCCGTCGCACGCCACGGCGAGCCGCGCCTCGATGCGCGTCCCCGATTGGAGGCGCACCTGCGTGCCGGTGGATTCCGCGCGGACTTCCGCGACCGTGTCGGGGGCCACGAGCGTGACGCGCGGTTCCTGCGCCAGGCACGCATAGAGCCCGCGGCGCGTGTAGCGGTTCTCGACGATGTAGCCGAACGGCTCGCTGCCGAGCTCGCGGTGGTCGTAGTGCAGGTAGAGGCTCGAATCGCCGTCCGACACGCGGATGTCGAGGATCGGTTCGGCGTGGCGTTCCAGATACGGCCACAGCCCGATGCCCTGCAGCACGCGCGCCGAACCCAACGCGATCGCCGAGCCGCGCCCGTCGAACGCGTCGACCGTCTTGCTCGACGGGTCGTCGACATCGACGACGACCGAGCGGATGTCGGCGCGGGCAAGGGCGAGGGCCAGCGACAGCCCGACGAGGCCGCCGCCGACGATCGCGACGTCTGTGCTCAGGACCGGCTTTTCCATGCCCCGAAAGCTAGGCCACGGCGGGCGGGCGGTCCAGCGGACGGTTTTGCGGGTGCGAACGATAGGGGTTGCACGCCCTTTCGGCAGTGCGGCATGCTTCTTGAAACCCTTTCGGTCCGTACACGTCCTACGAGAGAGGAAATTCGGTCATGAAGATGGTTATGGCGGTCATCAAGCCCTTCAAGCTCGACGAGGTCCGCGAAGCCCTGACGGCGCTGGGCGTCCAGGGTCTTACCGTGACCGAGGTCAAAGGTTTCGGCCGCCAGAAGGGGCAGACCGAGATCTATCGCGGTGCCGAATATTCGGTCAATTTCCTGCCCAAGGTGAAGATCGAGGTCGCGGTCGCCGAACCGATGGTCGAGCGCGTCGTCGAGGCGATCCAGAAAGCCGCCAATACCGGCAAGATCGGCGACGGAAAGATCTTCGTCCTCGAAGTCAGCCACGCCGTGCGGATCCGCACCGGCGAGACCAATGTCGAGGCGCTTTAGGGCCTGTTTGCCCTAAAAATAGACAGATAATCTGCCTATAAAATAACCAATCCCCGATCCCCGGATCGGGGCAGCCGGAAACGCGTGCCGGAAAAGCGGCGGGCAGATCGCCGAAAGCCGAATGGAATCAAGGGTTGTTGCGATGCAGCATTGCCGCGCTCCGATGGCACGATTCTTGACTATCCAGACCATTCTTCGCGAGGGGGACGCATCCCCGAGCGCAACCTTCCCGGTCCCCGCCGGGACAGCCAGGAGACGACGACAGATGACGAAACTCGAAAAGCTCGCGCGCCTGGGTGCGCTTGCGTTGGTGGGAACGGTGGGGCTGGTCGGCTCCGCCTTCGCCGATGAGGCCGCCACGCCGAAGATCGACACCGGCGACACCGCGTGGATGCTCACCTCGACCGCCCTCGTCCTCCTGATGACGATCCCGGGCCTGGCGCTGTTCTACGCCGGCATGGTGCGCAAGAAGAACGTGCTCGCCACGATGATGCAGTCCTTCTCGATCACCGCGCTGGTGACGGTGCTGTGGATGGTCGTGGGCTACTCGCTGGCCTTCGGCGAAGGCGGGGCCTATGTCGGCGACTTCTCGCGCTTCTTCCTCGCGGGCATGGGCTACGCCGATCCGTTCACGCTGGGCACGGGCGACGCGGCCGTGGCGTTCACGATCCCCGAGGTCGTGTTCATGATGTTCCAGATGACCTTCGCGATCATCACGCCGGCGCTGATCTGCGGCGCGTTCGCCGACCGCATGAAGTTCTCGGCGATGCTGTGGTTCGTCGGCCTGTGGTCGATCCTGATCTACGCGCCCGTCGCGCACGCGGTGTGGCACCCGAACGGCGTGTTCTTCGGCCTCGGCGCGCTCGACTTCGCGGGCGGCACGGTCGTGCACATCAACGCGGGCATCGCGGGCCTCGTCGCGGCGATCGTGCTGGGCAAGCGCCGCGGCTACGGCACCGAGAACTTCTCGCCGTACAACCTCGTCCTCGCCGTGATCGGCGCCTCGCTGCTGTGGGTCGGCTGGTTCGGCTTCAACGCGGGCTCGGCCGGTGCGGCCGGCGGGCGCGCGGGCATGGCGATGGCGGTCACGCAGATCGCCACGGCGGCGGCGGCCCTGGGCTGGATGTTCGCCGAGTGGGCCACGCGCGGCAAGCCGTCGGTCCTGGGCGTGATCTCGGGTGCGGTCGCCGGCCTCGTCGCGATCACGCCGGCCTCGGGCTTCGTGATGCCCGGCGGCTCGCTCGTCATCGGCATCGTCGCGGGCATCGTGTGCTTCTGGGCCTCGACCAGCCTCAAGAAGGCGCTGGGCTACGACGACTCGCTCGACGTGTTCGGCGTGCACTGCGTGGGCGGCATCGTCGGCGCGTTGCTGACGGGCGTGTTCGCGGTGGGCGCGCTGTCGTCGTCGGCGGCACTGCCGGACGGCCTGCAGGGCGTGCTGGAAGGCAATCCCGGCCAGTTCATGATCCAGGTCTACGCGGTGGTCGGCACGCTGCTCTTCTCGGGCATCGGATCGTTCATCCTGCTCAAGATCGTCGACCTGATCGTGGGCCTGCGCGTCTCGGACGAAGCCGAGCGCGACGGCCTCGACCTCTCGCTGCACGGCGAAAGCGTCCAGTAACTTCCTTCCGCTCCGGCGGCGGGATGGCGGCGGGCCGGGGATCTTCCCCGGCCCGTCCGCGTTTCAGGGGGCGGTTTCGCCGTTGCGCCGCTCGGCCGACTGAAGTGCATGCAGCCGGGCATAGGTGCCGCCGCGGGCCAGGAGCTCGCCGTGCGTGCCGCTCTCGGCCACGCGGCCGCTCTCGATCACGTAGATGATGTCCGCGTCCACGACCGTCGACAGGCGGTGGGCGACCACGACGGTCGTGCGCCCCTTCATCAGCGTGGCGAGCGAGGCCTGCACGACGCGCTCGGATTCGTTGTCCAGCGCGCTCGTCGCCTCGTCCAGCAGCAGGATCGGCGCGTTCTTCAGGAAGGCGCGCGCGATGGCGATGCGCTGGCGCTGGCCGCCCGACAGCTTCACGCCGCGCTCGCCCACGACGGTGGCGAAACCGTCGGGAAGCGCTTCGACGAACTCCAGCGCGCCGGCCAGGCGCGCCGCCTCGCGGATGTCCTCGACCGGTGCCGCGGGCCTGCCATAGGCGATGTTCATCGCGATCGTGTCGTGGAAAAGGCCGGTCTCCTGCGTGACCAGCGCGATGTTCTCGCGCAGCGAGCCGAGCGTGACGTCGCGCACGTCGTGTCCGTCGACGCGCACGTGGCCTTCGTCCGCGTCGTAGAAGCGCGGCAGCAGGTTCAGCAGCGTCGTCTTGCCGCCGCCCGACGGGCCGACGAACGCCACGGTCCTGCCGGCCGGCACGACGAGGTCGATGCCGTCGAGCGCGCGGCGGTCGGCCCGGTAGCCGAACGCGACGTTCTCGAATCTTATGTCGCCGCGCACGTTCTCGAGCGCCTTCGCGCCCTGCCGGTCGACGATGCTGGGCCGCATGTCCTCGAGCGCGAACACCCGCGCGGCCGCCGACAGGCCTTCCTGCAGCGTGGAATTGAGGTTCGCCAGGCTCTTGACCGGCTGGTAGGCCAGCAGCAGCGCGGTGATGAACGAGAAGAACGTGCCGGGCGTGGTGGCGCCCTCGATGACGCGCGCGCCTCCGTAGAAGATCACGATGGCGACGGCGAACGCCCCCAGCGTCTCCATGATCGGCGACGCGGCCGAACGCGTGCGCGCCTGCTTCTGCAGGAGGCGGTAAATGCCCTCGACCGCGCGCCTGGCCTTGCCGGTCTCCTCGTCCTCCATGCGGTAGGACTTCACGTGACGGATGCCCTGGAACGCCTCGTCGAACACGGTCATCAGCGTGCCGATCGTGTCCTGGATCGAGGTGGTCGTCTTGCGGATGCGCTTGCCGAGCTTGACGATCGGCAGGATCGCGACGGGAAACACGACGAAGGCCGCGATCGCCATCTGCCAGTCCTGATAGAACATCAGCGCCACGAGGAAGACGACCGTCAGCGCGTCCTTCGAGATGCCGACCAGCGCCTGCGTGATCGCCTGGCGCATCAGGCCCACGTCGTGCGTCAGCCGGATCGACAGCCGGGAAGACGCGTTCTCGTTGAAAAAGGCGAGATCGGCGCGCACCGCCAGCGCGAACAGCCGGATCTGGAGGTCCGAGATGATGCGCTGGCCGACCACGTTGAGCAGCACGCCCTGCCCGTAGTTCGCCCCGCCCTTGACCAGTGCGGCCGCGATCACCGCGAGCGGGATCAGGTAGAGCATCGTCTCGTTGCGCTCGACGAAGACCTTGTCGAGGACCGGCTCCATCAGCCAGGCATTGACCGCCGCAGCGGCCGCCGCCAGCACCATGCAGACCGTCGCCAGCGCCAGCTTGGCCCAATGGGCGCTTACATGGTTGCGGATCAGGCGCGTGACGAGGCCGCGCGTGGACTGGTCGGTCAGGACGGGGATGATCATCGTGTCGGGCGGCTCCTAGGCGGCTCTTTTCCCACAGAATTGCGGCGGAAAGCCAATCGGATCGCCCCAATCCCTAGTGGTCGGCCGGCCGGGGCGGCAGGCATTTCAAAATCCCAGTGGATCAGAGGGTTACCACGTTTTGTTCTTTTCCTGTTCCCCGACTCGGGTCGACTCGGGTATTTCGTAGGGAACATCCATCACACCCGCTAGACTCGGTAGCCCAAGCGGCTCTTAAACTTGTACTTTAAGAGTCGCCGGGTTATTGTTGTTTCACCTTTGTACCTGTTCGCCCCCGGCGGATGGGCAAGGGTTCGACGCGCAAAATCTTGTGTTTCCAGGCGGACATGCTCAACGAACGACTCGACCTGCTTGCCGACTATCCCTTTGCCCGACTTGCGAATTTGATCGCAGGAGCAACTCCGCGCAGCAACGAGGCCCCGGTCGCCATGTCGGTCGGCGACCCGCAGCACCAGCCGCCGGCCTTCGCCGCCGAAATAATCGCGGCCAACGCCGACAAGTGGAACACCTACCCCCCGCTGCAGGGCGTGCCCGAGTTCCGTCAGGCCATCGTCGGCTGGCTGGAGCGGCGCTACAAGCTGGCCGGCGGGACGATCGATTTCGAGACCCAGATCGCCCCGGTCGCCGGCACGCGCGAGGGGCTGTTCATCGCCGCCCTGCTGGCGGTCGGCCGCGCCAAGGGCGGGAAGCCGCCCGTGGCGCTGATGCCCAACCCGTTCTACCAAGTCTATTACGGGGCCGCCGTCATGGCCGGTGCCGAACCCGTCTTCCTGACGACGACGCGCGCGACCGGCTTCCTGCCCGATCTCGGCGCGATCCCGGCCGACACGCTGGCGCGCACGGCGGTGTTCTATCTGTGCACGCCGGGCAACCCGCAGGGGGCCGTCGCCACGCGCGACTATATCCGCAAGGCGATCGGGCTGGCGCGCGAGCACGACTTCCTGCTGATCCTCGACGAGTGCTACGCCGAACTCTATTACGGCGACGTCCCTCCGCCGGGCGGCGTGGAAGTGGCGCACGCGATGGGCCGCGGCCCCGCCGGCCATCCGCTCGACAACGTCGTCTGCTTCCACACGCTGTCCAAGCGCAGCTCGGCCGCCGGCATGCGCTCGGGCTTCGGCGTGGGTTCGCCCGCGACGATGACGGCGCTCAATCGCCTGCGCAGCTATTCGTGCGCGGCCACCCCCTATCCGATCCAGCTCGCCTCGGCCGCCCTGTGGCGCGACGAGGCGCACGCGATCGAGAACCGCGCGCTCTACAAGGCGAAGTTCGCCGCCGCCGCGCGCCATCTGGGCAAGCTGCCCGGCTTCTACAGCCCGCAGGGCGGCATGTTCCTGTGGGTCGATGTCGGCGACGGCGAAGCGGCGACCAAGAAGCTGTGGGAGCAGGCCGGCATCAAGGTGCTGCCCGGCCGCTATCTCACCAAGAACGAGCCGGACGGAAGCAACACCGGCATCCCCTTCATCCGCATCGCGCTGGTGCACGATCTCGACACGGTCGAGCGTGCGCTCGCGCGCATCGCGCAGGTTCTCTAGAGGACGAAGCCCATGGCGATCGCGACCCGCATCACGACCGGCCTGTTCCCCGAGGGAGCGGGCGCCTTCTTCCGCAAGCGGATGGCCGAGACCGTCGGGCTCGGCCTGTTCGTGCTTGCCGCCCTCGTGGCCGCCTCGCTCGCGACCTACGATGCGGCCGATCCGAGCTTCAGCCGCGCCACCGACCTCAGGCCCAACAACATCCTCGGATTCCCCGGTGCGGCGTGCGCCGACATGATCCTGCAGACGCTGGGCCTCGCGGGCGCGCTGATCCCGGTGTCGTTCGCCGCGTGGGGCTGGCGCCTGATGCGCTCGCGTTTCATGAATCTCTGGTGGCTGCGCGTGGCGCTGCTGCCCGTCACGATCCTGCTCGCCGCGATGGCGCTGTCGACCTGGACCGCACCGGCCGGCTGGCCGCGCCCGCTCGACGGCGGGCTTGGCGGCGTGGTCGGCCAGCTCTTCCTCGCGATGATGCTCAATCTCGGCGCCGATTTCGGCCGCGGGGCCGACGTGCTGGCGACGGCCGTTGCCGCACTCGCCCTCGTCGCGTTCGTGTTCGGGCTTGCGATCACGTGGGGCGAATACCGCACGGCGGCATGGGCGGGCGGCTGGCTTGCGCGCACGTCGGCGAAGGTGGCCACCGGCCTGTGGCTCGGCCTCGCCACGATCGTCGCGAAGGCGCGGCTCGGCGATCCGGCCAAGGCGCGCGCGCGCGAGAAGCAGGAACTGAAGCGCAGCCGCCACGAACCGTCGTTCGACGGCACGGAGGATCCGGAACCGGAAACCGCACCCGAGCCCGAGAAGCCGCGCGTGCCCCCGACCGAACTGGTCGAGCGCAGTGCGGCCCCCGACAAGGCGAAGCCCGAGGCGAAGAAGAAGCCCAAGCAGACCGCGCTCGACCTCGCCGTGCAGGGCGAATACCAGGCGCCGTCGATCGACCTTCTGACCAAGCCCAAGATCGTCAAGGCCGCGACGGTCGACGAGACCGCGCTGGCGCAGAACGCGCGCCTGCTCGAAGGCGTGCTCGACGATTACGGCGTCAAGGGCCAGATCGTGAAGGTCCGCCCGGGCCCGGTCGTCACGCTCTAC
>JAEUKY010000161.1 GCA_016794005.1 Rhodospirillales bacterium
CGGCGCTTACGACGCGGCCCTGCTGTGCGTGCCCGACGCGCCGAAGGCGGAACTGGTCGCGCATCTGGTCGCGCGCGGCAAGCACGTGCTGGTCGAAAAGCCGTTCGCGGCCGACGAAGCCGCGTTCGACCGGATCGAGGCGGACGCGCGCCGCACCCGTGCGGTCGTCTACACGGCCTATAACCACCGCTTCGAGCCGGGGTTCGCCGCCCTGCGCGACATGCTGGCCGGCGGAAAGCTGGGGCGCGTCTATCACTGCCGGCTCTTCTACGGCAACGGGACGGCACGGCTGGTGCGCGAATCCGCCTGGCGCGATGCGGGTGCGGGCGTGCTGCCCGACCTCGGCTCGCACCTGCTCGACACGCTGCGCTTCTGGTTCGGCGAGATCGCCGACGATTTCCGCGTCGTGCAGGCGAGCCGCTTCGAGAACCGTGCGCCCGACCGCGTGCAGCTCGCCGGCGGCGGCACGAGCGGGCCGACCTTCGATCTCGACATGACGCTGTTGAGCTGGCGCAACCATTTCACCTGCGACGCGTTCGCCGAGAAGGGCTCGGCGCATCTTTCGTCGCTGTGCAAATGGGGGCCGTCGACGCTGACGCTGCGCACGCGCGTGATGCCGTCGGGCCGCCCGGCGGAAGAAACGAGGACGTGGCCCGAAGGCGATCCGACCTGGGACGCGGAGTACGCGCATTTCAGGGCGCTGTGCGCCGCGCGCGCACCCGCCGACCTGTCGGGCGACCGCTGGCTCGCCGCAACGCTTTCGCGCCTGTCGGCGGAGGTCGCCGCATGAATCCGCGCATCGGCGTCGCCGGCATGACGCATCTGGGCCTCGTCACCGGCACGGCCATCGCGGCGGCCGGGTTCGAGATCGTCTGCTACGACGCGGATGCCGGGCTCGCAGCACGTCTCAAGATCGGCGACCTGCCGGTGGTCGAGCCGGGCCTGCCCGCCGCGATCCGCGACAACGGGGCACGGCAGATTTTCACGGCCGACATTTCGGCGCTGAAGGCGTGCGACGTCGTGATCGTCGCCCCCGACGTGCCGACCGACGCGCAGGCGCGCAGCGATCTTTCGGGCGTGCGTGCACTCGCCCTGCAGGTCTTCGCGGAACTGGCCCCCGAGGCGATCCTCGTCGTGCTCTGCCAGGTGCCGCCCGGCTTCACGCGCGCCCTGGGCCTGCCGGACGCGCGCACCTTCTATCAGGTCGAAACGCTGGTGTTCGGCGAGGCGCTGGCGCGCGCGCGAAACCCGGAGCGGTTCATCGTGGGGGCCGCGGACCCGGACGCGTCGCTGCCGGCGGCCTATGCCCGCCTGCTCGAAGCGTTCGGCTGCCCGGTGCTGAAGATGCGCTACGAAAGCGCCGAGCTTGCCAAGATCGCGATCAATTTCTGCCTCGTCGCGTCGGTGTCGGTCGCCAACACGCTGGGCGAGCTTGCCGAGAAGATCGGCGCCGACTGGCACGAGATCGTGCCCGCCCTGCGGCTCGACAAACGCATCGGCCCGCACGCCTATCTGATGCCGGGCCTGGGGATCGCGGGCGGAAATCTCGAACGCGATCTCGAGACCGTCGCGGGCCTTGCCGCCGCGAAGGGCAGCGATGCCGGCATCGTCGCCGCGTGGCGCGCCAACAGCCGGCGTCGGCGCGACTGGGCGTTCGAGCGGCTGCCGCCCGACCTGCGCACGCGCGGCACGGTGGGCATTCTCGGGCTTTCGTACAAGGAGAACACGGCGAGCACGCGCAACGCGCCGTCGCTGGCGCTGGTCGCGCGGCTCGGGGCGGGCCGCGTGCGCGTGCACGATCCGGCGGCCGATCCGGCCTGCGTTGCCGGGGCCACGGTCTGCGCGGACCCTTATGCCGTCGCCGACGGGGCCGAAGCGCTGGTCGTCATGACGCCGTGGCCGGTCTACCGCACGCTCGATCCATCGGCCCTCGCCGCGCGGATGCTGGGCCGGCAGCTGATCGATCCCTACGGCGCGATCGACGCGAAGGCGGCGGCGGCCGCCGGTTTCATCCATCACCGGCTCGGGCGGTCGTGATGGCGGAGATCGATCTGCTGCGATCCCTGCCGAAGACGCGCCGCGACGTCGCAAGCCGGCGCGCGGCGAAAACGGCCGAGATCGTGCGCGTCGCATCGCGCTTCGGGCAGGAATATTTCGACGGGCCGCGCGAATACGGCTATGGCGGCTACCGCTACGACGGGCGGTGGGTCCCGGTCGCGCGCGACGTCGTCGCGCACTACGGGCTTCGCGCGGGCGACCGCGTGCTCGACGTGGGCTGCGCCAAGGGCTTCCTCGTGCGCGACCTTCTCGACGCGTGCCCCGGTCTCGACGTCGTCGGGCTCGACATCTCCGCCTATGCGCTGGCGAACGCCGATGCGCGCTGCCGTGGCCGGCTGGTGCGGGGCACGGCCGAATTCCTGCCCTTTGCCGATCGCGCGTTCGCCTGCGCGCTTGCGCTGGATACCGTGCACAACCTGCCGCGCGACGGTACGGTGCGCGCCCTTGCCGAACTCCAGCGCGTTTCGGGCGGGCGGGCCTTCGTGCGGGTCGATTCCTATCGAAACGCGGCCGAGAAGGCTGTATTCGAGGACTGGGTGCTGACGGCGCGCACGCACGACAGCCCCGACGGATGGCACGCCCTGTTCGCAGAAGCGGGATACCGGGGCGACCATTGCTGGACCATCATCGCGTGACCGAACGTGGCGCGGAGGGCGGGGTAAGATGAGCGGCAAGAGCTACGCGATCCTCGGCGGCGGCGGATCCTTCGCGATCCACACGGCGTTCCACCTGCTCGACCACGCGGCCCCGTCGAAAGTGATCGGCATCGGCCGCAACCCGCTGCGGCCCGAGGCGTTCTCGCTGGGCATCGAGAAGCGCGCCGGCTACGCCTATCACGCGCGGCACGTGACGTACGAGTTCGACCTGCTGATGGAGCTGCTCGACCGCGAGCGCCCGCAGGTGATCGTCAATTTCGCGGCCCAGGGCGAGGGGGCGGTCTCGTGGAAGCATTCGTGGCGCTTCTTCGAGACGAATTCGATGGCGCTCGCGCGCCTTGCCGAGGAGCTTTCCAAGCGCGACTGGCTCGAACGCTTCATCCATATCGGCACGTCGGAAATGTACGGCTCGGTCGACCATGCGGTGACCGAGGACGAGCCGATCAAGCCGACCAGTCCCTACGCGGCATCCAAGGTCGCGTTCGACATGTATCTGCTGAGCGCGCACAGGTTCCTGAAGTTTCCGATGAACATCCTGCGGCCGAGCAACTGCTACTGCCCGGGCCAGCTCCTGCATCGCGTGATCCCGAAGGCGGTGTGGTGCGCGCTGACCGGCAACCGGTTGCCGCTGCATGGCGGCGGGCGTGCGAAGAAATCGTATCTGCACGCGCGCGACCTTGCCCGCGCGATCCGGCTGACGGCGGAGGGCGCGCCCTTGGGCCGCGTCTACAATGTCGGCCCGGCCGAACCGACCTCGATCCGCGAGGTAGTCGAGCGCACGGCGGCGGCCCTCGGCATGAAGTTCGAGGATCTGTGCGAGATGTCGCCCGACCGGCTCGGCCAGGATTCGATGTACTGGCTCGACAGTTCGGCGATCGCGCGCGACCTCGGCTGGAAGCCGCAGATCGGTTGGGACGAGGGGCTTGCCGAGATGGTCGCGTGGGGCCGGCAGCACGCCGAAGCGCTGCGCGGCTGGCCGACCGACTACGTGCTGCGGGGCTGACGGCGTGGGCGGGCCCGCACCGCTGCCCGACCTGTTCGCGTCGATGCTGCGCATCCGGCGCATCGAGGAAGCGATCGCGAAGCGCTATCCCGAGGGCGAGATGCGCTGCCCCGTGCATTTCTGCATCGGGCAGGAAGCCGTACCCGCCGCGATCTGTGCGCAACTTGCGCGGACCGACCGCGTGTTCAGTGGCCATCGCAGCCACGGGCATTATCTCGCCAAGGGCGGCGATCTGCGCGCCATGCTCGCCGAACTCTACGGGCGCGAGACCGGGTGCGCGCGCGGGCGCGGCGGTTCGCAGCACCTGATCGATCTCGAGGCGGGCTTCGTGGCATCCGCACCGATCCTTGCCGGCACGATCCCGATCGCGGTGGGGGCGGCCCTGTCCGCCACATGGCGCAAGTCAGGTTCCGTCAGCGTCGTGTTCTTCGGCGACGGGGCGACCGAGGAAGGTGCCTTCCACGAATCGATGAACTTCGCCGCAGCACGGCGGTTGCCCGTGCTGTTCGTGTGCGAGAACAACGCCTATTCCGTGCATTCCGCGATGGAAGGCCGCCAGCCGGCGGGACGGCGCATCGCCGACATGGCGAAGGCCTATGCGATGGCGTCCGCCCACGCCGACGGCAACGACGCGGCGGCGGTCTGGAATGCGGGTGCTATCGCACTCGATCACGTGCGCAAAGGCAACGGGCCATATCTTCTGGAGTTCGACACCTATCGCTGGCTCGAGCATTGCGGCCCCAATCCCGACGACGCGCTCGGCTACCGGACACCGGCGGAGATCGATGCGTGGCGCAGGCGCTGCCCGATCGAGAAGCTGCGCCGCGACAGCGTGCCGGGGGCGGCGGAAGAACGTGCACTCGAAGCGAGAATCGCGGCCGAGATCGACGCGGCCTTCGCCGCCGCGCGCGCGGCGCCGTTTCCCGATCCGCGCGATCTGGGCGCCTTCGTCCATCCGGCGCGGAGCTGACGCCATGCGCCTGCGCAGCTTCGCCGAAGCGATCCGCGAAGGGCTGGAGCAGGCGCTGGCCGACGATCCGCGCGTGTGCGTGATGGGGCCGGGCGTGCCGGGGCCGACCGGCATCTTCGGCACGACGCGCGGCCTTGCGGAACGCTTCGGTCCCGAACGCGTGATGGACATGCCGTCGAGCGAACAGGCGATGACGGGGTTTGCGCTCGGCGCCACGCTCGACGGCTACCGGCCCGTGATCGTGCACATGCGCGTCGATTTCGCCGTGCTCGCGATGGACCAGATGGTCAACCAGGTCGCCAAGTGGCATTTCATGTACGGCGGCAGGCTGCGTGCACCCATGGTGTTCCGCCTGATCGTCGGGCGCGGCTGGGGGCAGGGGCCGCAGCATTCGCAGAGCCTGCAGGCCTGGTTCGCGCACGTGCCCGGGTTCAAGGTGGCGATGCCGGCAAGCCCGCGCGACGCCAAGGGGATGCTCGTCGCCGCGATCCGCGACGATTCGCCCGTCGTGCTGGTCGAGCATCGCTGGCTCTACGGCATCACCGGCGACGTGCCGGAAGAACTCTACGAAACGAAACTGGGCGAAGCGCGGGTCGCGCGGCCCGGCCGGCATGCGACGGTCGCGGCGACCTCGCACATGGTGATCGAGGCGCTGCGCGCGGCCGAACGCCTCGCCCCGCTCGGCATCGAGGTCGAGGTCGTCGACATGCGCTCGCTCGTCCCGCTCGACGCCGACACGCTGTGCGCGTCGGTCGCGCGCACCGGCCATCTGGTCGTCGCCGATACCGGGACCATCGCGTTCGGTGCCGGGGCGGAGATCGCCGCCGTCGCGACCGAGCGCGCATTCGCGCACCTGAAGAAGGCGCCCGTGCGCATCGGCCTGCCGCATTTCCCGTCGCCGACGACGCCCGCACTCGCCGATGCCTTCTATCCGCGCGCGGTCGATATCGAGCGTGCGGTCGCCGGCCTCGTCGGTCTCGATCCCGCGCGCCTGCCGGTGGAGGAACCGCCGCACGGGCCGTGGCGCGACACGCCGGACCCGAGCTTCAAGGGGCCGTACTGATGGCGGTACCGACAGCCTTCATCCTCGGCGGCAGTGCGGATATCGGCATGGCGCTGATCGAGCGCTATCTCGCAGCCGGCTGGCGGGTCGCGGCGACCCATCGGCGGCCGGGCGCGCTCGACAGGTTTGCAAAGCACGCGGCGTTCCGCGCGTTCCCGCTCGATCTCGACCGGCCCGATACGTTCGAGACGGCGGCGGCCGCGTTCGGCGCGACGGGCTGGCGCTGGAACCTGTTCGTCGCGGCGACCGGCGATCTTGCCCCCGTCGGGCCGTTCCTCGAACTCGACGGGGCGCAATGGCAGGCGGCCATCGACCGCAACGCCTTCCTTCCGTGCCGCGTGCTGCAGCGGATGCATGCGCTGCGCGACGCATCGGGCGTCCAGTCGGCCGCGTTCTTCGCGGGCGGCGGCACGAACAACCCGTTCCGCAACTACTCGGCCTATGCGGTCTCGAAGCTGGCGCTGATCAAGATGTGCGAGCTGCTCGACGACGAGATCGCCGACCTCAAATGCTTCATCCTCGGCCCCGGCTACGTCGCCTCGAAGCTGCATCGCGCCACGCTGGATGCCGGGGCCAGGGCCGGCGACAACCTGAAGAAGACGACGGATTTCATGGGCACGCCGGGCACGTCGATGGACGACGTGTTCGCCTGCCTCGAATGGTGCCGCGCGCAGGATCGCGACACGATCGGCGGACGCAACGTTTCGGTCGTCCACGATCCGTGGCGCGGCGGCGGGGCGGGGCTTGCCGCCGCCCTGCGCGCCGACCGCGATCTTTTCAAGCTGCGCCGGAAGGGGCTTGCCCCGTGAACTGGCCAGAATCCGCGCATCTGTGGCATCCTGCGGACCGCTTCGGGAGAATCCCATGAAGGTCTCGGATTACATCGCAGAATTCGTCGCCCGGCAGGGCATCCGCCATTGTTTCGTCGTGCAGGGCGGGGCGGTCGCCCACATCATCGACTCGGTCGGCAAGCGCAACGACATCGGCTATGTCTGCGTGGGCCACGAGCAGGCCGGCGCCATCGCGGCGCACGGCTATGCGGCGCGCGGCGAGGGCTTCGGCTGCGCCGTCGCGACGACGGGGCCGGGCATCATGAATCTCGTCAACGGCGTCGCCTGTCTCTACTACGACAGCCTGCCGGGCCTGTTCCTGGGCGGGCAGGTGACGACCGCACGCTACCGCGCGAAGGAGCTGGGTGTGCGCCAGCTCGGCTTCCAGGAATCGCCGCACGCCGACCTGCTGCGCCCGGTCACGAAATACGCCAACACGGTCGTCGACAAGTCGCGCGTGCGCTACGAGCTGGAGAAGGCCGTCGCCATCGCCCTCGAAGGCCGGCCCGGTCCGGTGTTCCTCGATTTCTGCGACGACGTGCAGCGCGCCGACATCGACCCCGACGCGCTCGAAGGCTACGTGCCGCCGGCGGCCCCGAAGGGCCCCGATCTGGGTGTCGCTGCCGCGCGCATGTTCGACCTGCTGCGTGCATCGCAGCGCCCCGTGCTCGTGCTCGGCGGCGGGCTTCGCTACGGCAGGCGCCATGCGGCGGCCGTCGCCTTCGCCGAAAAGTTCGGCATCCCGGTCCTGACGACGTGGGGCGGGCAGGACGCGCTCGCCTTCGACCATCCGCTCAATGCCGGCGGTTTCGGCCTGCACGGCCCGCGCGGCGG
>JAEUKY010000163.1 GCA_016794005.1 Rhodospirillales bacterium
ATCGGGGCCGAGGCCGGGCGCGCCAGCTTCTTCGGCGACCTGCATCCGTCTTATTTCGGCAACGTCGTGAAGGCGATGGGTTCGGCCAAGCAGGGCTATCCGATCGTGACGCGCGCGATGGAAAGCCTGCCGCGCTCGCCGGTGACGTGGACGCAGCTTCGCGCCACGCTGGATTCCGACCTGCGCGCCACGGTGCATGCGGTCAACCGCCTGACGCCCACCATCGTCGAGATCGTCGTCAAGGCGCCGCGCGCCGCGCGCGGTTTCCGGCCCGGCCAGTTCTACCGCCTGCAGAACTACGAGGCGCATGCGCGCCGCGTCGACGGCACCGTGCTGGCGATGGAAGGCCTCGCGATGACCGGGGCGTGGACCGACAAGGACAAGGGCCTGATCGCGGCCATCGCGTTGGAGATGGGCGGTTCGTCCGACCTGTGCGCGTGGCTGAAGCCGGGCGAGCCGGTCGTCATGATGGGCCCGACGGGCACGCCGACCCATACGCCGGCGGGCGAAACGGTGGCGCTGGTCGGCGGCGGGCTCGGCAACGCGGTGCTGTTCTCGATCGGCGCGGCGTTGCGCAAGGCCGGTTCGAAGGTCGTCTATTTCGCCGGCTACAAGAAGGTGCAGGACCGCTACAAGGTCGAGCAGATCGAGGCCGCCGCCGACGTGGTCGTGTGGTGCTGCGACGAAGCGCCCGGCTTCCCGGCCACGCGCCCGCAGGACCGCACGTTCGTGGGCAACATCGTCGCGGCGATGAACGCCTATGCGACGGGTGCCTTGGGCGAACAGGCTGTGCGCCTGCAGGACGCCGACCGCATGATCGCCATCGGCTCGGACCGCATGATGGACGCGGTCGGTCGCGCGCGGCACGGGCTTCTCAAGCCCTGCGTCAAGCCCGGGCACCACGCGATCGGGTCGATCAACTCCCCCATGCAGTGCATGATGAAGGAAATCTGCGCGCAGTGCCTTCAGCCGCACCGCGACCCGGAAACCGGAAAACAGACGGTCGTGTTCTCGTGCTTCGATCAAGATCAGGATCTCGACCGGGTCGATTTCGCGGGGCTCGCCACGCGGCTTTCGCAGAACGCGCTTCAGGAAAAGCTCGCCGCCCAGTGGATCGACCGGGCGCTCAAGCGGCTCGAACTTCGTCAGGCGGCCGAATAACGCGACCCCGCATTGAAATGCGGGGTCGGAAGATGCATCTATCTAGCTCGATCGAGGAGGCGGGAATGGATCGCAGGAAGTTTCTGGCCCTGGTTGCCGGTGCCGCACTTGCCGGCTGGGTTCCGGCCGCGACGGCGCAGGAGCCGATCAAGATCGGCGAGATGAACTCGTACAAGGTCTTCGCCGCGTTCCTCGAACCCTACAAGAAGGGCATGGATCTGGCGGTCGACGAGATCAACGCCGCCGGCGGCGTGCTGGGCCGGAAGATCGAGATCGTCAGCCGCGACGACAACGGCCAGCCCGGCGACGCCGTGCGCGTGGCCGAGGAACTGCTGACGCGCGAGAAGGCCGCCTTCCTGATCGGCACGTTCCCGTCCAACGTGGGCCTCGCGGTGGCGAGCTTCGCCAAGGAGCGCAAGGTCCTGTTCATCGCGGCCGAGCCGCTGACCGACAAGATCGTCTGGGACCAGGGCAACCGCTACACGTTCCGCCTGCGCGCCTCGACCTATATGCAGACGGCGATGCTGGTGCCCGAGGCGGCGAAGCTTCGCAAGAAGCGCTGGGCCATCGTCTATCCCAACTACGAATACGGCCAGTCCGCGACGGCGGCGTTCAAGCAGCTCATCAAGGAACGCCAGCCCGACGTCGAGTTCGTGATCGAGCAGGCCACACCGCTGGGCCGCATCGACGCCGGCCCCGTCGCCGACGCGATCGCCGCGGCGAAGCCCGACGCGATCTTCTCGTCGCTGTTCGGCCCCGATCTCGCGCGCTTCGTGCGCGAGGGCACGACGCGCGGCATCTTCAAGGGCGTGGAGGTGTTCAACCTGCTGGGCGGCGAGCCGGAATATCTCGATCCGCTGCTCGACGAAGCGCCCGTCGGCTGGTACGTGACCGGCTATCCTTGGCAGGACATCCGCACGCCCGAGCACGCGAAGTTCCTCGCCGCCTACCGGGCGAAGTTCCGCGACTATCCGCGCCTCGGTTCCATCGTCGGCTATTCGACGGTGCTGAGTGCGGCCGCCGCGATCCGCAAGGCGGGCTCGCTCGACAGCGAGAAGCTGGTCGAGGCGATGAAGGGCCTGACGCATTCCACGCCGTTCGGCGAGATCACCTATCGCCGGCAGGACCACCAGTCGACGATGGGGGCCTATGTCGGCAAGGTGGGCCTGCGCGACGGCAAGGGCGTGATGGTCGACTGGAGCTATGCCGACGGCGGCAGGTTCCTGCCGTCCGACGCCGACGTCGCGAAGATGCGGCCGGCCGAATAGGACCGGCCGGTGACGGCGAACGTCGTCATCCAGTTCCTCAACGGGCTTGCCGGCGCCTCGTCGCTGTTCCTCGTCGCGACGGGGCTGTCGATCATCTTCGGCGTCAGCCGGATCGTCAATTTCGCGCACGGCTCGCTCTACATGCTCGGCATGTATCTGGCGTGGAGCCTGATCGCCTTCTTCGGGCGCGGCTCGCCGTTCGGTTTCTGGGGCGGCGTGCTGGGTGCCGCACTCGCCGTCGGCGTCGCCGGCGCGCTGGTCGAGATGCTGGTGCTGCGGCGCATCTACCGGGCGCCCGAGATGTTCCAGCTTCTCGCGACGTTCGCGCTCGTCCTCGTCGTCAAGGACGCGGCCCTGTGGCTGTGGGGGGCGGAAGACCTGCTCGGGCCGCGCGCCCCGGGCCTTCGCGGAGCGGTCGAGATCCTCGGGCGGCGCGTGCCGGAATACGACCTGCTGCTGATCGCGGTCGGCCCCGTCGTGCTCGGCCTGCTTTGGCTGCTGATGAACCGCACGCGCTGGGGCACGCTCGTGCGCGCCGCCACGCAGGACCGCGAGATGGTCGCCGTCCTCGGCGTCGATCAGGCGAAGCTCTTCACGTCCGTGTTCTTCCTCGGCGCGTTCCTCGCTGGCCTCGGCGGGGCGCTGCAGCTGCCGCGCGAACCGGCGAACCTCGCGGTCGATCTTTCGATCGTCGCCGACGCGTTCGTCGTCGTGGTCGTCGGCGGCATGGGCTCGATCGGCGGCGCGTTCCTCGCGGCCCTGCTGATCGCGCAGGCGAAAGCCATGTGCATCGCCATCGGCGACGTCGAGCTGTTCGGCACCGTCTTCTCGTTCAGCAAGTTCACGCTGGTGGCCGAGTTCGCGATCATGGCGGCGGTGCTCGTCGTGCGCCCGTGGGGCCTGCTCGGCAGGCCGCCGGCGGCGGCACGCGGGGCGGGTGCGGTCGAGCCGCCGCTCGTTCCGCCCGGTCCGCTTTTCTGGCCGGCCGCGATGCTCGCCGTGCTGGTCCTGGCGCTGGTGCCGCTGGGCGGCGAGGGCTACGCGCTGGTGCTGCTGATCGACATCGCGATCTTCGCGCTTTTCGCGGCTTCGCTGCATTTCCTGATGGGGCCGGCGGGCATGGTGTCGTTCGGGCACGCGGCCTATTTCGGGCTCGGCAGCTATGCGGCCGGCCTCGCGTTCCTGAAGCTCGGCTGGCCGGTCGAGGCCGCGCTGCTCGCCGCACCCGCCATCGGCGGGGCGGGGGCGCTGCTGTTCGGCTGGTTCTGCGTGCGGCTTTCGGGCGTCTATCTCGCGATGCTCACGCTCGCCTTCGCGCAGATCGTCTGGTCGGTCGTCTTCCAGTGGGACGCGTTCACCGGCGGGTCGAACGGGCTGGTCGGGCTGTGGCCGCAGGGCTGGCTCAAGGACCGCACGACGCTCTACTTGGCCGTGCTGCTGGTCTCCGCTCTCGGCATCTTCGCGCTGTGGCGCATGGTCCACGCACCTTTCGGCTACGCGCTGCGCGCCGCGCGCGATTCCGCCCTGCGCGCCGACGCCATCGGCATCGACGTGCGCCGCTTCCAGTGGATCGGCTTCGCGCTGGCCGGCACGTTCGCGGGCCTCGCCGGCGGGCTGTTCGCGTTCTCGAAGGGCAGCATTTCGCCCGAAACGCTGGGCGTTGCGCGCTCGGTCGACGGGCTCGTCATGGTGCTGCTGGGCGGCGTGCAGACGCTGACCGGCCCGGTGCTGGGGGCCACCGCCTTCACGCTGCTGCAGGACGAGATCGCGCGCGCGACGACGTACTGGCGCGCGGTGCTCGGCCTCGCGATCCTCGCCATCGTGCTGGTCTTCCCGATGGGGATCGCCGGCGCGCTGCGCATCCTTGTCGCGCGCGCGGGAGCCGGGCGATGACCGTGCTGGAGGTCTCGGGCCTGTCGAAGGCGTTCGGCGGCGTGCAGGCGGTGCGCGGGCTCGGCTTCACGCTCGCGGCGGGCGAACTTCTGGCGATGATCGGCCCCAACGGGGCGGGCAAGAGCACGTGCTTCAACATGCTCAACGGCCAGCTCCGGCCCGATGCCGGCAGCGCCACGCTCGCCGGGACGAGCCTGATCGGCCTCGCCCCGCACGCGATCTGGCGGCTCGGCGTGGGGCGCACATTCCAGATCACCGCGACGTTCCGCTCGATGAGCGTGCGCGAGAACGTGCAGATGGCACTGCTGTCGTTCCATGGCGGGCTGATGCGCTTCTGGACGCCGGCCGCCGCGCGCCATCGCGACGAGGCGGCGGACCTGCTCGCGCGCGTCGGGATCGCGGAACTTGCCGACCGGGCCTGCGGCATCCTCGCCTACGGCGACCTGAAGCGCGTGGAGCTGGCCGTGGCGCTCGCCAACCGGCCGCGCCTGCTGCTGATGGACGAGCCGACCGCCGGCATGGCGCCGGGCGAGCGCGCGGCCCTGATGGAAACGATCGCGGGGCTGGCGAAGCGCGAGAACATCGCCGTGCTGTTCACCGAGCACGACATGGACGCGGTGTTCGCGCATGCCGACCGGCTGATCGTGCTCAACCGCGGCGCCCTGATCGCCGCCGGCAGCCCCGCCGAGGTGCGCGCCGATGCGCGCGTGCGCGAGGTCTATCTGGGTGCCGGGGGCGCGCACTGATGCTCGTCGCCGAAAACCTCGACGGATTCTACGGGCGCGCGCAGGTGCTGTTCGGCATGTCGCTGTCGGTCGGTGCGGGCGAGGTCGTCGTCCTGCTCGGGCGCAACGGGGCGGGCAAGTCGACGACGCTGAAGTCGCTCGTCGGCCTCGTCGAGCTGGGGGCGGGCAGCGTCGCGTTCGAGGGAACGCGGATCGAGCGCCTGCCCTCGCACCGCATCGCGCGGCTGGGGATCGGCTACGTGCCCGAGGACAGGCGCATCTTCACCGACCTGACGGTGATGGAGAATCTCGAGGTCGGCCGCCAGCCCGCGCGCGCGGGCGCGGCACCCTGGACGCCGGAGCGGCTGTTCGACCTGTTCCCGAACCTCGCCGCCATGCGCGACCGGCCGGGCGGGCGCATGTCGGGCGGCGAGCAGCAGATGCTGACGATCGCGCGCACGCTGATGGGCAATCCGCGCCTCGTCCTGCTCGACGAGCCGTCCGAGGGGCTCGCCCCCGTCATCGTCGAGGAGATGGCGCGCACGATCCGCACGCTGAAGGCCGAGGGCGTGTCGGTGCTGCTTGCCGAGCAGAACCTGCATTTCGCGCGGGCCGTCGCCGACCGCGCGCATGTCGTGGAGAAGGGCCGCAGCCGCTTCGCCGGCACGATGGACGCGCTGATGGGCGACGCCGCCGCGCGCGCGGCCTTCCTCGAGGTCTAGTGCAGCGTCGACAGGCTCGCGTTCAGCCTGAACTCGGCCGGCTTGATCAGCTCGGCGTGCGCGACGCGCACCTTGAAGAGCTTGCCGTCGAGATTGCGCTCCCAGAAATCGAGGAACTTCTTGAGCACCGGGAACTCCGGTGCCAGGTCGAGGTCCTGCCAGACATATGTCTGCAGGAGGGCCGGATGATCGGGCATCCGGTAGAGGATTTCGGCGGTGGTAACTCGGTAGTCATTCAGCTGGCGCTCGAAGTCGGACATGTGCTGCATACCCTCCCTTCGCTTTTCCGTGCCGGACCGATCCGGCACGTCTAGCCTGTCGCAAAGAACGTGCCGATTTCAACTTTTATTTCAGCAGGTTAGCAGCCTCTCGCCAAGAGTGCTGCCAATCCCCTTGACGGCAAATCGGGAAGTCCCTATCTGGCTGGCACTCGCTTCGGGCGAGTGCCAATTCAATTCGGGAGACACGCAAAGATGAAGTTCAAACCCCTCCATGACCGCGTCCTCGTCCGCCGCGTCGAGGAAGAGTCGAAGACCGCTGGCGGGATCATCATCCCCGACACCGCCAAGGAAAAGCCGATGCAGGCCGTGATCGTGGCCGTCGGCCCGGGTGCCCGCAACGAGAAGGGCGAGCTCGTCGCCATGTCGGTCAAGGCCGGCGACCGCGTCCTGTTCGGCAAGTGGTCGGGCACGGAAGTGAAGATCGACGGCGAAGATCTCCTCATCATGAAGGAGAGCGACATTCTCGGCACGCTCGAAGGCGCTGCCGTCCCGGCCAAGAAGGCCGCTTGATCCACTCGAAGAGGAATTACGAACATGGCAGCCAAGGACGTTAAGTTTTCGGGCGACGCGCGCGCGCGCATGCTGCGCGGCGTCGACATCCTCGCCGACGCGGTGAAGGTCACGCTGGGCCCGAAGGGCCGCAACGTGGTCATCGACAAGGCGTTCGGCGCGCCCCGCATCACCAAGGACGGCGTGACCGTCGCCAAGGAAGTCGAACTCGCCGACAAGTTCGAGAACATGGGCGCCCAGATGGTGCGCGAAGTGGCCTCGAAGACCAACGACGCGGCCGGCGACGGCACGACGACGGCGACCGTGCTGGCCCAGGCGATCGTGCGCGAGGGTGCGAAGTCGGTCGCGGCCGGCATGAACCCGATGGATCTCAAGCGCGGCATCGACCTCGCGGTCGAGAAGGTCGTCGAAGACCTCAAGAAGCGTTCGAAGAAGATCACGACCGACGCCGAAGTCGCCCAGGTCGGCACCATCTCGGCCAACGGCGAGAAGGAAATCGGCGAGATGATCGCCAAGGCGATGCAGAAGGTCGGCAAGGAAGGCGTGATCACGGTCGAGGAGGCCAAGAGCCTCGAGACCGAGCTCGACGTCGTCGAGGGCATGCAGTTCGACCGCGGCTACCTGTCGCCGTACTTCGTGACGAACGCCGACAAGATGACGGCCGAGCTCGAGGACGCCTACATCCTGATCCACGAGAAGAAGCTCGCGAGCCTGCAGCCGCTGCTGCCGGTGCTCGAGGCCGTCGTGCAGACGGGCAAGCCGCTGCTGATCGTGGCCGAGGAAGT
>JAEUKY010000199.1 GCA_016794005.1 Rhodospirillales bacterium
CCGTCATCTGGGTCGTGTCCTGGGTCTGGGTCGGGGCGGGCGCGGTCGACATTTTCCTGTCCTTTCGGGAACGGATTTACGTTGGGGCGCGGAACATAAAAGCGGTGCCGCAGTGCGTCAACGGATTTCTTTAATAAACGTGCGAATTTCCGGCATCAGACTTTCCGAAAATTGCGCGGCGACAATTTTGGCGTTCCGGACCTGACCTTTGAACCAGGTCGCCTGGCGCTTGGCGAACTTCCGGGTCGAAGCCTTCAATTCGTTGATCGCACTCGGTAAATCCGTCTCGCCGCGGATGTGCGCGGCGAGTTCGCGCACGCCCAGTGCCCGCATTGCCGGCAGCTCGTCGGACAGGCCCTGCGCCAGCAGGCCGCGGACTTCTTCGAGCGCGCCCTGCTCCACCATGCGCTCCGCGCGCGCGTCGATGGCCGCGACCTGTGCCGCACGCGGGGGCAGGAACAGCAGCGTGGGCCAGTCGCCCGCGCGCGGTGGATCGGCCGCCTGATGCGCCGACAGCGGAATGCCCGTCGCGACGACGACCTCCCACGCGCGCAGCATGCGCTGCGTGTCGGCCGCACGCAGCTTCGCGCCCGACGCCGGATCGCGGCGCGCGAGATCCGCGAAGAATTCCGCGGGGCCGATCTTTGCGAGCAGCGCGCGCGACGCCGCGCGCACGTCGGCCGGGATCGGCGGAACGGCCGACAGCCCCTCGACCAGCAGCTTCAGGTACATGCCCGTGCCGCCGCACACGACCGCGAGCCTGCCGGCGTCATTCGCCGCCGCGATCTCGGCAAGGGCCGCTTCGCGCCAGCGGCCGACCGTGCCGTGCTCGGCCGCCTTCCACACGCCGTAGAGCCTGTGGGGTACTGCCGCCTCGTCCGCCGCCGACGGGCGCGCCGACAGCACGCGCAATTCTTCGTAGACCTGCATGGAATCCGCGTTGATCACCACGCCGTCGAACTCGCGCGCGATCGCCATCGCCGCCGCGGACTTGCCCGACGCCGTGGGCCCGCCGACGATCACTGCGCGCTTCTTGCCTTCGCGGGGCTTGGTCACCATATTCGCCGTCCCATGACCCATGTCCTCGTGCTGACGGCCGATCCCGCCGCCCCGGTCCTCGACGATAGCAAGCTCGCCGCGTTGCGCGCGAGCCTCGCGCCCGAATTCGGCGAGGCGAAGGCGCCGGTCTGGCTCGCCCCCGGCGTCGCGGCCGAGCTGCACCTTGCGGGCGGCGAGGCGCAGCGCATCGCCGATTTCGCGCGCGCGGGCCTCGCCGGCCTGCCGGTCGACGTCAACGTGGTGCCGTTGCAAGGCCGCGCCAAGCGCCTGCTCGTCGCCGACATGGAATCCACGCTGATCGAGAACGAGATGCTCGACGACATCGCGCATCTGCTGGGCATCGGCGAGCGCGTCTCGGCGATCACGCGACGCGCGATGAACGGCGAGCTCGATTTCCGCGCGGCGCTGGCCGAGCGCGTGGGCCTGCTGAAGGGCCAGCACGTGTCGATCCTCGAACGGGCCGCCGCCGGCATCAAGGCGATCCCGGGCGGGGCCACGCTCGCCGCGACGATGAAGGCGAACGGGGCGCTTACGGCGATCGTGTCCGGCGGCTTCACGTTCTTCACGGCGCGCGTGCGCGACGCGCTGGATTTCGACCGCGACTATTCCAACGTGCTGGAGATCGCGGGCGAGCATCTGGCGGGGACCGTCGCCGAGCCGGTGCTGGGCCGCGAGGCGAAGCTCGCCACGCTGGAAAAGCTCGCCGCCGAACGCGACCTGCCGCTCGACGCGACGATCTCGGTCGGCGACGGGGCCAACGACCTCGCCATGCTGGGGGCGGCCGGCTTCGGCGTGGCCTTCCGCGCCAAGCCGGCCGTCGCGGCACAGGCGCGGCTGCGCATCGAGCATTGCGACCTCACCGGCCTTCTCTACCTGCAGGGCTATTCGCGCGACCGGTTCGTGGGCTAGGCTTGCCCGCCATGGCCGCATCCAACCGCCTCATCGTCGGCATTTCGGGCGCTTCGGGCGCCATCTACGGCGTGCGCACGCTCGATGCCGCGAAGAAGGCCGGCATCGAGACGCATCTGGTGATGACCAGGACGGCCGCGATGACGCTCGCCTACGAGACCGACTGGACGGTCAAGAAGGTGCAGGCCCTCGCCGATTTCGTGCATTCGCCCGACGATCTGGGGGCCGCCGTCTCGTCGGGTTCGTTCCGCACGCTGGGCATGATCGTCGCCCCATGCTCGATGCGCTCGGTTTCCGAGATCGCCTACGGCAACACGACCGGCCTGCTCACCCGTGCCGCCGACGTGCAGTTGAAAGAGAAGCGCCGCGTCGTGCTGCTGGCGCGCGAGGCCCCGCTGCATCTGGGACACCTGCGCGCGTTGACGCAGGCGGCCGAGATCGGGGCCGTGATCCTGCCGCCCGTGCCCGCCTTCTATTCGCGCCCGACGACGATCGACGAGATCGTCGGCCACACGGTGGGCCGTGCGCTGGATCTTTTCGGGATCGAAACGGATCTCGTCCGGCGCTGGGGCGAGGCCCAGGGCCGGACGAAGAAGACCCGCAAGCCGTAATCAGCCCGGCGGGGCGACCGGCAGGCCGACGAAGCGCTGCTCGCCGCCGCGTTCCACCATGATCAGGACCGAACGGCGGCCGGCGGCGCGCTGCTCCTTGACCTTGTCCTGCACGTGGACGGGCTGCGAGATCTCGGCCTGCGCCACCTCGACGATCACGTCGCCGGGGCGGATGCCGCGCTCCTGTGCCACCGACCCGTCGACGACGTCGGTGACGACGACGCCCTTCTGCTTCTCGGGCAGGCTGAAGCGCTGGCGCGTTTCCGGCGTGATCGGGGCGAGCGTCATGCCCAGCACCTCCGCCTGGCCCTGCGGGGCCTGCGTCTGGCCCTGCTGGCCGCGGCCGGGCGGCGTGGCGCGGGCCTGCTGCTCGTCCTCGAGCTCGCCCAGCGTCACGTCGAGCGTGACCGTGCCGCGGTTGCGCCACACCTCGACCTTCACCGCCTTGTCGACCGGCGTCTCGGCGACGAGGCGCGGCAGGCGGCGCATGTCGGTCACGTCCTTGCCGTCGAACTTGACGATGACGTCGCCGGCCTTGATCTGCGCCTTGGCGGCCGGGCCGTTCTCCGGCACGCGGCCGACGAGCGCGCCGCGCGGCTTCTCGAGGCCCACGCCCTCCGCGATCTCGTCGGTCACCGACTGGATGTTGACGCCAAGCCACCCGCGGCGCACGCGGCCGTCCTTGCGCAGCTGCTCGACGACGTTCTTCACGATCGCCGACGGGATGGCGAAGCCGATGCCGACCGAGCCGCCCGACGGCGAGAAGATCGCCGTGTTCACGCCGACGACGTCGCCGGAGAGATTGAACAGCGGGCCGCCGGAGTTGCCGCGGTTGATCGACGCGTCGGTCTGGATGAAGTCGTCGTAGGGGCCGGCGTTGATGTCGCGCTGGCGGGCCGAGATGATGCCCTGCGTGACCGAACCGCCGAGGCCGAACGGATTGCCGATCGCCACGACCCAGTCGCCCACGCGCGCCCTGTCGCTGTCGCCGAACCTGACGGACGGCAGCGGCGACCTGCTCTCGACCTTCAGGAGGGCGAGGTCGGTGCGCTGGTCCTTGCCCACGAGCTTGGCGACGAGGTTCTGGTTGTCGTGGAAGATGACGCGGATTTCCTCCGCGCCGTCGATGACGTGGTTGTTGGTCACGACGTAGCCGGACGGGTCGATCACGAAGCCCGAGCCCAGCGACTGGCCGCGGCGCTGCTGCGGCTGGTCGGGGCCGCGGCCCTGGCGGTCGAAGAAGTCCTTGAAGAACTCCTCGAACGGCGAGCCGGGCGGGAACTGCGGCACGTCCGGGCGGCGCTGCTGGGGCTGCTGGCCCTGCGGGCCGCGCTGGCCGGGGGCGGCGGCCGTCTGGTTCGTGACGACCTGGATGTTGACGACCGCCGGCAGAAGGCGCTCGGCGAGGTCGGCGAAGGTCGAAGGGGCGAGCGTCGTCGCGACGGCGCGCGGCGGGTTGGTCGGCTGCGGGCTCTGCCCGTAGGCGGGTGCGAGCGCCGGAACCACGAGGATCGTCGACAGGGCGACGGAAGCGAAAGTGCGGGCGATCACGGTTTTGACTCCTTGTGCCGTTGGATCGGACCGGGACGGCGTCAAGCGAGTATGCGCCGTCCGGGGCCGGTCGGGACAGGGCTAGATTTAGGATCGATTGCGGCGATTTGGAGACCCGGCCGCGGGGAAAATAAGAAAGCCCCGGCCGATCGGGTAACGGCGTGTGACGCCGCCCCGACCGGCCGGAAGGCGCGTCAGCGGGCGGGCGGGCGGGCGGGCGCCGCCGGCGTGCCCGGGCGCATTTCCCGGAAATAGCGGAAGAACTCGCTGTCGGGCGTCAGCACGATGGTCGAGTTCGAATCCGCGAAGGTCTTCCGGTAGGACTCGAGCGAGCGCCAGAACGCGTAGAACTCGGCGTTCGCCCCGTAGGCGTTGGCCGCGATCTGGGCGGCCTCGTTGTCGCCCTGGGCGCGCAGCTCGGCGGCCCGCCGGTTGGCGTCGGCGAGCAGCACGGTGCGTTCGCGGTCGGCCTCGCCGCGGATGCGCTGGGCGGCTTCGGCACCCTCGGCGCGCAGCTGCGTGGCCTCGCGCACGCGCTCGGTCTGCATGCGCGCGAAGATGGCCGGCGCGTTGTCGGGGTGCAGGTCGGCGCGCATGATCCGCACGTCGGCGACGTCGATGCCGAAGTTCCGGCCGGCGGCGACGACGCGCGCGGTGATGTCGCGCATCAGCTCGCCGCGGCGGGGCGACAGCACCTGCTCGAACGTCACCTGGCCGAACGCGTCGCGCGTCGCGGACTGGACGATCGAGGAAAGGCGCTGGCGCATGCCCAGTTCGGTGCGCACCGACTGGAAGAACAGCAGCGGATCGACGATGCGGTAGCGCGCGAAGCTGTCCATCACGATGCGCGTGCGGTCGCCGAGGACGACCTCGGTCGGCTCGGCATCGAAGTCGAGCAGGCGCTTGTCGAAATAGAGCACGTTCTGCAGGAACGGGACCTTCACCTTCAGGCCCGGCTCCTGCACGACGCGCACGGGCGCGCCGAACTGGAGGACCATCGCCTGCTGGGACTGGCCCACGGTGAAGAACAGCGACGTGCTGAGGAAGGCGAGTGCGACGAGGATCGCACCCAGGACGATCAGGATGCGGTTCATCGCGTGGCTCCCTGCGCCGGTGCGGCGGCCCCGCCGGCGGCGGGTGCCGGACGGCGCGTGATGTCGTTGAGGCCGAGGAACGGCACGACGCCCTGCTGGGCGCCGGCTCCGGACTGGTCGAGGATGACCTTCTGGTTCCCGCGCAGCATTGATTCCATCGTTTCCAGATAGAGACGCTGGCGCGTGACTTCCGGCGCGATCCGGTAGGCTTCGAGAAGGGCGAGATAGCCCGCCACGTCGCCCTGCGCGCGCGCGACGACCTGCTGGCGGTAGCCTTCGGCTTCCTGCAGAAGGCGCTGCTGCTCGCCGCGTGCGCGCGGCACGATGTCGTTGCGGTAGGATTCCGCCTCGTTCTGGGCGCGCTCGCGGTCGGCGCGCGCGCGCTGCACGTCGCGGAACGCGTCGACGACCTGCGACGGCGGATCGACGGCGCGCAGCTCGATGCGGCTGATCTGCACGCCCGACTGGTAGCTGTCGAGCATCGCCTGCATCAGGGTCGTGGCGCGCTCCTCGAGCTTGGCGCGGCCTTCGGTCAGCATGTCCTGCGCGGTCATCTGGCTTGCGGCTTCGCGCATCGCGCTCTCGGCGACGTTCTTCACGGTCGCCTCCTGCGAGGCGATGTTGAACAGGAAGAGACCCGCGTCGCGGATGCGCCAGAAGACCGTGTAGCGCACGTCGATGATGTTGGCGTCGCCGGTCAGCAGCAGCGCTTCTTCCGGGACCGGCCGTTCGCGGCCGCGCCCGTCCGGCGCGTCGCGGAAGCCCACGTTGAGCGTGTTCACGGCCGTGACCGACGGCGTCATCACCGATTCGACCGGCCACGGGATGTGGTAGTTGAGGCCCGGCTGCGCCGAGCGCACCCATTCGCCGAAACGCAGGACCACGCCCTGCTGGTCGGGGCGGACGGTGTAGAAGCCGGTCGCAAGCCACAGCGCCACGAGGGCGAGCAGGCCGAGCACGACGCCGCGCCCGGCACCCACGCCGCCGGGCAGGATCTGGCGCAGACGGTCCTGACCCTGGCGGATCATGTCCTCGAAGTCGGGGCCCTTGCCTCCGCCGAACGGTCCGCCGCCACCGGGCCGGCCGCCCCACGGATTGGGCTTCTGGCCACCGCCGCCGCCACCCCAGGGACCGCCACCGCCACCTTGATTCCACGGCATTGCTTTAATGTTCCTTCCGTCCGAACCGACGCACACGACGAGTTGGCCAACCGGGGCCGCCCGCCTATATAAGCGGCGTCCCCGACCGGGCCAAGCCTGCAAAGCTTTCAGGCACCGGAGATTTGGGGTGTAATTACCCCGAATCAAGACAGGAAATCTCGTGAACGCCACTCCCGCCCCCACCGAAGCCCAGATTCTCGACGCGCTGAAGAAGATCCCCGATCCCGACCGCCGGCAGGACATCGTGGCGCTCGGCATGGTCCAGGGGCTCGTCGTCAAGGACGGGCACGTGATGTTCTCGCTGGAAGTCGACGCCAGGCGCGGCCCGCACATGGAACCGCTGCGCAAGGCCGCCGAAAAGGCGGTCGAGGCGCTGGCCGGCGTGCTGAGCGTCACCGCCGTGCTGACCGCGCAGAAGGCCGACGCGAAGGCCGCCCCGCCGCGCCAGGCCGGTACCGGGCCCGCGGGCGGCCCCAACGCGTCGGGCGGCAAGATGCTCGTCCCCGGCGTGCGCGCGATCGTCGCCGTCGCCTCGGGCAAGGGCGGGGTCGGCAAGTCGACGACCGCGACGAATCTGGCGCTGGCGTTTTCGCGCCAGGGGCTGAAGGTCGGCATGCTCGACGCCGACATCTACGGCCCGTCGCAGCCGCGCATGATGGGCATTTCCGGACGCCCCAATTCGCCCGACGGCAAGACGCTGACG
>JAEUKY010000266.1 GCA_016794005.1 Rhodospirillales bacterium
GGCGACATGGTCGATATCCATGTTGAGGCCCATGCCGATCGCGTCGGTCGCGATCAGGTAGTCGACGTCGCCCGACTGGTACATCGCGACCTGCGCGTTGCGCGTGCGCGGGGACAGCGCGCCGAACACGAGGGCGGCACCACCGCGCTGGCGGCGCACCAGTTCGGCGATCTCGTAGACCTCGGCGGCCGAGAACGCGACGACCGCCGAGCGGCGCGGCAGGCGCGTGATCTTGCGCGGGCCCGTCCAGGTCAGCGTCGACAGGCGCGGGCGCACGACGAACTCGGCCTCCGGTACCAGCCGGCGGATCAGCGGGCGCGCGGTTTCCGCGCCCATGAACATCGTCTCGTTGCGCCCGCGCGCGTTCAAGAGGCGGTCGGTGAAGACGTGGCCGCGCTCCCGGTCGGCGACCATCTGGATCTCGTCGACGGCAAGGAAGCCCACCTCGCGGTCGACCGGCATCGCCTCGACCGTGCAGACGAACCAGCGCGCGTGCGGCGGGACGATGCGCTCCTCGCCGGTGACGAGGGCGACCTGCCCCGCGCCCTTGGCGGCGGCGATGCGCTCGTAGTTCTCGCGCGCCAGCAGGCGCAGCGGGAATCCGATCATGCCCGTGCGGTGGCCGAGCATGCGTTCAACGGCAAGGAACGTCTTGCCGGTGTTTGTGGGCCCGAGAACCGCGGTGATCTTCGACTCGCCCATGACGCGCTTGACTCTCGGGCGTCTTCCGGCAGATTTCAAGCCATGCTCATCGCCCAGATTTCCGACCTGCACATCCAGAAGGGCGGCAAGCCCGCCTACGGCGTCGTCGACACGGTTTCGATGCTCAAGCGCGCGGTCGAAGCGCTCAACGCGCTCGACCCGCAGCCCGACGTGGTGCTCGCCACCGGCGATCTGGTCGAGCGCGGCTCGGCCGAGGAATACGGCATCCTGCGCGAGATCCTGAAGCCGCTGAAGGCGCCGCTGCTGGTCGTTCCGGGCAATCACGACGCGCGCGGCACGCTCGCCGAGGCGTTTCCCGACAGCGGAAAGCGCGTCGGCGCGTCCGAGTTCTTCCACTACGCGGTCGACGAATTCCCCGTCCGGCTGATCGGCTACGACACGACGGTCCCGAAGCACCATCACGGCGAGGTGTGCGCGGCGCGGGCCGACTGGCTCGACCGCACGCTGGCGGCCGGCGGCGACAGGCCGACGGTGATCTTCCTGCACCATCCGCCCTTCAAGACCGGCATCGGCCACATGGACCGCTCGGGCCTGACCAACGTGCCGGCGATGGCGGCCGTCGTGAAGAAGCATCCCAACGTCGAGCGCATCGTGTGCGGCCACATCCACCGCGCGATCCAGACGCGCTTTGCCGGCACCATCGCGTCGGTGGCCCCTTCGACGGCGCACCAGATCAATCTCGACCTGCGGCAGGACGGGCCGGCGGCGATGAAGATGGACCCGCCGGGCTACCAGCTCCACTACTGGACGCCGGAGGCCGGCCTCGTCACGCATACGGCCGCGATCGGCGACTACGGCGAGCCGTTCAATTTCCCCTGGTAGACCGGGCTTGCATGCCGCCGGTCCGCTGCCTAGATAGCGCGGCAAAAGACCGGAGCCGAACCCGATGACCGACACGAAGACTCAGGAAACCCACGCCTTCCAGGCGGAAGTCAGCCGCCTGCTGGAGATCGTCGCCCATTCGCTCTACAGCGAACGGCAGGTGTTCCTGCGCGAGCTCGTCTCGAACGCGTCCGACGCGTGCGACAAGCTGCGCTTTCTGGGCCAGCAGGACGCAAAGCTGATCGGCGACGATTCGGAGCTGCGCATCGAGCTTGCGGTCGACAAGGCCGCGCGCACGCTGACCGTCTCCGACAACGGCATCGGCATGGACAAGGACGAGCTCGTCGCCAATCTCGGCACGATCGCGCGTTCGGGCACGGCCGCCTTCGTCAAGGCGATGGAGGAAAGCCAGCGCAAGGACAACCCGCTGATCGGGCAGTTCGGCGTGGGCTTCTATTCGGCCTTCATGGTCGCCGACAGGGTGACGGTCGACAGTCGCAAGGCCGGCACCGACGCCGCGTGGCGCTGGGAATCCGACGGCAAGGGCAGCTACGCGGTCGGTGCCGGCGAGCGCGCGTCGCGGGGCACGTCGATCGTGCTGCACCTCAAGGACGACGCGGCCGAATTCCTCGACGAAGGCAGGCTGGGCGAAATCGTCCGGCGCTATTCCGACCATATCGCGATCCCGATCAAGCTGGGCGAGACCACGCTCAACCGCGCGTCGGCCCTGTGGATGCGCGCGAAAGCCGACGTCACGGCCGAGCAGCACACCGAATTCTACCGCCACATCGCGCATGCGTTCGACGAACCGTGGGCGAACCTGCACTGGCGGGCCGAGGGCGTGATCGAATATTCCGCCCTGCTCTACGTGCCGGGATCGCGGCCCTTCGACCTGTTCGCGCCCGAGCGCCGGCACGGCGTGAAGCTCTATGTGCGGCGCGTGTTCGTCAACGAAGCGCCGGAGGGGCTGGTGCCGCGCTATCTGCGTTTCCTGCGTGGTGTGGTGGATTCCGAAGACCTGCCGCTCAACGTCAGCCGCGAGATGCTGCAGAACAACCCCGTCATCGCGAAGATCCGGCAGGGGCTGACGGGGCGCGTGCTGGGGGAACTCGAAAAGCGCGCCAAGGACGACGCGGACGGCTACGCGACGTTCTGGGGCCATTTCGGCGAAGCGATGAAGGAAGGCATCTTCGAGGATGCCGAACACGGCAAGCGCGTGCTGGGCCTCGCGCGCTTCCGCACGTCCACGCAGGGCGACGGATGGGCGAGCCTTGCCGATTACGTGTCGCGCATGAAGCCGGAACAGGACGCGATCTACTACATCGCCGGCGACGACCCGAAGGCGGTCGCCGCGAGCCCGCATCTGGAAGGCTTCGCCAAGCGCGGGATCGAGGTGCTGCTGCTCTCCGACCCGGTCGACGAGTTCTGGGTGGCACAGACCGACGCGTTCGACGGGAAGAAGTTCAAGTCGGTCACGCGCGGGGCGGCCGATCTCGCGAAGTTCGCCGAAGCGGAGAAGAAGGACGACGCGAAGCCCGACGACACGCCGGACGTGGCCCCGCTGCTGGCCCTGTTCCGCCTGACGCTGGGCGACACGGTCAAGGACGTGCGCGCGAGCGAACGGCTGGCTGAGAGTGCGGTGTGCCTCGTCGCCGACGAGAACGACATGGACATCCATCTCGAGCGCATGCTGCGCCAGCACAAGCAGCTCAAGGCCGCGTCCAAACGCATCCTCGAGATCAACCCCGCCCACCCGCTGGTGCGCGCCCTCGTCGCGACGGTGAAGACCGACGGCGAGAACGCGGCCATGCAGGCGCGCGTGGGCGACGTGGCGAAGCTGCTCTACGACCAGGCGCGCCTCGTCGAGGGCGACAAGCTGGAAGACCCGGCGGATTTCGCGCGGCGCATGGCGGCGGCGCTTGCAGCGGGGTTCCCGGCGCATTGACGCCAGGCGGGCCCGCGTGGCCTGATCGGCGACATGCCGCAGGCCACGCTCGACCGCCATACGCCGTTTCCCGATTCGGCACCCACCCGCGCCGACGCCAAGGCGATGGACGCGCGCGACCCGCTGGCCGCCGCGCGCGACAGGTTCCACATCCCGCACGGGCTTCTCTATCTCGACGGCAATTCGCTGGGTGCCCTGCCGCGCGAGGCGGCCGGCCGCACGTTCCAGACCGCCCGCGCGCAGTGGGGCGAGGACCTGATCGCCGGCTGGAACAAGCATGGCTGGATCGACATGCCCGAACGCGTCGGCGACAAGATCGGCGATCTGATCGGGGCACCGGCGGGCACCGTCGTGGCGTGCGACACGACGACGGTCAATCTCTACAAGCTGCTGGCCGCCGCCCTTGCCGAACGGCCCGACCGGCGCACCGTCGTTTCCGAGCGCGGCAATTTCCCGACGGATCTCTATGTCGCCGAGGGGCTTTTCCGCACGCTGGGAAAGGGTCATCGCCTGCGCCTCGTCGACGATGCGGCCGACATCGCCGGCGCCATCGACGACGACACGGCCGCGGTGATGCTCACGCAGGTCGACTATCGCACCGGCGCCCTGCACGACATGGAAGCGCTGACGAAGGCCGCGCACGCGAAGGGGGCACTGGTCGTCTGGGACCTCGCGCATTCGGCGGGCGCCCTTCCGGTCGACCTCGCCGGGTGCGACGCG
>JAEUKY010000270.1 GCA_016794005.1 Rhodospirillales bacterium
GAACGCCGGGCGCTGCGCCTTGCGATGGCCGACGAGCTCGACCGCGCCGTGCGCGGCGTGGCGCAGGAGCTTTCGCAGGCCGGCCAGCATCTGACCGGAAACGTCGCCGCCCTGCGCGAGACGGCCGAGGGCACGCGCGCGCGCGCGAGCGAGGTGGCCGTCGCGGCCGGCGAGACCACGTCCAACGTGCAGACCGTCGCGACCGCGACCGAACAGCTTTCGGCGACCACGCGCTCGATAGCGCAACGCGTGGGCGACAGTGCCGCCGCGGCGAGTGCCGCGGTGGCGCAGGCGGATTCGACCAACGGCACGGTTTCCGAGCTTGCGGCATCCGCCGGCAAGATCGGCGACGTGGTCAAGCTCATCAACGACATCGCCGGCCAGACGAACCTGCTGGCGCTGAATGCCACGATCGAGGCCGCGCGCGCGGGCGACGCGGGCAAGGGTTTCGCCGTCGTGGCGAGCGAAGTGAAGAACCTCGCCACGCAGACGGCGCGCGCCACCGAGGACATCTCGCGCCAGATCGGCGAGATCCAGTCGGCCACGCAGCGCGCGGTCGGCGACATCCAGTCGATCGGGCAGGCGATCCGCTCGATCCACGGGACGGCGACCGAGATCGCAAGCGCGGTCGAGCAGCAGGGAAGTGCGACCGCCGAGATCGCGCGCAACGTCCAGAGTGCCGCGCGCGGCACGCAGGCCGTGGCGCAGACGATCGGCCATGTCAGCGAAGCGGCCGACAAGACCGGGACGGCCGCCGACGCGCTGGGCGGGGCGGCGAGCTCGGTCTCGACGCTGTCGGACAGGCTGAGGACGGAAGTTGAAGCGTTCGTCGCGCGGATGCGCGCGAGCTAGCCGGCGGTCAGACGAAGACGTCGACCCGGCTGCCGCGCGGGCGCACGGCGAGGTTTCCCGTTTCGGCTTCCAGCGCGTTGGCCGTGGTGTCGTTCGACGCGGCCGTGTCGGTGCCCGCGCGCGTCTCGCGCGAGGCTTCGGTGCGGCCCGCGGCCTGCGGGGCCTGGAAGGTCTGGGTCTGCTGGACGGGGGCCGTGCGCTGGGCCGCGACGGCGCTCGCCAGAACCGGCTGGTTCTGCGCGTTCTGGGTCGCCTGCGTCGCGGCGACCTGCGCCTGCAGGTACGGATTGCGCCCGACGCCGAAGGTCTGTGCGTACAGCCCGATTTCCATATTGCGAATATATACTTTAAGTGCGGCCCGTTCAAGCGGCCGGGGCGGACCGCGCAATGCGTTCAACCTGTTCGAGAAACGGGGCTTTTCCGGCCGCGATCTCGTCGAGGGTGAACCACGCCGCCTCGTGCGCGTCGTCGGCGGCGACCGCCTCGCCCGCGACGTAGCGGCAGGCCACGGCCACCAGCACGAAGTGGAAGCCCGGCCGGATCACGTCCACGCAGTCGAAGGCGCGGATCGCCTCGGCGCGCACGCCGGTTTCCTCGGCAAGTTCGCGCACGGCCGCATCGGCCACGGTCTCGCCCGGTTCGACCTTGCCGCCGGGAAAGCCCCAGCGGCCGGGATCGGGCGGATTGGCCCGGCGCACCAGCAGGAAGCGCCCCTCGTGCCGGACGACGGCGATGGCGGCGGGGCGGGGCTGGAGCTCGGTCATGCCCCTCCTGTTAGTGGGGTCGCGAGCGCGCGTCCAGCGCGAAGGGGTGGCAACCGGGGGCAGGCTTCGCTAAATGAAGGGCACACAAAGTCGCGGAGCCACGTTCCATGTCGCAGATCCCCGTAACCGTGCTGACCGGCTATCTCGGCGCCGGCAAGACCACGCTTCTCAACCGCATCCTCAGCGAGAACCACGGCCGCAAGTACGCCGTGATCATCAACGAGTTCGGCGAGGTGGGGATCGACAACGAGCTCGTCGTCGGCACCGACGAAGAGATCTTCGAGATGAACAACGGCTGCATCTGCTGCACCGTGCGCGGCGACCTGATCCGCACGATCGGCGGCCTGATGAAGCGCGCGGGCAAGCTGGACGGCATCATCGTCGAGACGACGGGCCTCGCCGATCCGGCCCCGGTCGCGCAGACCTTCGTCACCGACGACGAGGTGAAGACCAAGACGAAGCTCGACGCGGTGGTCACGCTGGTGGACGCCAAGCACTTCCCGCTGCGCCTGGAAGACAGCCGCGAGGCGGAAGACCAGGTCGCGTTCGCCGACGTGATCCTGCTCAACAAGACCGATCTGGTCTCGCCCGCCGAACTCGCGAAGGTCGAGGCGCGCATCCGCCAGATCAATCCCTACGCGACGGTCCACCGCACGGCGAAGAGCGCGATCGACATCGCCAAGGTGCTGGACAAGGGGGCCTTCGACCTCAAGCGCATCCTGACGCTCGATCCGCATTTCCTCGAAGGCGGGCACGACCACCATCACCACGACCACGATCACGACCACGCGACCTGCACCGATCCCACGCACGACCACAGCCACGATCACGACCATCATCACCATCACGATCACCACGACGCGCCGAACCCCAAGCACGCCGACGACATCTCCTCGGTGTCGGTCACCGTGGCGGGCGACATCGACCCCGACAAGTTCCAGACCTGGATCACCGAGACGCTGCGCACGCAGGGCCAGAACATCCTGCGCTCGAAGGGCATCCTGTCGGTGACCGGGGCCGTGCAGCGCTACGTGTTCCAGGCCGTGCACATGATCGCGGATTCGAGCTGGGGCCAGAAGTGGAACGAGGGCGAGAAGCGCGTCTCGAAGCTCGTCTTCATCGGCCGCCATCTCGACGCGGCCCAGCTCAAGGCCGGTTTCGAAGGCTGCCGCGGGTGAGCATTTCCGACGTCAAGCAGCCGCGCGTGCGCAGCTTCGCGCTGGGCGCCTATGTGGGCGGGCTCGCCTTCACGAACGACGGCGAGACGCTCGCCGCCGCGACGGGTGCCGGCGACGTGCACCTGATCGACGTGGCGGGCGAAGGCATCAAGGTCGCCAAGGCGCATGGCGGTGCGGTGCTGTCGTTCGCGGCGCACCCCGACGGCGTTTCGTTCCTTTCGGGCGGCGACGACGGGCGCATCGTGCGCACCGCGCGCGACGGTTCCACGACCGAGATCGCGAAGTTCCAGGGCCGCTGGATCGACGTGCTGGCCGTGCACGCCACGGGTTCGTTCGCGTGCGGCATCGGCAAGGAAGCGAAGCTCTGGGCCAGGGGTGCGGCCGAACCGGCCACGCTCGGCCCCCATCCCAGCACGGTCGCGGCCCTCGATTTCAGCCCCGACGGCAGCCGCGTGACGGCCGCGCATTACGGCGGCGTGTCGGTCTGGCAGGTGGCGAAGCCGAAGGAGAAAGCAAGGACTCTTAACTGGAAGGGCAGCCACGTCCATCTGCGCTATTCGCCCAACGGCCGCTTCCTCGCCACGACCACGCAGGACAACGCGATCCACGTGTGGCGCCTGTCGAGCGGGCAGGACATGCAGATGGCCGGCTACCGCACGAAGGTGCGCCAGCTCGTCTGGACGCACGATTCGCGCTGGCTGCTGTCGGACGCCGCCGACTGCTTCGTGGCGTGGGACTTCTCCGGCAAGGGGCCGGAAGGCCAGCCGCCGCTGGAGTTCGGCTTCGGCGACGGCACGATCATGACCGGGATCGCGGGCCATCCGGCGGCCCCGTTCCTCGTCGGCGGGTTCGAGCGGGGCGGCGTGCGCCTTGGCGATCTCGAAGGCAAGCGCGAGCTGGTCCTGCGCGAGTCCGACGAGGACGACGGCAGGCCGCTGCGCGCGGTCGCCTTCTCGCCCGACGGCTGGCGCGTGGCCGCCGGCGGCGAGGACGGCACGGTCGTGACGTTCGACCTGAAGACCGAGCCGGCCGCGTCCTAGCAGCACCCTTGCCAAGCGGGCCCGTCCTTCGTATAGCCACCCCCACGAATTGCCGGAGTGGACAGACATGCGCGCCGAGATCGCCGCCGTTGCCGAAGAAATCAAGCAGTCGCTGGTGCTGCTGAGGAGGTTTCTTTGACTGGGATCGCGCGCTGAAGCGTCTGGACGAGCTCAACGCGCTCGCCGAAGACCCCTCGCTCTGGAACGACGCGAAGAAGGCGCAGGGCCTGCTCCGCGAACGCAAGCAGCTCGAAGCGGCCATCGCCGCGGTCAAGGACATGACCGCCAAGCTCGACGACGCCGTCGGCATGATCGAACTGGCCGAGGCCGAGAACGACGCCGGCGTGCTGGCCGACGCGGAAAAGCAGCTCGTCGACCTGAAGGCCGAGGCCGAGAAGCGCGGCCTGGAAGCGCTGCTCTCGGGCGAAGCCGACGCCAACGACGCGTTCCTGCAGATCAACGCCGGTGCGGGCGGCACCGAAGCGCAGGACTGGGCCGAGATGCTGGCGCGCATGTACATGCGCTGGGCGGAAAAGCGCGGCTTCAAGACCGAGTACCAGGAAGAAAGCCCCGGCGAAGAAGCCGGCATCAAGTCCGCGACGATCCGCATCTCGGGCGAGAACGCGTACGGATGGCTGAAAACCGAGACGGGCGTGCACCGGCTCGTGCGCATCTCGCCGTTCGATTCCAACGCGCGCCGCCAGACGAGCTTCGCGTCGGCCTGGGTCTATCCCGCGATCGAGGACGACATCCAAATCGACATCAACGAGGCCGACGTGCGCGTCGACGTCTATCGCGCGTCGGGGGCGGGCGGCCAGCACGTCAACAAGACCGAGTCCGCCGTGCGCCTCACGCACATCCCGACCAACACGGTCGTCGCGTGCCAGACCGAACGCTCGCAGCACAAGAACCGCGACCGCGCGTGGAAGATGCTGCGCGCGCGCCTGTACGAGGCCGAGCTGAGGAAGCGCGAGGCGGCGGCCCTCGCCACGCACGAGGCGAAGAGCGACATCGGCTGGGGCCACCAGATCCGCTCCTACGTGCTGCAGCCCTACCAGATGATCAAGGACCTGCGCACGGGTGCCGAAACGTCGGACACCAAGGGCGTGCTCGACGGCGACATCGACCGCTTCCTCGAAGCCTCGCTGTCCTCGCGCCTGAAGGGCGGCACGGCACAGGTCGCGGATCTCGACTAGGCCAGCGGCCCTGTTGACGGCTGTTGACCGTCAACAGGGCAACGCCTTGGAATTCCACGAAATCCCCTGTTGACGTTGACGGGAAACGCGGTCCGTCAAGCAAAGGTTGCGGCGCGGATTCCGGCCGCTTCGCGCTTTGCGTTGCGCAAATCCTGCCGTCCTATTCACTTGTCAAAGAGCACGTCGAACCGGCGCGATCGTGCGCGAACACCTTCCAGTTGTCAAGAAAATAAGCCCAATACAATATGCATCACGCCCGCTCGATCCGCGCCGCGTAGCAGCCGAACTTGGCGTAGTGCGCGTGCAGATATTCCGCACGGCGGTCGGCGAGCAGGCGTTCGATGACCGGTTCCACGGCCTGGCCGTCGGCGATGTCGGCATCGACGATCATGCCGGCCGCGTCGAACGCGCGCAGCGAGAGGAGGCGCGGGCGCATCGCCGGCGGCACCTCGTTGATGCGGTCGAAGGTTTCGCGCGCCCCTTCGCGCACGAAGATCGCGTGCGACGCGCGGTAGGGCGAGTTGGCCGGCTGGTGCACGTGGTTGAGCAGCAGCAGGCTCTCGCCCGGCTCGGCGTCGCGAAGCTCGATCCGGTCGGGAAAGCCGGGGCAGGAGTCCGCGACGCGGCGCACGATGCCGCGTGCGGCGAGTTCGGCATCGGCGAGGCCATAGAGCGGAACGAACGGTTCGGGCGAAAGGCCCCTGATGCGGAAATCCATGGCGCGCCTCCGGTGATGGACGACGCGAGAATGGCCGTGCGGGCGGTACGGAACCACCCGGTTCTTGCGGGAGTTTTCAGCCCGCGAGCAGGCCGCGCACGGCGGCCATGAACGGTTCTTCGGGCAGCGGCTTGGCGATCGAGGCGTCGGCGCCGACGATCTCGGCGGCCTGCAGCGTCTTGCCGGGCGACATGCGGTCCTCGAGCCCGCCCGACATCGCCAGCACCGGCAGCGGGCGCCAGCCTTCGCGCACCAGCCGGATGCCTTCCACGCCGCCCATGCCGGGCATGAAGATGTCGGTCACGACGAGGTCGACGCCGAGCGTCTCGGGATCGTCGATCGCATCTTCCCACACGCTGCGCACGACGGTGCGGAAGCCGCCGCGTTCGAGATAGCCGCCCACCATCGCGCGGATCGTGCGGCTGTCGTCGATGACGAGCACGCGCCGCCGGCGTTCGGGCGTGCCGTAGCCCCACTCGGCGAGCTTGCCCGCGAGTGCCGCGAACGCCGCCGGATCGACGGGCTTGGGCACGAAGCCGTGCACGCCGAAGCGGCGCGCGGCCGGCGGGATGCGCGTGCCGTCGGGCGGCGGCGTGCCGACGGCGAGGATGCCGGGCCCGGCCGGATCGTCGATGAAGCGGTCGAGCAGGATGCGGTCGGAATTCGACAGCCGGTCGAGATCGACCGCGACGAAGGCGATCTGGTCGGGGCGGAAGCCGTCGGCCAGGCCCGAGAGGTCGCGCACCGTGAGGATGCGCAGACCCGCGCGCGGCAGCACGTCGGAAAGCTTCTGCAGGATTTCGGCGTCCAGGCCGACGAGGGCGACGACGCCGTTCATCGGCCGGCGTTCCGGCGGCAGGCACATGCGGGGGGAAGCGTCATCGCGGAGTTGGCCTCGGTTCGATCACGGGTACATTATTCACGATTGTAGGATATCCGCGTTGATTTATCGCAAGCCTGAATTGCGCCGCCATCGCGGCCCGGTCCCGAAGCGCCCGATTGGATTTGACACGGCGCACGTCGCACGACATGATATGTTATAATATAACATTCTGGAGTTCCCCATGCGACTGCCGCTTTTCGTCCTTCTCCTCGCATTTGCCGCCATCCCGGCCGTGGCCCAGCATTCGCACGGCCATTCCGACGGCGCGCATGTGGATGCCGACGCCACGTTCAAGCTCGGCGTCGACCGGAACTACCGTTCGTCGAACGCGCGCTCGGCGCTGACCGACGTCTACGGCGAGTTCGAAGGGGTCGCGAAGCTCCATTTCCGCGAAGAGCTGTTCATCCAGACGAAGCTGCACTGGGAGCGCGTCAAGTTCCCGACCGAAAGCCGCATCTTCGGCGGGCACGGGCTCTATCTGGAAAACCTCTATGCGGCCTACCAGACCGAGGAGACGCGCCTTTACGCCGGCAAGTTCAATCCCGCCTTCGGCATGGGCTGGGACGATGCGCGCCTGCCCGGCTTCTACGCGAACGAGTTCGCGAAGGACTACCAGATGAAGGAGGCGATCGGCGCTTCGGCCGGCTACAGCCTCGACGCCGCGCGCTTCGGCACGCACAAGATCGACGTCGCGGCGTTCTTCTTCGACAACACGGCGCTGTCGCGCTCGGCCTTCAACCGGCCGGGCTACGGGTCGGGGCAGGGGCCGCTTTCGACCACGCAACGCCTCGGGCGCAACAGCGTCAATTTCGGCGGCCCCGGCAATACGCGCGGACCGGAATCGGTCGCCGTGCAGTACGAGCTGTCCGATCCCGCCGGTATCGCGGGCCTGACGCTGGGGGCGGGCTACCGTTTCCTGCATGCCGGATCGCGCCAGCCGACCGACCTGCAGGCCGGCTTCGGGCCGGTCGCCAGCCGCAACTCGCACGGCTACGTCGCGGGGGCCCGCTACGAGATCGGCCTGCCGCTCGACGTGGCGTTCACGCCGTTCGTCGAATGGGCGCGATTCACGAACCTGTTCAACGCCGACCCGCAGATCGGCACGAACCAGTTCAAGGACCGCAGCTACCTGACGACGGCGGCGATCTTCACGTGGCGCGACTTCACGTTCGTCGCCAGCCGGATGGAGCGCACCTTCGCGCGTCCGGACAACGAGGCTGCCGCCGGCGCCTTCTACAACCAGCAGGACCGCCAGCTCGCCGCGAACCTCCTTTATAAGGTGCTGGAGAACCTGACGCTCGGCATCGGCTACAGGAAGACGCGCGCGGTTCCGGCGTTCGGCGACGTCGCCCGCCAGGCGACGACGCACGGCTTCGGCACGCAGGCGGTCTACACGATGGAGTTCT
>JAEUKY010000172.1 GCA_016794005.1 Rhodospirillales bacterium
CGGCCGGTGAGCTGGGCATGCAGCGAGGAGAGTGCGGCGCGCGCGATCGTCGGCACGTCCTGCGCGACGGTCGTCAAAGCCGGATCGAAGGCTTCCCCGAGCCAGAGATTGTCGTAGCCGACCACCGACAGATCGTCGGGGATCCGCACGCCGCCACGCGCGACAGCCGCCATGAAGCCCAGCGCCATCAGGTCGCTTGCGGCCACGACAGCGGTGGGGAAGCGGTCGAGGGCAAGCAGCGCGCGGCCGGCCGCCTGTCCGCCCGCGAAGGTATAGGCCGTGCCGAACAGCCAGTCGGGCCTGCAGGCGAGCCCGGCCGCAGCCATCGCCTGCCGGTAGCCGTCGATGCGATCCTGGCCCGCGCCGATGTCGGGCGACGGGCCGATGCAGCCGATGTCGCGGTGCCCCAGCGAGACGAGATGCCGCACGGCCGTCGCCAGCGCTTCGCGCCCGTCGGACAGGATGCTGCTGACGCCACCGGTGCGGTCGGTCTGGTCGAGGATAACCGCGGGATAGCCGTCGAGTTCGGCGCGCAGATCGGCGGCCAGCTCGTCGACCGACTGGAGCGGCGACATGATGATGCCGCTGACGCCGCGCCGCTTGAGGCTGCGCACGAGGCCGGGGAGCGTGTCTTCCTGGCCCGCCAGCGAGGCAACCAGAAAGGTCATGCCGGCCTCGCGGAACAGCGGCTCCATCTCGGCGAGCAGCTGGTGGAAATAGGCATTGAGGAAATCGTTGACGATGATCGCGACCGTGCGCGCGGCCGCGCGGCCGCGCATCTGCTTTGCCGCGAACATGGGCACGTAGCCGAGCGAGGCGATCACGCTTTCGATGCGCGAGCGCGTTTCCTCGGCGACCGGGCCGCTCGCGTTGAGCACACGCGAGACTGTCGCGGGCGAAGCATTGGCGAGTCGGGCCACGTCCTTGATGGTCGCGGGCTTTTGGGTCATCCCGCCACCGCCTTGCGCCAGGCGCCGCGATGGGCGGCAAGCCGCGGGTCGGCGAGCGGGATCGCCGCGTCGAATCCGCCTGCGTCGCCACGCCGCCCGCGCGCGACGAGTGCGGCGCCCAGTGGCGTGCCGTCCGAAGCGCTATCGAGCAGGATGCGTGCATCGGGCCGCAGGGCGGCGAGCACCGCCCCGAACAGTGGCAGGCCGGCGAACGGTCCGGTGACATGGATCGTTCGCGTCGCACCGAGACGGTCGAGGCACCAGTCGGCGACGAGGGCGACGTAGAGGATCGCAAGTGCGGCGCGGGCGGCGGCGTCCGGCGTGCCCAGCGCCTCGACGCGGCCCTGCCTGTCGTGGAAAGGGCCGCCAGCCGTCGCGAAGCCGGGCGTCGCCATCGTGCCGTCGGCAAGGATGCGCGAAAGCGCGGCCGCGTCGGCAAGCGGCAGCGACGCACCCGGCGCGATCGCTTCGGCCTCGCGCCCGCCCATGAAGCGGATGCTGGGCACGGGCGTGAAGTCGGGCGCGACGTTCGCCAGCATGTCGATGTCCGGATCGAGCGTGTCGACGGCTCCGCCCGGACGCATCGCGACGAACCAAGTTCCGGTCGACAGGATCGCGGCCGATCCGTCGCCGGGCCCGATGCAGCGCCAAGCGGCGGCGTTGCTGTCGTGGATACCGCAATGGACGGGAAGGCCTTCCGGCAGGCCGAGGCGGTGCGCGATGCCGGATTCCAGCATCCCGATCACTTCGCCGGCCGGGCGGATCGGTGCGAAACGCTTGTCCCAGCCGTGCCGCACGGCGAGGCGCGAATAGCCCCGGGC
>JAEUKY010000287.1 GCA_016794005.1 Rhodospirillales bacterium
GGCCACCAGATCGTCCGGCCGATCTGGCACGACCTGCAGAACCAGCAGATGATGGCGCTCGAAGGGCTGACGCTGGCCGAACTCGTCGGGCGCGCGCGCAAGCTCGGCGTGGAGCTGGAGACCTGACGCGATGGCCGAGGCTCCGACCTTCGGCGAACTTACCGACGCGCAGTTCGAACGCTACGCGCGCCACCTGATCCTCGACGAGGTCGGCGAGGCGGGCCAGGCGAAGCTGCTGGCCGCGCGCGTGCTGGTCGTCGGCGCGGGCGGGCTGGGTTCGCCCGTCGCACTCTATCTGGCGGCGGCGGGTATCGGCACGCTCGGCCTCGTCGATTTCGACAAGGTCGACGTGACGAACCTGCAGCGCCAGATCGTCCACGCGCAGGAATCGGTGGGCATGCGCAAGGTCGACAGTGCGGCGGCCACGCTGCGCCGGCTCGACCCGGCGATCCGCATCGAGACGCACGACACGAAGGTCGGCCCCGACAACGTCGCTTCGCTCGTCGCGCGCTACGATCTGGTCGTCGACGGGTCGGACAATTTCGCGACGCGCTATCTCGTCCACGACGCGTGCTATTTCGCGAAGAGGCCGCTGGTGTCGGGCGCGCTGCTGCGCTTCGAGGGCCAGCTTTCGACCTTCAAGGCGCACGAGGGGCGCCACTCCTGCTATCGCTGCCTGTTCCCGGCCCCGCCGCCGGCCGACCTGATCCCGCGCTGCGAGGAGGCGGGCATCCTCGGCTCCGTCGCCGGCGTGATCGGCACGCTGCAGGCGACCGAGGTGCTGAAGGAAATTCTCGGGCTGGGGACGAGCCTCGCCGGGTCGCTGCTGATCTACGACGCGCTCGACACGCAGTTCCGCCGCATCAAGGTGCCGCGCGATCCGGGCTGCGCGCTGTGCGGCGACCGGCCGACGATCGTGGCTTGAACCGGGACGGCCCTGCCCCGATAATCCCCGCCTCCTCCAATTCCGGACAAACGCACATGCGCCTTTTCCGCTTCCTCGTCCTCGCCTTCCTGCTCGCCCTGCCCGCCGCGGCGCATGCGCAGTCCGCCGACCGCGAGAACCTGCTCTATATCGATCTCGATTACGGCCGCGTCGTGATCCAGCTCCGCCCCGACCTCGCCCCGCGCCATGTCGAGCGCGTCAAGCAGCTCGCGCGCGCGAAGTTCTACGACGGCATCGTCTTCCACCGCGTGATCGACGGCTTCATGGCGCAGACCGGCGATCCGACGGGAACCGGGACCGGCGGCTCGGGCCGCGGCAACGTCCCGGCCGAGTTCAGCCGCGTGCCGTTCGAACGCGGCATCGTGGGTGCCGCGCGTTCGCAGAATCCGAATTCGGCCGACAGCCAGTTCTTCATCATGTTCCGGCGCAATTCCGGGCTCGACGGCCAGTACACGGTCTGGGGCCAGGTCGTGTCGGGCATGGAATTCGTCGACCGCATCCGGCGCGGCGAACCGCCGCGCACGCCCGACAGGATGCTGCGCGTCCAGGTCGCGGCCGACGTACCGAACTGAACCCGACACACGCAAAAGGACAGACCATGGCGGCCGACCTCGAAAACACCGTCTATCTCGATCTCGAATGGGGCCGCGTGACGATCGCGCTACGTCCGGACCTGGCGCCGAAGCACTGCGAACGCGTGCGCGAACTCGCGCGCGACGGTTTCTACGACGGGATCATCTTCCACCGCGTCATCGACGGCTTCATGGCGCAGACCGGCGATCCGACCGGGACGGGCATGGGCGGATCGGACCGCGGCAACCTGAAGGCCGAATTCTCGAAGGAACCCTTCGATCGCGGCGTCGTGGGGGCCGCGCGCTCGCAGAACCCGAACTCGGCCGACAGCCAGTTCTTCATCATGTTCGACGAAGGCCATTTCCTGAACGGCCAGTACACGGTGTGGGGCCAGGTCGTCGACGGCATGGACCACGTCGACCGCATCGCCAAGGGCGAGCCGCCCAAGAAGCCGGACAAGATCGTCTCGATGAAGGTCGCCGCGGACGCGAAGTAGCGCTTCGCGTCAGGTGTCCGGCCAGCGGCGGTGCAGCCACAGCCACTGGCCCGGACGCGCGCGGACCCAGCGTTCGATCTCGGCGTTGACGGCGCGCAAGACCGTCATGCGGTCGGCTTCCTCGTCGCCGGTGGCGGGCAGCGGCACGGGGCCGGTCAGCGTGATGCGGAAATAGGCCCCGCCCAGCCGCTCGAACTGCGCGCCGATCACGGTGCAGTCGTAGCGCAGCGCCAGCGTGGCGATGGCCGGTGCCGTCATCGCGTCGGTACCGAAGAAGGGGACTGCCACGCCGTCGTTCATCTTCTGGTCGAGCAGCATGCCCAGCCACTCGCCCTTCTTCAGCGCTTCCATCGCCAGACGCGCACCCTTGCGGCCCTTGGGCACGAGCCCCGCGACCGAACGGCCGCGGCGCGCGCGCAGCAGCATCTCGACATAGCGGTTGTTCGCCTCGCGATAGACCGCGTGCAGCGGGTGGCCGAAGCGCGTGGTCAGC
>JAEUKY010000296.1 GCA_016794005.1 Rhodospirillales bacterium
GCGTGCTGTTCGACGGGTTCGAACCGCAGACGAACTGACGCGTCAGGCCGGCGACTTGCGGAACAGGCCCGCGATCTTCGCGACGACGAAGCCGACGAATTTCGCCAGCAGCCACAGCGCGATCCCCATGACGACGATCCCGACGGCGGCCGCACCCAGGAACCAGACCGGGTTCGTGACGGCGGCGTAAAGCCCGCCGATCACCGCGATGTCCTCGACGACCGACGCCGCGGCGGTTCCCACGAACGGCAGGTGCGTGTTGACGAAGAGCCGCCCGCTCGCCTTCGTCGCATGCGTGCCGAGGCTGAGCGCACCGCCCGCGATCGCGGCCGCAAGCTTCAAGGCACCGTCCGCGTCGCCAACGGTGGCGGCCGCGAGGAACGCGCCCGCCGGGATGCGGATGAAGGTGTGGATTGCGTCCCAGCCCAGATCGACGCCCGGGATCTTGTCGGCGACGAACTGGGCAAGATACATGCCGCCCGCCGCCGCCAGCACCGGAAACGACGTCACCAGCTGCATGGAATCCGGCAGCGTGACGATGCCCAGATGGTGCATGGCGCCGAGTGCGAGCACGGCGGCATAGAGATTGATCCCGCTCGCCCAGGCGACCGCCGAGGCGAGGGCGAGGATTTCGGAAGTGCCGTCCGGCAACTAGCGCCCGACCGCGTAGGCCTGCTGGAGACGCGGCGTGGCCGCCGCCTTCATCAGCTTGCCTTCGCGCTTGGCCGCGGCGTTGCGGCCCAGCGACCATTCGCCGCCGACCTCGATGTCGTGGCCCTTGGCCTTCAGCGCCTCGATCGTTTCCTTCGGGAAGCGCGATTCGAGCTGCACCTTGCCCGGGCGCGCCTCGCGCGGGAAGAACGAGTTGGGCCAATGGTCGGTCTGCAGCATGGGCGCGTCCATCGCCGCCTGCATGTTGAGCTTGTGGTCGACGTGGCGCAGGAAGAACTGCGCGATCCACTGGTCCTGGTTGTCGCCGCCGGGCGAGCCGAAGGCCATCCACGGCTTGCCGTCCTTCATGGCGAGCGACGGCGTGAGCGTCGTGCGCGGGCGCATCTTCGGCGTCAGGCTCGACGGCAGGCCTTCCTGCAGCCAGAACATCTGGCCGCGTGTACCCAGGCAGAAGCCCAGATCGGGGATCGTCGGCGAGCTCTGCAGCCAGCCGCCCGACGGCGTGCAGGCCACCGTGTTGCCCCAGCGGTCGATGACGTCGAGATGGCAGGTGTCGCCTTCGGCGGGTCCGCGCGCCGCGCGGCCCGCACGCGCCATCGCCGAAGCGCCGCCGTCGCGGTAGCGTTCGGTCGCAAGTGCATCGCTTTCCACGCGCGCGGGTTCGCCGAAGCCGCCCATGCCCGGGATCATCTTCTTGGTGCCCACGACGTTGAACTTGGGCAGCGACGGGTTGCGCCCGTCGGGCGCGCCCGGGCGCAGGTCGAAATTCGCGGTGTCGCCGATCAGCTTGCGCCGTTCGTCGTTGTACTTGGCCGACAGCATCGTCTTCATCGGCACGTCGTTGAAGTCGGGGTCGGCGTACCACGCCTCGCGGTCGGCATAGGCGATCTTGGTCGCCTCGACGAGCGTGTGGATGAACTCGGGCCCGGTCGTGTCCATCGACGCGATGTCGTAGCCCTGCAGCAGGGCGAGGACCTGCAGGAACACGGGCCCCTGACTCCACGGGCCGGCCTTGCACACGGTGATGCCGCGATAGTCGAACGTCGTGGGGTCTTCCACCGGGGCGCGCCACGCGGCCATGTCGTCGGCCGACAGCACGCCTTTGTGGCGCTTGCCCGACACGTCCATGATCTCGTTCTCGCGGCAGAAGCGGTCGATCGCCTCGGCGACGAAGCCCTTGTAATAGGCGTTGCGCGCCTTCTCGATCTGCGCCTCGCGGTCGGGGCCGGCCGACGCACCCTCGGCGAGCAGGCGCTGCATCGTGTCGGCAAGCTTCGGGTTGGTGAAGAGCGTACCCGCGGCCGGCACGTTGCCGCCCGGCATCCACGTGGCGGCCGAGCTCTTCCACTCGGTCTTGAATATCTCCGAGACCGACTGCACGGCACCGGCCACGCCCGGCAGCAGCGGGAAGCCGTCCTTCGCGTAGCCGATGGCGGGCGACAGCACCTCGGCGAGCGTCATCGTGCCGTAGTCGCGCAGCATCGTCAGCCACGCGTCGAACGCGCCCGGTACCACGGCGGCGAGCAGGCCCGTACCCGGGATCGTCTCGATGCCCTGCGCCCTGTAATGCGCGATGGTCGCCTTCGCCGGGGCCGTGCCCTGGCCGCAGATCACCTTTGGCTTGCCGTCGGCCGTGCACGCGATGATGACCGCGTCGCCGCCCAGTCCGTTCATGTGCGGCTCGACGACCTGCAGCGTGAAGCCCGCCGCCACCGCCGCGTCGAACGCGTTGCCGCCCTTTTCCAGCACGCCCATGCCGACCTGGCTGGCGATCCAGTGGGTCGAGGAGACGACGCCGAACGTGCCG
>JAEUKY010000222.1 GCA_016794005.1 Rhodospirillales bacterium
GATGGCCGAATACCTGCAGACGACCTATCTGCAGGTCACGCTGTGGGCGATCATCCCGTCGCTGCTCTACTACGTCGCCTGCTTCGGCGCGGTGCATTTCGAGGCCAAGCGCGAAGGCCTGCTCGGCGTGCCGAAGGCCGAGTGCCCGCGTCTGGGCCAGGTCCTGCGCGAACGGGGCCACCTGTTCATCCCCATCCTGATGATCCTCGGCGGCATGATCGCGGGCTACTCGGCGCCGCTTTCCGCACTCGCCGGCACGATCGCGTGCTTCCCCGTGGCGATGATGCGCAAGAACACGCGCGCGGGCATCACGTGGTGGACGGTGCTGGACGCGCTGATCGACGGGGCGAAGAACGCGCTGGCCGTCGCGATGGCGTGCGCGTGCGCGGGCATCGTCATCGGCGTGATCGCGCTGACGGGCATCGGCATCCAGTTCACGCAGTGGGTGCTGATCCTCGCGCAGAACACGCTGCTGCTGGCGCTGCTCGTGACCGCCATCGCCGGCATCGTGCTGGGCATGGGCATGCCGACGACGCCGGCCTACATCATCATGGTGTCGCTGCTGGTACCCGCCTTGATGAAGCTCGGCGTCGTCCAGCCGGCGGCGCACATGTTCGCGTTCTACTTCGCCATCCTGTCGGCGATCACGCCGCCGGTGGCGCTGGCGGTGTTCGCGGCGGCGAGCCTCGCCAAGGCCGACCTGTGGGCCTCGGGTTGGGCGGCGGTGAAGGTGGGGGCGGCCGGCTTCATCGTGCCGTTCATGTTCGTCTACCAGCCCGCGATCCTGCTGATCGGCGACTGGCCGACGATCGTCCATTCGATCTTCACGTCGTCGTGCGGCATCCTGCTGCTCGCAGCGGGCCTGCACGGCTATTTCCTGCGCCGGGCCACGGCGGTCGAACGCGGCCTGCTGATCGTCGCGGCGTTCGCGTTGGTCACGCCGGGGCTGGTCAGCGACGCGATCGGGCTGGGGCTCGGCGCACTGGTCGTCGCGATGCAGAAACTCCGCCCCGCACCGCAGTCGGCGTAGATCCGGCTAGAAGTCGGTCTTCGCCCCCGGCAGGGCCGCAAGGCCCGCCTTGGCGACTTCCAGATCCTGGTCGCCCGTCCCGGAGCCCACGCCGATGCCGCCGATCGTGTGGCCGTCGACGACGATGGGCGTGCCGCCCTTGACGTTGACGAGCTTGCCCTGCGTGGCGATGGCGAGGCGGATGTCGAGCCCTTCGGCCATGCCGCCGGTCGCGGCCCGGCTCGACGCGGCGGTCATCGCCTTGCGCGTCGCGGAGTCGACCGACAGGATCTTGGCGCCGTCCATGCGCGCGAAGGCGAGCAGGTTCGCCCCGTCGTCGACGATGGCGATGCACTGGGGCACGCCCATCGCCTTTGCCTTCGCGACGGCAGCGGCGAGCATTTTCTGGGCACCTTCGTAGGTCAGCTTCAGCGAGGGCAGCGTGTCGGGCATGTCGGTTCCACGATGTTCGGAGGGCGGAAGGTCGCAGAATGCCAAGAAAAAGGGCCGAAGCGCCAGATGGCGTCGGCCCGAAGTTGGGGAGAAACCTGTCCGCCCGGGCGAAACGCCCCGCGCGACATGGCTTCCATAAAGCAGGTTCCGTGCCAGATCAGGCCGGCTTCACCCAGATGGCGGTGTCGTGGAACACGGCACCGCCGGCGGGGAATCCGGGATCGGCGGAGATCAGCAGGTTGATGCCGATGCCTTCCTCGAACGCGTCGTTGGGCCAGATGCTCTCGACCACGACGGTCCCGCGCAGCAGCCCGTCGAACGCCTTGGCGTGGACGACGAGCGAGCCCTGCGCGTTGCCCAGCCGCACGCGCATGCCGTCGGCCGCACCGATGGCGGCGAGATCGTCGGGATGCATCATCGCGGCGGGGCGCGTCTCGCGCGCGATCGAGCCCGGCGTCTCGGTGAAGGTGGAGTTGAGATAGCTGCGCGCCGGGGCCGCGACCATGCGGAAGGGCCGGTCGGGCGTGGCGGCGTCGTAGTTCGTCATCTGCGTGGGCAGTTCGGGCATGCCCTTCCACGCCGGGCCGATCGTCGACCAGTCGGCCTTGAAGTGCCAGCGCTTGTCGGCGTGGCCGAACCCTTCGAGGAAATGCGCCTTCTCGAACGGCGGCACGCGGTCGAGCCAGCGGCCGGCATGCACCTCGTCGGCCGACGGATAGCCCGACCTCTTCAGCGTCCAGTCGATGATTTCCCACTCGGTCATGTCGAAGCCGGGGTGCTTGGCCCCCAGCCGGCGCGCGAGTTCGCGGTGGACCCAGTGGTTGGGTTTGCATTGGGCGTAGGGCTCGACGACCTTCTTGGTCACCTGCAGGTAGGTGTGCCCGCCCGCCTGGTAGATGTCGTCGTGCTCGAGGAACGTCGTCGCCGGCAGCACGATGTCGGCCATGCGCGCGGTGTCGGTCAGGAACTGCTCGTGCACGCACACGAACAGGTCGTCGCGCCGGAAGCCGTCGCGCACCTTGCCCAGTTCGGGCGCGACGTTCATCGGGTTGGTGTTCTGGATGAACAGCGCGTTGACCGGCGGGCCGTCGCCCAGATCGCGCCGGTCGCCCGTCAGGATCGGACCGATGCGGCTCTGGTCGAGACGGCGCACGCGCGCGTCCATCACGTCGCTGCCCTCGATCATCGTCTTGTCGAGGCCGTAGATCGACGACTGCGCGTAGAGCGCCCCGCCGCCTTCGTGCTGCCACGCCCCCGTGATCGCGGCGAGCGAGGCGGCCGCATGCATCGAGGAAGCGCCGTTGCGATGGCGCGCGAAGCCGTAGCCGAGGCGCACGTAGCTGCGCTTGGTGGACCCGAACAGCCGCGCGAATTCGCGGATCGTCGCGGCCGGCACGCCGCAGATCCCTTCGGCCCATTCCGGCGTCTTGTCCGCGACGTGGGCTTCGAGTTCTTCCGTGCCGTGCGCGTACTTCGCCATGTAGGCGCGGTCGGCGAAGCCCTCGGCGAACAGCACGTGCATGACGCCCAGCGCCAGGGCCGCGTCGGTGCCCGGCTTCAGCATCAGGTGGATGTCGGCCTGTTCGGCCGTCGGCGTGCGATAGGGATCGACGACGACGAGCTTGGCCCCGCGCGTCTTCTTCGCGCGCGACACGTGCGTCATCACGTTGACCTGCGTGGAGACGGGATTGCCGCCCCACACGACGATCAGGTCGCTCAGCGCCATCTCGCGCGCGTCGGTTCCGCGCTTGGC
>JAEUKY010000337.1 GCA_016794005.1 Rhodospirillales bacterium
AAGGCGCGCATCGGTCTCAACAGCGGGCGCGCACTCGTCGGCAATATCGGCTCGAAGAAGCGCTTCAACTACACCGTCATGGGCGACACGGTTAACCTCGCCTCGCGGCTGGAAGGGGCGAACAAGTATTTCGGCACGACCCTGATGTGCGCCGAGACGGTGCGCGAACTGGCCGACGCGGCACCGGGGCCGGCATTCGCGTGGCGCGAACTGGACCGCATCCAGGTCAAGGGGCGCGCCCGCCCGGTCACGATCTTCGAGCCGCTGGGGATCGCCGACGGGCTGGATGCGGGCACGAAGCGGCGCGCCGAGGCGTTCGCGGCGGCCCTCGATCTCTACCGCCGGGCGGATTTCGCGGCGGCGGAAGGCGCCTTGCGTGCGCTTGCCGACGATCCGGCGGCGGAAAGCCTCGCCGGGCGGATCGCGGCGTTGCGCGCCCGTCCGCCGGGGCCGGACTGGACGCCCGTCACGTCGCTCGACGCGAAGTGAATCCCGCGGCGGATTGGGGCATACTCCGCGGCCGGAGGCCCCAAGGCATGAAAGTTTCCCTTATCCAGATGAATTCGGTCGACGACAAGGCGAAGAACCTCGCCGAGGCGCGCCGGCTGATCGAAGAAGCGGTCCGCGTCGAGAAGCCGGACTGGATCCTGCTGCCCGAGACGTTCGATTTCATCGGCGGGACGACCGCCGAGAAGCGCGAAGCGGCCGAAGCGATCCCCGGCGGGCCGACCTACCTGATGTGCCAGGAGATGGCGCGCACGCACCGCGTGTTCATCCACGCCGGCTCGATCAGCGAGAAGATCGACGGCGATAGCCGCATCCACAACACGACGCTGGTCTTCGACCGCACCGGGAAAGAGATCGCGCGCTATCGCAAGATCCACCTGTTCGACGTCTCCACGCCCGACGGCACCGAATACAAGGAGTCGGCCGCCGTGAAGCCGGGCGACGCGGTCGTCACGTACGACTGCGAGGGCGTCACGGTGGGCTGCGCCATCTGCTACGACCTGCGCTTCCCGGACCTGTTCCAGGCGCTGGCGGCCAAGGGGGCGGCCGTCATCGCACTGCCCGCCGCCTTCACGATGCAGACCGGCAAGGACCACTGGGAAGTGCTGTGCCGCGCGCGCGCGATCGAGACGGAGACCTATTTCTGCGCCGCCGGCCAGACCGGCAGCTTCCGCGCGGGCAACGGCATGCGGCAGACCTACGGCCATTCGATGGTCGTCGATCCGTGGGGCCATGTCGTGGCGCGCGCGTCCGACGGCGTGGGGATCGTCACCACGCGCGTCGACGCCAAGCGGGTCGACGCGGTGCGCGAGATGATCCCGGTCGCAAAGCATCGCGTGAAGGTCGGATCGGCATGAGTCTCGATGTCGTTTCGATCGGCGAGCCGATGGTGGAGTTCAACCAGACCGGCGCCGACGGCGGGCGTTCCTACCTGCAGGGCTTCGGCGGCGACTCGTCGAACTTCGCCATCGCCGCGGCGCGCCAGGGGGCCAAGGCCGGCTACGTGACCGCATTGGGCGCCGACGTGTACGGGCGCATGTTCCGCGAGCTGTGGCGCGCCGAAGGCGTGGACGCGCATCACGTGCGCGAGGATGCCGACGCGTTCACGGCCGTCTATTTCGTCACGCATGCCGCCGACGGCCACCATTTCTCGTTCTTCCGCAAGGGATCGGCCGCCAGCCGGCTCGCCCCGCGCGACGTGCCGGCCAAGTATCTGGCGACCGCGCGCTACGTGCATCTGTCGGGCATTTCGCTGGCGATTTCGGATTCCGCCTGCGATTTCGGCTTCGCGGCGATCGCCGCGGCGCGCAAGGGCGGGGCGAAGATCAGCTTCGACACGAACCTGCGCCTGAAGCTGTGGCCCAAGGAACGCGCGCGCGCCGTGACGAGCGAGGCGATCGCGCAGTGCGACGTGTGCCTGCCCTCGCTCGACGACGTCGCGGCCCTCTACGACATCGACGAACCGAACGCGCTGATCGACCGCATCCTCGCGATGGGGCCGAAGGTCGTGGTGCTGAAGATGGGCGACA
>JAEUKY010000351.1 GCA_016794005.1 Rhodospirillales bacterium
GGCATGCTCGCCGTGCGCGTCGGCGATCCGCTCGATCCGGCGACGGAAATGGGCCCGCTCATCAGTCCTGCGCAGTTCGATCGCGTCAGCGGCTACATCGCGGCCGGCCAGCGCGACGGTGCGGCCTACTGGAGCCGGCCGTCGGATGGCCCCGCCCGCCGGAACTACGTGCAACCCGGACTTTTCACCCAGGTCGACCCGAAGATGTCGATCGCCCAGGAAGAGATCTTCGGTCCGGTCCTCTCGGCGATCGAGTTCGATACGGTCGATCAGGCCATCGCGATTGCGAACGGGACGCCCTACGGACTGTCGGCCGGAGTCTGGACCCGCGATCTCGACAAGGCTTTCCGCTTCGGGCGCGGGCTCAGGGCCGGAACGATCGAGGTCAACACCTACATGGCCGGCACGCCGGAACTTCCACTGACCGGCCACAAGGAAAGCGGCAGCGGCCACGAACGCGGCCGCTTCGCCGTCGACGAGTTCACCGAACTCAAGACGATCCATCTTCAGCTCAATTGAACCCGTTCCGACGCGCGTCGCGACACCGGAGACCGAAATGCTCGAGAAAATGAAGGTCCTCAGCTTCTGCCACGTCCTGCAGGGACCGGCCTGCACGCAGTATCTCGCCGATCTGGGCGCCGACGTGATCAAGGTGGAGCCGATCGAAGGCGAGCGCGCGCGCCGCTGGCCTGGCCCGCATATCGGCGGCGTCAGCGGACTCTACCTCTGCGCGTTCCGCAACAAGAAAACGTTCGCCGTGAACCTGAAAAGCCCCGAAGGCCTCGCCATCATCAAGGAGATGGTCGCCAAGTCCGATGTCGTCGTCGAGAACTACCGCTCCGGCGTTATGGACAGGCTCGGGCTCGGCTACGAGGAACTGAAGAAGATCAAGCCCGACCTGATCTACGCGAGCGGCACCGGCTGGGGCAGCAAGGGTCCGATGATCTCGAAGGCGAGCCAGGACATCATCATCCAGGCGCGCACCGGCCTCATGGCGGCGACCGGCAACGACGAGCCGCGCGCGGTGGGATCGGCCGTCATCGACCAGCACGGCGGCGCCGTCCTTGCGATGGGCATCGTCGCGGCGTTCGTAAAGAAGCTCACGACCGGCAAGGGCACGAAGGTCGAAAGCTCGCTCTACACGGCCGGCCTCGACCTCCAGACCGAGCCGCTGACCGTCTATCTCTCCACACGCCCCGACCGGAAGATCCTGAAGCGCGATCCGCATCTGGCGACCTGGTACCATCAGGCACCTTACGGGCAGTTCAAGCTGCTGGACGCCGAGATCGCGATGTCGGTCAACGACCCGATGAAGGTCGCCGACGCCCTCGGCAGCGACGAACTGCGCGAGATCGCGCATATCGACCGCTTCAAGGAGCGCGACCGCTACGCGCAGGTCTTCGCCAATGTCGTCGCGACGAAGAAGTTCGCCGATGTCTCCAAGGCGTTCGACGAGGCCGGTCTCTGGTACAGCAAGATCTACGATTTCGACGACGTCGCCGAAGATCCGCAGGCGACGGCGGTCGACGCCTTCACCGAGATCGATATCCGCGGCGAAAAAGCGGTTCTGGTCAACCATCCGGTCAAGTACGACGACCAGACGCTGCCGTTGCGCATTCGCGCCTACGGCATCGGCGAGAACACGCGCGAAGCGCTGGCCGAACTTGGATATCCGAAGGAGAAGATCGACGATCTCATCAAGCGCGGCGTCGTGGGCGACGGAACCAAACCCGCCGCCTGACCGGCCGGCTTCACTTGCCGGTGAACTTGGGTGCGCGCTTTTCCACGAAAGCCGACATGCCTTCGCGCCGATCCGCCGTCATCGAATTGCGCCACAGGGAATCGCGCTCGTAGGAAATCCCGTTCTCGTGCGTGGCGCCGACGGCCGTACCGATGCAAGCCTTCGTGAACTGGACGGCGACGGGTGCACGCGACGCGATCGTCGAGGCGATCTCGACCGCCCGCGCGACCGTCTTCGAAACTTCGCAGATCTCGACGACATAGCCGAGCCGCCACGCCGTCTCGGCGTCGATCGGATCTCCCGTCATGAGCATGTAAGAAGCCATGTTCGGGCCGATCTTGCGCGGCAGGCGCTGCGTCCCGCCGTCGCCGGCCATGCCGCCGATCTTCACCTCCGGCTGGCCGAATTTCGCGTTCCTGCCCGCGATGATGAAGTCGCAGGTCAGCGCAAGCTCGTTTCCGGCGCCGAACGCGATGCCGTTCACCGCCGCGATGATCGGCTTCGGGAACTTTTCGAGGCTCCGCCAAGCCTTCACCCGATCGGGATTGTTCGAGGTTCCGGCCGGACCGCGCTCGAGCATCTCGGCGATGTCGGCTCCGGCGGCGAACGTCTCGTCCGTGCCCGTCAGCACGACAGCGCGGGTCTCGATGTCGGCGGCCGCTTCTTCGAGGCGGCGCGCGAGCTCGATCACCATCGTGCTGTGCAGCGCGTTCTTCTTTTCCGGGCGGTTGATCCGCAGCAGCGCCACATGCGCAGCCGGCGTTTCTCGGACGATCAGGTGGGACAGGTCGGTCATGGTCGCGGATCCCGGAGCGGAAGAGGTCAACCCAGCAACGCGCGGGGCAGGAAGGTTGTCAACGGCGGGAAGGCCGCGACAAGCAGGAGCGCCAGGCACAGCGCAAGGAAGAAGGGGAAGATTCCGCGCGAGGCCTCGCCGAGGCCGATGCGCGCCACTGCGGCGCTGATGAACATCAGCGTGCCGACCGGCGGCGTCACGCCGCCGATCAGGCAGCACATGACGATGATCGTGCCGAACTGCAGCGGGTCGTAGCCGAGCGCCTGTCCCACGCCGAAGAGCGGTGCCGCGAACATGATCAGGATGGCCGTCCCGTCGATGAAACAGCCCAGGATCAGCAGCAGGATAACGACCAGCAGCAACTGGAGTTCGGGGACTGCGGTGATCGTATTGAGCAGCAGGATGGCTTCCGACTGGAACTGCGCCCGGGTCAGAAGGTTGGCGAAGACGGTCGACGCCGCCAGGATCAGCATGACCATCGAGGTCGTCAGCGCCGCGTTCATGACGGCCTCGCGCAGCTTCTGAAAGGTGAAGCTGCCATAAAAGAAATGCCCGATGACGAGAACCGCGACCGCCGCGACGATACCAGCTTCGGTCGGCGTGAAGACGCCGCCGACGATTCCGCCGATGATGATGAACGGGATCGTGAGGGCCGGCGCCGATTCCCGGATCGCCACGACGAACCCCTGCATCGTCCTCGGCGGTGCGTCGTCGTTCCGGCCGAAGCCGCCCCTGATTGAGAGGATATAGGCCGTGATCATCAGCAGGATGCCGATCAGAACGCCGGGAAGCGCGCCGGCCAGGAAGAGCTGCCCCGTCGAAACGCCCGTGAGGAACCCGTAGATGATCATCGGAATGCTCGGCGGGATCAGCGCGCCGATCGTCGAAGACGTCGCGCAGACGCCGACCGCGTAGGACGGCGGATATCCCTTGTTGGTCATGCTCGGAATCAGGATCCCCGCGGTTGCCGCGCAATCGGCAACGGCTGATCCGGAAACGCCGCCGAAGAGCATCGACGTCACGATGTCGACCTGCGCGAGCCCGGCCCGCATGCGGCCGACAAGGAAACTCGCAAGCTGCATGATCCGGTCGACCAGGTTGCAGGCACTTGCGAGCGTTCCCGTCAGGACGAAGAACGGGATCGCCATCAGCGGGAACGAATCCATTCCCCCGAACAGTCGCGTGATGACCAGCGTGAACGGAAGGCGGCCGTCGAGCATCAGCGGAATGAATGTGGCCGCTCCGATCGAGAACGCGATGGGTACGCCGAGTATCAGAAGAATGAAAAAGACAGAAATCAGGACGACGAGCAAATCCGCAACTCCTTCAATCGACCAGCGGCTGTTCGGCGGCCGGTATCGGCTCGCCGCGGCTCCAGATCGTCCAGCCCAGACGAAGGGTCTCGAAGAGCATGAGCGTGCCGCCGAGGGGAATCGCGACGTACACGTATCCCATCGGAAACTCGAGCGAGGTCGACTGCTGATCCATGTTCAGGAGCGTCATTTTCGACCCGAACCAGATCAGGATGGACTCGAACCAGATCATCACGGCGACGGCGAAGAGGGCGAGTGCTATCCCCGCGCGCTTCGGCAGTCTTGCGAGGAGGAGATCGACACGGAAATGGATCCCGTAGCGGATCGTGAGGCCCGAGCAGAGGAAGACCATCCAGATGCAGGCGTACCGGATGATCTCCTCGGCCCAGTAGAGACCGCCCCAGCCGGGGACCGCGCGCAGCACCGTCGAAAGGAAACCGATCCCGACCATCGCCCCGAGCGCGACGAAGACCAGTATCTCGATGACCTTTACGTAGAGACGGTCAAGCATTGCATCCCCGGCCGGCTGTCGGATCAGTACTTGCTGAGCTTCAGCATCTTCTCGTAGACCTCGACCACCTTCGGGCCGCGGTTGGCGAAATGCTGCCGGTTCATGTCGATCAGTGGCGCGCGGAACGTCTGGATCTCCGCGTCCGTCAGTTCCGTGATCGTAACACCAGCCGCGCGCATCGTCGCGAGCGCCTGGTCGTCGGCGGCCTTGTGCAGGGTCAGCTGGTAGGCGCCGGCCTCCTGCGCCGAGGACGTGATGATGTCCTGCAGATCCTTGGGCAGTCGGTCGAACCAGGTCTTGTTGGCGACGATCGGCTGGGGATAGTGGTTGTGCCGGGTGGTGAGCAGGAACTTCGCCTTCTCGTGGAAATTGCTCGTCACCATCGTCTCGTGCGTCGCTTCCATGGCGTTGATTACGCCGGACTCGAACGACGTATAGACCTCGGCGAGCGCGATCGCGGTCGGCGTGGCTCCCCAGCTGCGCGCCAGGCCGACGAAGAGCGGGGTGTTGGGGATGCGGAGCCGGAGGCCCCTGAAGTCGGCGAGCGTCCGGAGCTGCCGGGTCGAGAGCACGTTGCGCGGCCCCTGGTACATCAGCCCGACGAGTTGGAAGCCCTTGGGCTGCACGAAACCCTGCAGGTCGCCGAAGATCGCGTCGGTGATGAGCTTCAGGTCCTCGACGTTGCGATAGACGTAGAACGCCTCCATCACCTCGATCTCGGGCGCGTAGGCGCCGGTGCCCGGAAGGCCGCTCAGCACCATCTCAAGCGAACCGCCGCGGACCATCTCGGCCATCTCGCGTTCCGAACCGAGTTCGCTGTTGTTGTGGATCGTGACCGTCAACCTGCCGCCCGATTTCTGCTCGGCGAGCTGCTTGAAGCGGCCCGTCGCGACGGGGATCGTATGCGAGGCGGGGTAGACGTTGCCGACGCGGATACGGACGGCCTGCGCCGACGCGCGGCCGACGATGGCGAACGAGCCGACTGCGGCGGCGGAGCCGGCGAGGAACTTGCGGCGAGAGTTCATTGCGATTCCCTTCCCTATATGTTGGCCACGCGGTCCGGATTTCGCCGGCGCCGAAACGGGCATTCTCTTGGGGTTGCCCGGCCCGGAGCCCGGAACGGTGCCGGATTTCCGATTGGAGAAACCGCTTACATCGTGCGTGTCGATCTGGAATCTGTCAAGCGGGACGACGCGTTTTCGGACGAATCCTCAGAAAATCTGACGATTCGAAGCGCCCGGATCCGGCCGGCGTGAGCTCGGCAGAACGGTTCGGCGGCCGCTATGTAAGCGATTAACTCAGATCTTTGCGGGAGCGGCGGCCGTGCTGCCGCGGATCATCAGTTCGGCGCTGAACCGGCCGGGCAACCGCGTGTCGGGCACCTTTTCGAGCGTGCCGACGATGTATCTGGCGATCGCGTGCCCGATCTCGATCGCGGGCACGCGTATGGTCGTCAGCGGCGGGTCTATCTGGGCCGCCATCTCCAGGTCGTCGAAACCGGCGACGCTGATGTCCTTCGGCACCGAAAGGCCGGCCGCCTTCGCTTCGATCACGGCGCCTGCAGCCAGATAGTCGTTCGCGCAGATGACCGCGGTCGGGCGTACCCCATCCGACTTCAGAAGGCGCTGCATGCCTTCGCGTCCGGCACCGATCAGATATTTCTCGACGATGATCTCGTGCTGCGGCCGCACCGCGAGACCGACATTGGCCAGCACCGCCTTGACGGCCTCGATTCTCTGGCGGATCCGGTCGTTGCCCTCGTACTGGCGCGAGACGATGGCGAAATCGCGATGCCCGAGACTCAGCAGGTATTCGGTCAGGCGCGACATCTCGAGGAAATTGTCGAAGCCGATGCAGTTCTTCCCGCCGTTGCGCCCGCTCGTATAGGCGGTCACGTAGAAGACCTTGCGGCTTTCGAGGAACTCCATCAGCGCGGGCGGCTGCTCCTCGCCCATCAGGATCAGACATTCGATGCCGTGCTCCAGCATCTTCGTGGCCTGCCGCAGGGTCCGGTCGGGCTGGAGCTCCGGCTTTCCGAGAAAAAGCGTGTACCCGGCATCGCTCAGGTCCTGCTGGATCGCCTCGACCATCGCCATGATCGCCTGGTGGCCCAGAGTCGGGATCAGGGCCCCGACGGTTCTGGTACGAAGCGACGCGAGCGCCTTCGCGGCCCCATGCGGGATCCAGTTGAGCGACCGGATCGCCGCCTCGACGCGTTCACGCGTCTCAGCCTGCACCTTGTTCGGAGAGTTGAGAACGCGCGAAGCCGTCGCCGTCGATACGCCCGCAACGCGTGCGACGTCCTCGAGCTTCGCCGAAGATGGACTTTGCTTGCGCACACGCCGCTTGATCGGCTTCGCGCGCTCCTGCCGCACCGCTGATTTGGACTTCTTGGCCACCCCGCGAGCCTTTCATTATTCGCATCGAATCTACGGCTCTTACCCCCTAATCCCTAGTGCAGATTGGCGATTCCATGCAATCCAAACCTATCGGTCCGAATGCCAGCCCTTGTAGCGCGGGTGCCGGCTGTCGATCGGCAGGCTCTCGCTTTGGCCGGACTCGGCAGCCGAATAGATCGCCGTAATCAGCTCCAGCGCCCGCCGCGCCTCCTCAAGCGTAATGTCGAACGGACGGTCCCCGGTGACGGACCTGTGGAACGAGCGGAATTGGCCGGCGAAGAACAGTCCGTTCGTTTCGAACCCGGCGGTCGCGGCATCGATGTCGCGCTGAAGCTCGGGCCGCATCGGCACGATCGTCCACGGCTCCAGCGCCGGCTTCGGCGCCTCGAGATCGAAGCAATGACGCTCGATCGTGAAATTCTCGAAGCAGAAGCGCATGCGGGTCGACGGTCGCGCGGACCCGAGCGTCGCGGTCAGCGAGGCCAGCGACCCATCCTTCATCTGGAGACTCGCCACCGCACAGTCCTCGACTTCGATGGGGTTGACCCGGGTCGCCTTGAATGCCGCGACCTTCGCGACCGGGCCAGCGAGACACATGAACAGGTCGTGGATGTGGATCGACTGCGTGACGAGCACGCCGCCAAGCTCGGTCGCGAACTTTCCGCGCCACGGTACCTGGTAGTACGCCGCTCCGCGCAGCCAGGCCGTCTCGATCGACGAGACGTAGAGCTTCCCGCCGAGCCCCGAACGCACCAGCGCGCGCACCCTCTCGAAGCCGGGACCGTACCGATACTGGAAGATCGGCATCACGCGCGCCTTGGACGTCTTCTGCACCGCGATGACGTCGTCCATCAGTTCGAGCGAACTCGTGAACGGCTTCTCGCAGAGCGCGTGCTTGCCCGCGGCGAGCGCCGCGCGGACCATGGAATGGTGCTCGGACGGCGGCGTGCAGATGCTGACGGCGTCGATATCGGGCATCGCGAGGACGTCCGCGTAGCTCGTCGTGCGTCCGGCGATCCCGTACTTCCCCGCGAACGCGTCAAGGCGCACAGGATCTATCTCGCAGCACACGGCGACGTCGAAAAGGTCGCGCAGGAGCGCAAATCCGTTCTCGAACTGGTTGCCGGCAACCCATCCGCACCCGACGATCGCGATCTTCAATTTCAGCACGCCCCGCTCCTCTATCCCGAATGCACCGCAAACCGCCGGCGGCTCCGTCAGTCCTTGAGGATGCCGGAGGCGCTGAATATGTCCTTGATGACCGCGCAATAGCCTACGAACTCGGGCGACGCGAGGACGGCGCTGCCGCGCGGACGCGGCAGATCTATGTCGATGATCCGCTCGACCCGCCCCGGGCGCGATGTCATCACCACGACGCGATCGGAAAGCGCCACCGCTTCGGCGATTCCGTGCGTGATGAAAAGCACCGTCTGCCGGCGATCGAGCCAGAGCTTCTCGAGATCGACGCGCATCTGTTCGCGCGTCAAAGCATCGAGCGCGCCGAACGGCTCGTCGAAGAACAGGAACGGCGGGGAATGGACGAGTGCGCGGCAGATGGCGGCGCGCTGGCGCATCCCGCCGGAGAGTTCGAACGGATAGCGATTCTCGAAACCTTCGAGCCCGACCTTCCTGATGAGATCCATCGCCCGTGGCTGGAGTTCCTTCGCGGGAATCTTCCGCAGATCGGAATGCAGCATCACGTTCCCGATGATCGTCCGCCATTCCAGCAGGGCGTGGTCCTGGAACACGATGCCGAGGTCGGTGAATGCGCGCGTAATCGGACGGCCGTCAATGATAACGCCGCCCGACGTCGCGTCGTCGAGCCCCGCGGCGACGAGCATGAGCGTGCTTTTCCCGCATCCGCTGGGCCCAAGGACGGAGACGAACTCGCCCTTGCGGATGCCGAACGATAGCGGACCCAATGCCTCTATCGAGCCTTCAAGCGCCTCGTAGGTCTTGCGCAGGCCGTCGAAGACGATCGCGTCACCCGGCGCTACCGACATCTCGTCCATGTCAGGTCGACTGTCCCACGAAACCGTTGGTGTAGAAATGCGTCGCCGGCAGTTCGGTCTTGAAGCCCGTATACTCCTTCAGCAGCGCGATGTTCTTCTCCATTGCCGTCGGGTCGGTCATACCCAGCGGCTTGGTACCGGTCAGCAGCGTCATGAAGACCGTCAGATTGCCGCGCACGACCTTCGGATCGAGCGGCGTCTCGGCGTGCTTGACGAGTGCTTGCACCGCCGCTTCCGGATCGTCGATGGCCGCCTGCCAGGAGCGCTGCGTGGCCTGGACGAAGCGGCGCACGAGGCCCGGATTGTCTCGGATAAGGTCCGGATGCGTCGAGATGCCCGAGCCCAGCGTCGGCACGCCGAGATCCTTGTACGTCTTGTACTTTGCGGCGAAGCCCGCGTTCTGGAGCGTCACGGGCTGGTCGGCCGCACTGCCCAGCAGGATATCGCAGCGCCCCTCGCGAAGGGCTGCGACGCCCGCCGTGCTGTCGACATTGAACATCTCGTAGTCCGTCGGCTTGATGCCGTTGGCGGCGAGTACCGCGGGCCAGAGCTGCGTGGCGCCATCACCGGCCGTACCGCACACCTTCTTGCCGATCACATCGCGTGCCGTCTCGAACTTCGTGCGCCCGTCGATCCACACGACGGCGAGCGTGCTGATCGCCATGGTCATGATCTGCTTGGCCGGCACGCCCTGCGCGGCAGCGAGCAGCAGCGCGCTGGTGTCCGCCCATGCGAACATGTCCCCCTTCGACCCGACCTGGCGGACCGTCACGCCCGAGCCTTTGCCCTGATCGGGGCGCAGGTCGATGCCCACATCGCGGTAGTAGCCCCGCTGCATGCCGAGAATCGGCGGTGAATAGTTGCCGATCCACGACCAATTGAAGCGGAAGCTGACTCGGTCCGGTGTCTGGGCGATGGAAGGTGCGGCGAGAACGCCGGTGACGGCGGCGGCGGAACCAAGAAAAGTGCGGCGACGGATCATTGGGGGCTTCTCCTCGTGGCGTTATTTCAGTTTGGCGTAAGGCGCCGCTGGGCGATGTCCCACGGCGTCGTAAGTCGCTGGATCAATTCGACGATGAAATAGAGAAGGATGCCGATCAGGCTCAGCAGCATCATGCCGGCAAAGGCGAGCGGCGAATTCATCTCGCCGTTCGCGACGAGCACGAGATAACCGAGACCGCGGCTCGATGCGATGAACTCGCTGACGATGGCGCCGATAGCCGCTGCCGCCATCGACATCTTGAGGCCGGCGAAAAGATTGGGCAGCGCATGCGGCAGGCGCACGCGCAGGAACATGTCGACCGGTCCTGCCCCCATCGAGCGCGCGACACGGATCGGCTCGGGCTTGATCGACGTGAAGCCGACGATCGCCTGGATCAGGATCGGGAAGAACGAGATGAGAAAGGTGATGAGCACCTTCGGCAATACGCCGAAGCCGAACCAGATGATGAACAGCGGCGCAATCGCGATTTTAGGGATGAGCTGGGAGAAGACGACGATCGGATAGACGACGCGCCGCACGACCGGCACAAACGAGATCGCCAACGCAAGCGGGATGGCGACCACGACGGACAGCGCGAAGCCGGAAAGGATGATCGAGACGGTCGAGGACGCGTGCAGCGCCAGCATGGGCGCGCGATCGACGATCTCGACGAAGATCCGGCTCGGTCGGGGCAGCAGGTGTTCGGATACGCCGAACAGCACGACCGCTGATTCCCAGCCGAGGAAAAGCAAGACGAGGGCCAAAAGCGGGCCGGCAGCGTCTAGTAACTGGCGCTTGCGCAAGCGGCGCCCTCCCCATTTCGTAGTGAAATCGCTTACATAATACACTGCGCAATTTGGTGGTCAATAGACGACGCGCGACCGCGAACGGCCGGACCCTCCGCCGCGATACGTCGCGTATTGCAAGAGTTTCCATGAGGCTGACGCAAAGTCCGATCGTGGCAATCAAGCGTAACCTTGACTTGGAAAGTGTCGAATCAATACTGTAATCGCTTACAGTCGATATCTGACAAGCCGCAGACGGGAGATCGCCTATGGTCCGCAGGAATACGCCAAGCGAAATCGCCAGGCAGGTCTCCGCTCTGACTTTCGATACGGGCGGAACCGTCTTCGACTGGCACGGCGGCATCGCCGCCGCGTTCGGGCGGATCGGAACCGCCAGCGGCATTTCGGCGGACTGGCCCGCTCTCACCAAGCAATGGCGCCGCCGGTCGACGGACTGGGTCAACGAAGGCCTGCCGACCGACGGCGGCCGGGCGACGCTCGACATGGACGACGTTCTGCGCAAGACGCTAGACCAGGTTCTCCAAGACAACCGCGTCGATCTTCCGGAACCGGCGCGCGTGCAGCTTGTTCGTGCCTGGCGGGAGCTCGACGCATGGCCCGACGTCAAGAGCGCATTGCCGCGCCTGCGCGAGCGGTTTGTCGTGACGCCGTTCACGATCCTCAATACCGAACTGGTGATCAGCGCATCGCGGCGCGCGAAGCTGTCGTGGGATTGCATCATCTCGTGCGAGATGATCGGGATCTACAAGACGCTGCCCGGTTCGTACGCGACAGCGGCCCGATGGCTCGGAAAGAAGCACGAAAACATCCTGATGGTGACGACGCACAACAACGACCTGCGCGCGGCCCACGAAAACGGCTTCAAGACCGCGTTCGTATACCGGCGCAGGGAGTGGGCCGAGATTCCGCAACCCTCGCCGGAACCCGATCCGGTCGCAGACATCGTCGCGGAAGATTTCAGCGACCTCGCGAACCAGCTCGGCTGCGACTAGGTCCGCTGTGACCTATATGGAGATTGCGTCCCGGGGAAGTGGTGGGCGCTGTAGGGCTCGAACCTACGACCCGCTGATTAAGAGTCAGCTGCTCTACCAACTGAGCTAAGCGCCCGCCGTTTTCGCGACGGAGGCGGCCATATAGCAAAGCGATCCGGGCTTGTCGATAGCGATTCT
>JAEUKY010000370.1 GCA_016794005.1 Rhodospirillales bacterium
AGCGTTTCCATCTCTCGCAGCTGCCGGCGTTCGATCACGAACGCGTTGCCGTCCATCCGGCCGACGGCGAGGTTTTCGACGATGTCTTCCAGCGCGTAATCCTCGCCGAGCGCGTCGCCGGCATAGGTATGGACCTCGACGGTGCGCCCGTCCGGCGTTTTCGCGGTGACGGACGGCATCAGGGATCGAGACCGGCGAGCTTTCGCCACGCGGCTTCGTCGATGACTTCCACGCCGTGCTTCTCGGCCTCGGCGAGCTTGGAGCCGGCTCCAGGCCCGGCGACGACCAGATCGGTCTTCTTCGAGACCGAGCCCGCGACTTTCGCACCCAGCGCCAGCGCGCCGGCCTTCGCCTCGTCGCGGCTCATCGACGTGAGGGTGCCGGTGAACACGATGGTCTTGCCAGCCACGGCGGCATTCACGTTCTTCGGCTTCTCGAAATCGGCGACCGAAATCTCCGACGCGAGATCGTCGAGCGCCTCGCGGTTGTGCGCCTCGGCGAAGAAGCCGGCGATGTCCACGGCCATCGAGTCGCCGATCTGGTCGATGGCGACCAGTTCCTTCCACGCCTCGCCGACCAGCTCGGGCTTGCGCTTCCCGCCGTCGAAGGCGGCAAGCTCGCCCTGCGCCTTTTCCATCGCCTTGCGCCATGCGGCGAACGAGCCGTAGTGGACGGCCAGCAGCCGGGCGGTCGCTTCGCCGACCTGCCGGATGCCCAGCGCGAAGATGACGCGGTCGAGCGGCACCTTGCGGCGCGCCTCGACGGCGGCGAGCAGCCGCTCGACGGATTTCTCGCCCCAGCCGTCGCGCTTGGCGAGTTCGTCCGCGCGTGCGGCGAGCCGGAACAGGTCGCCCGGCTTCTTCACCCAGCCGAGGCCGAACAGTTCCTCGATGTTCTTCTCGCCCAGCCCCTCGATGTCGAAGGCGCCGCGCGAAACGAAATGGCGCAGCCGCTCGACCGCCTGTGCGGGGCAGGTAAGCCCGCCCGTGCAGCGGCGGATCGCTTCGCCTTCCGGCCGCGCGGCGATGGAGCCGCAGACCGGGCAGCGGTCGGGGAACGCGAAGGCGGCCGCGCGCCGCCGCCCGGCTTCGGGCACGTGTTCGACGATCTGCGGGATCACGTCGCCCGCGCGCTGGACGACCACCAGGTCGCCCTTGCGCACGTCCTTGCGCGCGATCTCGTCCTCGTTGTGGAGCGTGGCGCGCGCGACCATGACGCCGCCGACGTTGACCGGTTCCAGTTCGGCGACCGGCGTGAGGGCGCCCGTGCGGCCGACCTGGATGACGATGTCGAGCAGGCGCGTGCGCGCCTGTTCGGCCGCGAACTTGTGCGCGATCGCCCAGCGCGGGCTGCGCGCGACGAAGCCGAGGCGCTTCTGCAGGTCGAACCGGTCGACCTTGTAGACCACGCCGTCGATGTCGTAGGGCAGCTCGGGTCGGTCGCGGCCGATTTCGGCGTAGTAGGCGAGAAGCGCTTCGACGTCGGCGCAGCGCCGCGCGCGCGGATTGGTCACGAACCCCCAGCCCTT
>JAEUKY010000371.1 GCA_016794005.1 Rhodospirillales bacterium
CAGCTTGCGCCGGCGGTCGGCTTCCTGGTCGTCGGCGAGCTTGATCTCCTGGTTGGCCGTCTCGTCGACCAGCCAGTCCTGCCACTCGCCGGTCCCTTCGCCGTCGCCGCGCACCGGCGCGTTCAGCGAACCGTCGGGCCCCGCGAGGCGGCGGTTCATGTCGACGACGTCCTGCTCGGGCACGTCGAGGTCGGTGGCGATCTTCTTCACCGCCTCGGGCGGCAGATCGCCCTCGTCGATCTGTTTCATCTGGCCCTTGAGCCGGCGCAGGTTGAAGAACAGCTTCTTCTGCGCCGCCGTCGTGCCGATCTTCACGAGCGACCAGGAATGCAGGATGTACTCCTGGATCGACGCGCGGATCCACCACATCGCGTAGGTGGCGAGCCGGAAGCCGCGCTCGGGCTCGAAGCGCCGCACGGCCTGCATCATGCCCACGTTGCCTTCCGAGATCAGCTCGGAAACCGGCAGCCCGTAGCCGCGATAGCCCATCGCGATCTTCGCGACGAGCCGCAGATGCGACGTGACGAGGCGGTGCGCCGACTCCGTGTCCGCGCGCTCGCGCCACGCCTTGGCGAGCATGTACTCCTCGTCGGGCGCGAGCATCGGGAACTTGCGGATCTCGTCGAGATAGCGCCGCAGGCTGCCTTCGCTGCTGGGGACGGGCAGGTTCTTGATCATCGCCGCATCCCGAGATGCTTCGCCTCGGCCGCGAGCTTCGCGCGCAGCGCCTCGAGATCGGCCGCGTAGGCGCGCTCGAAGCGCAGCTTCTCGCCGGTTTCCGGATGCTCGAAGCCCAGCACGAACGCGTCGAGCGCCTGGCGCGGAAACGCGGCCATCGCCGCGTCGAGCGCGTCGGCGGGCGTGCGCGGCCTGCGGCCGTACGTGGCGTCGCCGACCAGCGGACAGCCGAGTGCCGAAAGATGCACGCGGATCTGGTGCGTGCGTCCGGTGGCGAGCCTGCATTCGACCAGTGCGGCGCGGTCCGAGAAGCGTTCGAGCGTGCGATAGTGCGTGCGCGCGGCCTTGCCGCCGGCGCGCACGACCGCCATCTTCTTGCGGTTCTTCGGATCGCGGCCGATGGCGCCCTCGACGTCGCCCTCCGCCGGGCGCGGCACGCCGCGCACGACGGCGGCGTAGAGCCGTTCGACGTCGTGGCGCGCGAACTGCGCGGCGAGATGGCGGTGCGCGCGGTCGGTCTTGGCCGCGACCATCAGGCCGCTCGTGTCCTTGTCGAGCCGGTGGACGATGCCCGGGCGTTCGACGCCGCCGATGCCCGACAGCGAGCCGCGGCAGTGCGCCAGCAGCGCGTTGACCAGCGTGCCGCCGGCATTGCCGGGGGCGGGGTGCACGACGAGGCCGGCCGGCTTGTCGATCACGATCAGGTGCGGATCCTCGAACGCGACGGCGAGCGCGATGTCCTGCGCTTCCTGGTGTGCGGCGCGCGCGGGCGGTACGTCCACAGCGAGCGGATCGCCCGCTTTGACCTTGCGCGACGGCTCCGTTATCGTCGCGCCCGCGACACGGACCCGGCCTTCCTCGATCAGCGCCTTCAGGCGGCTGCGCGACAGGCCGGCCGGGTGCAGCGCTGCCAGTGCCCGGTCGAGCCGTTCGCCCGCCAGCCCGGGCGGTACGTGCGTCTCGAAACTCTCGGAGCCGGTATCCATGCCGAACTTGGTACCCGACATGCGCGCCCAAATCCACCCATGCGCGCACTGAAAGCAGTCGTTTTCGCGCTCGGCACGCTGTGCCTGGGCGCTTTCGGCGTTCTCGTCTATCTCGTCGTGTCGGGCGGATCCGCGAAGGTCGAGCGGCCGGTCGCGGCACCGGCGGCTCAGGGCTGGGGCGAAAGCGATCTGGGCATGCCGCAGGGCAGCCGGATCCTTTCGGTGCAGGCCGCCGGCGACACGCTCGCCATCCATCTGCGCCTGCCCGACGGGGCCGAGCGCGTCGTCGTCTTCGATCCGCGTGCCGGCCGCGTGCTCGGGCGCATCGCTCCGGGGGTTCCATGAATTTCGCGTCCGACAACACGGCACCGATGCATCCGCGCATCCTCGAGGCGATCGGCCGCGCCAACGAGGGCACCGCGATGCCGTACGGCAACGACCCGCTCGCGGCCCGGGTGGAGAAGCGCTTCGCCGAGCTCTTCGGGCGGGAATGCGCGGTGTTCCTGGTGTCGACCGGCACGGCGGCCAACGCGCTGTCCATCGCCGCCGCCTGCCCGCCGTGGGGGGCCGTCTACTGCCATCCCGAAGCGCATGTCGACGACGACGAATGCGGCGCGCCGGAGTTCTACACGGGCGGCGCCAAGCTCGTCGGCGTCGACGGCCGGCACGGCAAGCTCGATGCCGCCTCGCTCGACGAGGCACTCGGGCGTGCGGGCAAGGGCACGGTGCATCACGTGCAGCCGGCCCTGCTGTCGCTCACCAACGCGACCGAGGCGGGCACGGTCTATGCGCCGGCCGAGACGGCCGCACTCGCCGAGGTCGCGCATCGCCACGGCCTCAAGGTCCATGTCGACGGCGCGCGCTTCGCCAACGCGCTTGCGCATCTGGGCTGCACGGCCGCCGACGCGACGTGGAAGGCGGGCGTCGACATCCTGTCGTTCGGCGCCACCAAGAACGGCTGCATGGCGGCCGAGGCGATCGTCGTGTTCGACAAGACGCTCGCCGAGACGCTCGCCTTCCGGCGCAAGCGCGCGGGCCACCTGTTCTCGAAGATGCGCTTCCTCGCCGCCCAGATGGACGCCTATCTCGAAGGCGGGCTGTGGCTGGAACTGGCGCGCCATTCCAACGCGATGGCGACGCGCCTCGCCGAGGGGCTGCAGGCAATCCCGGGGGCCGCGCTCGCACACCCGGTCGAGGCGAACGAGCTCTTCGTCGAACTGCCCGAGAAGGCCATCGCCGCGACCGAGGCGGCCGGCTACCGGAGCTATCGCTGGAATGGGCCCGGAACGCGGCTCCTGCGCCTCGTTTCGGCCTGGTCGACGAAGCCCGAGGACGTCGAAGGCTTCGTGAAAACGGCCCGTTCCGCGCTTGCTTGATTCGCGTCCCCCGATGGGCTAAACCCTCCGCTCGTCGCAGCGGGTCCCCATCGTCTAGAGGCCCAGGACGGCACCCTCTCACGGTGCAGACCGGGGTTCGAATCCCCGTGGGGACGCCAGCTTTTTGCAAAAGTCGGCACTAGCGTCGCCTCAAGCGATCAAGGCCCCCGTGCCCGGATCGAAGAGGCAGGCGCGACGCATGTCGAGGACGAAACGGCCGCGGTCGCCGGACCGCAGCCGCACGTCGGGCGACACGCGCGCGAGCGCGCGCTCGCCGCCGAGGCGCGCGAGCACGATGGTTTCGGCGCCGGTCGGTTCGGTCATCTCGACGGGCAGTTCGAGGGTGACGCGCTCTCCGCCGTGCCCGAACCTGCGATCTTCCTCCGCGATGCACTCGGGCCGCAGGCCGAGGACGACCTCGCGGCCGGCCTGTGCGGCGAATGCGGCCGGCAGCGGCAGCGCCACGGCCGTCTCGCCCCGGCCGACCACGGCGCGCACGCCGCCTGCGGCGGTCTCGATGCGCGCCGGCAGCGTGTTCATCGGCGGCGCGCCCATGAAGCGCGCCACGAACAGGTTGGCCGGCCGGTTGTAGACCGTGTCGGGATCGGCGAACTGCTGGACCTCGCCCTGGTGCATCACGGCGATGCGCGTCGCCATCGTCATCGCCTCGATCTGGTCGTGGGTGACGTAGACGTTGGTCGAGCGGATGCGCTGGTGGAGCTGCTTGATCTCCATGCGCATCTCGACGCGCAGCTTGGCGTCGAGATTCGAGAGCGGCTCGTCGAACAGGAACAGAAGCGGATCGCGCACCAGCGCGCGGCCCATCGCGACGCGCTGGCGCTGGCCGCCCGAGAGCTGCGAGGGTTTGCGGTCGAGCAGGCTTTCGATCTGGAGAAGGGCGGCGACCCGCGTCACGGCGGCTTCGCGCTCGCGCTTCGGGACGTTCCGGCATTCCAGGCCGAAGGTGATGTTCTGGCGCACCGTCATCGACGGATAGAGGGCGTAGGTCTGGAACACCATCGCGATGTTCCGGTCCTTGGGCGCCACGTCGTTGACGATCCGGCCGCCGATCTCGACCGTTCCGCCGGTGGCGGGCTCCAGGCCGGCGATGATGTTGAGCAACGTCGATTTGCCGCAGCCCGACGGGCCGACCAGCACGGTGAACTCGCCGTTCTCGATCTCCATATCGATGCCTTTGAGCACGGGCATGGATCCGAAGGCCTTGGTGATGCCCTTTAGGCTGAGCGCCGACATGGGAGACTCCTACTTCACCGCGCCGGCCGTCAGCCCGCGCAGGAAATACTTTCCGCCGAAAAGATAGACGAGCAGCGTCGGCAGCGCCGCGAGGACGACGGCCGCACTCTGGACGCCGTACTGCGGGACGTCGGCGATGGCCGCGTTCAGCCCGATGAGCGCCGCCGTCACCGGCTGCTGGCTGCCGGTCGTGAACGTCACGCCATAGAGGAACTCGTTCCAGATGTGCGTGAACTGCCAGATCACCGTCACGATCAGGATCGGCGGCGAGAGCGGCAGCACGATCCTGAAGAAGGTGCGGAAGAATCCGGCCCCGTCGATGCGGGCCGCCTTCATCAGGTCCTGCGGAATGGATACGTAGTAGTTCCGGCAGAACAGCGTGGTGAAGCTCATTCCCTGGATGGTGTGGATCACCACGAGCCCCGTGAGCGTGTTGATGAGGCCGATGTCGCGCAGGACGAAGGTCCAGGGAATCAGGCGCACCTGCTGCGGCAGGAAGATCCCGAGCGTGACCAGGCCGAATATCCACGTGTCGCCGCGGAAGCGCCAAAGCGAGATCGCGTAGCCGGCGATCGCCCCCAGCAGCGTCGAGATCACGGTTGCGGGTATCGTGACGGCGGCCGAGTTCCACATGAACGGCCGCAGCCCCGTGCAGCTCTGCGCGACGCAGAATTCCGACCAAGCCTCCGCGTAGTTGGAGAAAGCCCAGCTTTCGGGCCAGCCGATCATCGCGCTCTGGGCGATTTCCTGGGCCGTGCGCAACGAGTTCAGCACCACGACGGCGAACGGCACCAGGAAGGCGATGCCGAGGGCCCAGACGATCCCATGCGCCAGCAGCCGCCCCCAGGCGGGCATCGTTTCGGGCGCGGCTCTTTCAGGCATCGGCCGCGCGTCTCTTCCGCGCATATTTGAACAGCGCGTGCGGCACGAGCACGCCGAGCAGGATCAGGAACATCAGGACGGCGGCGGCCGCACCGCGCCCGATCTGGCCGCGCTGGAACATGAAGTCGTAGACGACGAGCGCCGGCAGCTGCGTGGCGATGCCGGGACCGCCGCCGGTCAGCGCGCGCACGAGGTCGAAGGTCGTGATCGCCATCTGCAGCAGGATCACGAGGACGGCGACCATGATCGGCCAAAGTGTGGGCAGTATCACCCGCGTGTACATGCGCACCGGGCCCGCGCCGTCGATCTGCGCCGCCTTGATCAGGTCCGGTTCCACCGAGCGCAGGCCGGCAAGCAGCAGCGCCATCGCGAATCCGGCGGCCTGCCACACACCCGCGAGCACGATCGTCCAGATGGCCATTTCGCGATCGACGATCCAGTCGAACCGGAATCCGGCCCAGCCGAAGTCGTTGACCAGCTTCTGGATCCCCATGCCCGGATTGAGCAGCCACGACCATACGACGCCGGTGACCACGAAGGAGACCGCCATCGGGTAGAGGAAGATCGAGCGCAACACGTTCTCGCCGCGGATGCGCTGGTCGATCAGGATCGCAAGCAGCAGGCCGGTCAGCATCGTGAACGCCACGAAGCCGCCGCCGAAGACGAACAGGTTGTCGAACGCGATCTTCCAGTTCCGGGTCGCGAGCACGCTGCTGTAGTTGCGCAGACCCACGAACTCGTTCGCCGGCATCAGCGTCGAAGCGGTGAAGGAGATCCACACGGTCCAGGCCGTGAAGACGACGATATGGGCCGCCGCGAGCAGCAGGGGTCCCCAGATCACCAGCAGTTCCGGCACCCGCCGCAATCCAGCCGCGAGGGCGGATTGCGACGGGGGGCCGGCCGCCGAGGCTTGGACGTCGGCGGTCAACGTGCGCTGGCCACTGCCTCGACGAGACGCTTGCTCGCCTGATCGGGCGTGATGGCCTTGTTCTTCACGAACTCGGTCAGCACGTCGATCATCGCCGCCGTCATGCCGTTCTCCTGCGCCATGTTGTGCGCGAGGCTGAGGACCGACTGGTTGGCGGCGACCGCCTCCTTGAGCGTGCGCGCCGCTTCGACCTGGCCGGCGGACCATCCGGCGCCCGAGAGATCGACGTCGGTGCGCACCGGGATCGAGCCCGTGATCTGCGAATACATCGTCTGGATCTCGGGCATCATCACCAGTTCGGCCATGAGCTTCTGGCCCGCCTGGAGGTCGGCCTCCTTGCGTTGCCAGAAGATGAAGGCATCCGCGTTGAGCACGAAGACCGGCTTGCCGTTGTCCGTCGGACCCGGCGCAATGATGAAGTCGTCGAGCTTGAAGCCGCCGTTGAGCAGCACGCCCTGCGCCCAGCCGCCCTGGATCAGCATGCCCATCTCGCCGGCCACGAAGCGCGGCAGGAACACCGAGAAGTGCTGCGCCGCGGTGTTCGGATCCATCCAGTCGGCGATCCTGCGCAGCTGCGCGAACGCCGCGCGCACCTCCGGCCCGCCGAGCGCCTTCTCGTCGAGCTCCATGATCGCCTTGCGGTAGACGCCGGGGTTGAGGCCCGCGAGAACGGCCTCGAACTTCTGGCCGTCGTCGGCGCGCGCGCCCCCGTTGGCGACCGGATAGGCGACGCCGGCCGCCTTCATCTTCTCGCCCAGTTCGTTGAACTGCGCCCAGGTGGTCGGGATCTTGTCGGCCTTGGCCTTGTCCATGGCGCGCTTGGACAGGAACAGCGTGTTCGTGCGGTACACCTGCAGCGGCAGGGCCGCCCATTTCCCGCCGGGCTTGTGCAGCCTCGCGAGATCGGGCGCCACGACCTTCTCGTAGCCGGCGGCGGCCACCGTCGCGTCGAGATTGACCGTCGGCGCGATCTTGGACCATGCCGCGATCTCGGGGCCCTTGAGCTGCGAGCAGGCCGGCGGGTCGCCGGAGATGATCTGCGCACGCAGCTTGTTCATCATGTCGGTCGTGAAGCCGGGGACGGGCGAGTGCTGCCACACGCCGCCGCGCTCCTCGAACTTCTTGCCGAGCGCGGTGATCGCGGCGCCGTCGCTGCCGGCGGACCACTGGGAAATCGCCGTCAGCCGAGGCTTCGCCGCCTGGGCGCGGGCGGCGAACGGCGTGACCGCGAGCGGCGCGGCCATCAGGCCGGCGGCACCTGCGAGGACTGAGCGACGATGCATGGACGTCATAGGGGTTTCCTCCTCAACTTTTTTGCCAATTTTTTGAGTGCCGTTGGCCGAACGACGTTAGCGCGTTATTTCACGGTAGCAACCGCTTTTTAGCGTGGACGGCGGTTTGACCGATGTTCGCCGGATGCTCCTCTCAAGTACGGCTCGGAAATCCGTGCTGACGATGCATTCGCCCCGTTCTTGTCTCGAGACGGCAATCCGTATCATCGACGCATGAATCCGACCGCCGCCGCCTTGTGCACGCGGCCGCGATCTGCTTTCATCGACGACCTCAAAACATAAAAAGGTGGGTGCCATGAAGCAGTCCAAGGACCAGCAGGCCTCGCAACGTCGCGACTTCCTGAAGTTCGGCGCGGTCGCTGCCGGTGCGGCCGTCGCACTGTCGACGACGGCA
>JAEUKY010000004.1 GCA_016794005.1 Rhodospirillales bacterium
GACCGAGCGCGAACAGTTCCACGACAGCCCGCACACGGTTCCGCACGCTGCCGAATAATCGAAGAAGAAAAACGGGAGGAAGCGGGGGAAGGGCCGGTCCCAAGGGACCGGCCCTTTTCGTTTGACGACGCCGCGCGGATCGTCAGAATCCAATGCCGATGAGTAGTGAACTCAACCTTCCCCTGATCCTGATGGCGGCGTTCATGACGAGCGCCAGCCCCGGCCCCGCGACGCTCGCCATCGCCGGCACGTCGATGGAATCGGGCCGCAAGCACGGGCTCGCTTTGGCCGCGGGCATCATGACTGGTTCGCTGATCTGGTCGACGGCGGCGGCCCTCGGCTTCGGCGCGCTGATGCTGGCGAACGCGTGGGCGTTCGAGATCATCCGCTATGTCGGCGCGGCCTATCTCCTCTATCTCGGGTTCCGGTCCGCACGCTCGGCGATGCGCGCGGGCGATCCGCACGTGTCGGTCGTGACGGGAACGTTCGGGAAAATCTACGCCAAGGGGCTGGCCCTGCATCTCACGAACCCGAAGGCGATCCTGTTCTTCGGCTCGCTCTACGCGATCGGCCTGCCGCCGGACGCCACGCCGACGCAGATCGTCACCGTCGTCGCGGCGATCGGCACGCAGTCGTTCCTGATCTTCCACGGATACGCACTGCTGTTCTCGAATCGTGCCATGACGCGAACGTACCAGCACCTGCGCCGCTGGTTCGATTCCGTCTTCGCGCTGGCGTTCGGCTATGCCGGCATCAAGGTGCTGACGGCGCGGCTCCAGTAAGCGCGCGCGGCAGCGGCCCGCCGGCCGCGAGATAGACGCCCGTGCTGATGACGGCCACGCCGACCCAGTCGAGCGGCGCCGGCCATTCGCCCAGCAGCGGGATCGCGCACAGCGTGGCCGCGACCGGGACGAGCGAGGCGAGGGCGGCACCACGCGAGGCACCGAGAAGCTGGAGCGCCCGGTTGAACGCGACGAGCGACACCACGCTCGACAGCACGCCCTGGATCAGCGTCTGGAACGCGATCTCGCCCCAGCCGGCCCTGGAAAGTCCGTCGCCCGCGAAGACCGCGTAGAAGGGCAGGAACAGGATCGCCGACCAGACGCACACGATGGCGGCCGCGACGAGCGGCGAAAGCCCGCTCTTGCGCATCGCGATCGTATAGCTCGCCCACAGAAGGGCCGACAGCACGAACAGGAGCTGCCCGCGCCATTCCCCGCCTTCGCCGTGCGTGAGGCCGACCCACGCAAGGCAGATCACGCCGGCCGGGATGAGCAGGAAGCCCACGCGGCGCGCGGGCGCGATGCGCTCGCCGAGCAGCAGCACCGACAGGCCGGCGACGAACAGCGGCATCGTGCCCGGCAGCATGACCGAGCCGTGGCTGATCGGCGCATAGGCGAAGCCCGACGCGGCGAAAAGCTGGTAGACGAAACCGGCCCCGATCACCATCGCGGCCCACAGCCCCCAGCCGGCCCGGCCTGGCGCGATGCGGCGCGGATCGAGGCCGAAGCGCCACGCCACCGGCAGCAGGATCAGGCCGGCCGAAGCGAATCGGAGCGCGGTCAGATCCCAGATCGACAGGCTGCTGCGCACGCCCCAGCGGGTGGCGAGCATCCACGAAACCCAGATCGAGATCGCGAAAAGCCCCCAGGCCAGGCCCTTCAAGGCGTTGCTGCGGTTGGACATTCGGGCGGAAACCGTCGGATGGATTGAGGAACTGTAACCTTCGACCGGCTCGACGCTATCGGGCCGGCGGGGTATAAGTAAAAGCCATTTCACGCATGGCTCGCATGAGGAACGCTGATCGTCGATGAGCTCGTCCAACATCAATGTCGGCCAGCTGCGCGCCTTCCTGTCCGTCCTCGAAGAGGGCGGCTTCACGGCCGCCGCGCACAAGCTCGGCCTCACCCAGTCCGGCGTCAGCCAGGCGGTCGCGGCACTCGAAGAGGCGCTTGGCGTCGTGCTGCTGCTGCGCAACCGCGGCCGCGTGGCCCCGACGGCGGCCGGTGCCGCCATCCAGAACGACGCGCGCGGCGCGCTCGAAGCCATCGAACGCGTGCGCCATCGCGCGCAGGCGCTGACCGGGCTGCAGTCGGGCCGCGTGCGCGTGGGCAGCGTGGCGAGTGCCGCCACGCGCCTGCTGCCGCCCATCGTCAAGAATTTCGGCGCGCGCTACCCCGGCATCGAGGTCGTGCTGATCGAAGGCACGGACAACGAGGTGCGCGACTGGGTGACCGGCGGTGCCGTCGATATCGGCCTGACCGCCGAACTGCCGAAGGACTACGACGCGGTCCCGGTGGCCGAGGACGATTTCCTCGCGATCATGCCCAAGCGCCATCGCCTGGCGCAGCGCAAGGAAGTCAGCCCCGGCGAGCTTGCGGAGGAAAGCTTCGTGATGCCCAACGCCGGATCGGAAGCCGACGTGCGCGCGATCTTCACGCGCCAGGGCGTGTCGCCGAAGATCGCGTTCTCGGTGCGCGATCCGGCCGCGTTGCTTGCGATGGTGCGCGAGGGCGTGGGCGTTTCCATCGTGCCGGAACTGATCGTGCCGTCGGGCGAACGACGCCTTGCGGCGATCCCGCTCGACCCGCCCGCGCGCCGGCGCCTGTGCGCGGTCAGCAGCCGCAACGGCCTGTCGCCGGCGGCAAGCGCCTTCCTCGACTCGCTGGCCGCCGCCGGCCGCCAGATCCAGGCCCGCCACTAGGGATTGAGGCTGCCGGACGACGCGACTCGCTTTAGTATCCGGGCATGCCCGATACCAAGCAGCACGTCACATGCCTGATCGAGCTCAAGGTGGGCGGCGAGGAACTGGCGCTCCGGCGCTTCCACACGGCCGAAGACGCGAAGACGTGGCTGCTGTCCACAAGCGCCAAGCTGCGCGGTGCGGTCGACGCCGACCTGATGGAGAAGATCGCCGACAAGTTCGCGGTCGAACTCTCGGCGACCGTCACCGAGGACCAACACAGCGCGAAGATCCCGATCTTTTCCGGCAGGCTGCGCGCGGCCGAGGACGGGCTGATCGGCGCCGTGAAGGAGTTCGAGACCAGGACGCTGGAGGAGTTCCACGCGATAGCCGCCAAGGCGTCGCGCGAGAAGCGCGGCCGGCGGGTGCTTTTCAAGATCGGCGCGGCGGTAGCCGGGGCGGCGGCGATCGCACTGGGCTATTTGGGGTTGAAGTCGATGCCGGCGCTGTTCGACATCGAGGCGATGGGCAACCGGCTGTTCTCCGCACCGCCGACCGAGTTCGCCGGCGCCTGGCGGCCGGCCGGGGCGACCGACGGCTGCGATTCCAGCCGCATCGAGTTCAAGCGCGCGCAGATGGACCTGTCGGTGTCCGGCCGCCTTCGCACCTTCAACGCGACCTACGCCAGCCCGAACGACTGGACGCTCGTCGTCGAGTACACCGACGGCGGCGTGCGCGTGTCGCAGACCTTCCGAAATTCGCCGGAGATCGCCTCGATGCAGCTCGTGCAGGTGAGTGCCAGCGACGCCGAGGTGCAGAACGCCGCGCGCCGGCTTGTCGGCACGCGTTTCGTGCGCTGCCGCTAGTTCACGTCTTGCGCCAGCGCGCCAGCGCGCGGATGGCACCGCCCGCGACGAGCCCCCAGAACGCGCCGCTGATGCCGTAGAACGCCAGGCCCGAGGCCGTGACGAGGAACGTGACGAGGGCCGCCTCGCGGTCGGCCGCATCCTGCATCGCGCCCAGAAGGGCACCCCCCATCGCACCCAGCAGCGCGAGGCCCGCGACCGCCTGGATCAGCACGGGCGGCGATGCCGCGATGAACGCGGTCGCGGCCCCCGCGATCAGTGCGAACGCCATATAGCCCGCCCCGCACGCCGCCGCCGCCCAGTAGCGTCGCGCAGGATCGGGATGCGCGTCGGGGCCGGCGCAAAGGGCCGCCGTGATCGCCGACAGGTTGACCGCATGCCCGCCGAAAGGCGCGCCGAGGATGCTGAACAGGCCCGTGATCCGGAACAGCGGCCCGGCCGGCGGTTCGTAGCCGTTGACCTTCAGCACCGCGAAGCCCGGGATGTTCTGCGAGGCCATCGTCACGATGAACAGCGGCAACGCGATGCCGATCGCGGCCGACAGGCTGAAGACGGGCATTACCAGTTCCGGCGGCGTCCACAGCGCGACGGGCGCACCCGCCGTGCCGTCGGCGGCGAACACGATGACCGCGAGCGTGACCAGCACCGTCGCCGGGATCGCGAAGAGGCGTTTGACGCGCGCGACGATCGCCCACGTGGCGACGATGGCGAGCCCGTAGACCGGCATCTGCGCCACCGCCTTGACCGGGGCAAGGCACAGGCCGAGCAGCACGCCCGCGAGCATCGCGTTGGCAAGGGACGCCGGGATCGCGGCGACCCATTTGCCGAGCCGGTCCCAGTAGCCTGCCGCGACGATCAAGGCGCCGCAGATCAGGAACGCGCCGACGGCACCCGCGAACCCGCCTTCGAC
>JAEUKY010000006.1 GCA_016794005.1 Rhodospirillales bacterium
CACCTCACCGGCTTCCCGGTGACCAGCACGCTGATGGGGCTGGGCGCGATGCCCGCATCCGATCCGCTGTTCCTGGGCATGCTCGGCATGCACGGCACCTACGAAGCCAACCTCACGATGCATGGCTGCGACGTGATGGTGAATATCGGGGCGCGCTTCGACGACCGCGTCACCGGCCGCCTCAACGCGTTCTCGCCCGGCTCGAAGAAGATCCACGCCGACATCGACCCGTCGTCGATCAACAAGAACGTGCGCGTCGACGTGCCGGTCGTGGGCGACGCGGGCCACGTCATCCGCGCGATGATCGCCGAATGGAAGAAGCGCGTGGCCGCCGGTGCCGCCCCGCAGAAGAAGCCGCTGGCCGACTGGTGGGCGCAGATCGCCGAATGGCGCAAGCGCGACTGTCTCGCCTACCGCAAGTCGACGCCGGACAACATCAAGCCGCAGTATGCGCTGGAACGCCTGCAGGCGATCACCTCGGGCCGCGACGACGTGTTCATTACGACCGAGGTGGGCCAGCACCAGATGTGGGCGGCCCAGTTCCTGAAGTTCCAGAAGCCCAACCGCTGGATGACGTCGGGCGGCCTCGGCACCATGGGCTACGGCCTGCCGGCGGCGATGGGCGTGCAGATCGCGCACCCGGACGCGCTGGTCGTCGACGTGGCGGGCGAAGCCTCGATCCTGATGAACATCCAGGAACTCTCCACCATCGTGCAGTACCGCCTGCCGGTGAAGACCTTCATCCTCAACAACCAGTACATGGGGATGGTCCGCCAGTGGCAGGAGCTGCTGCACGGCTCGCGCTATTCGGAAAGCTACATGGACTCGCTGCCCGACTTCGTGAAGCTGGCCGAGGCGTTCGGCTGCGTGGGCCTGCGCGCCACGAAGCTTTCGGAAGTCGACGACGTGATCAAGGAGATGATCGCGGTGAAGCGCCCCGTCGTGGTCGACATGTGCGTCGACCAGAAGGAGAACTGCTTCCCGATGATCCCGTCGGGTGCGGCGCACAACGAGATGATCCTCGGACCGTCGGACAAGTCGGCGGGCACGGGCGGCAAGGGCGGCCCGATCTCGGAAGAGGGGATGGTCCTCGTCTAGGCGGGTCTCCCCGCCGCCGACGGACCGCCCCGATCCTTCCTTCCGAACGGAAAGCACATCCCGTGACCAACGCACCCGCCCCGACCGAACGCCACACCATCGCCGTCCTCGTGGACAACGAACCGGGCATCCTCGCCCGCGTCGTCGGCCTGTTCTCCGGCCGCGGCTACAACATCGAGAGCCTGACCGTCGCCGAGACGGATGCGGCCGCACACCTGTCGCGCATCACCGTCGTCACGTCGGGCACGGCCATGGTCATCGAGCAGATCAAGGCGCAGCTCGACCGGCTCGTCCCGGTCCACCGCGTTTCCGACCTCACGATGGAGGGTCCGCACGTCGCGCGGGAACTGGCCCTCGTGAAGGTCATCTCGAAGGGCAACGACCGGATCGAGGCCCTGCGCATCGCGGACATCTTCCGCGCCAAGACGATCGATTCCACGATCGGGTCGTTCGTTTTCGAAATCACGGGCTCGGGCGAGAAGATCGACGCGTTCGTGAACCTGATGGCGCCCCTCGGCCTCGCGGAAGTGAGCCGGACGGGCATCGTCGCCATTGCCCGCGGCGAGCGGCGCATGTGATAACCCGGCCCGCCGGCCGCACCCGAAACACCAGACCGATATCCGGAATTTAGAGGAGAAGACCGATGCGCGTTTACTACGACCGCGACGCGGACGTGAACCTGATCAAGGGCAAGAAGGTGGCCGTCGTCGGCTACGGCAGCCAGGGCCATGCCCATGCGCTCAACATGCGCGACAGCGGCGTCAAGGACGTGGTCATCGCGCTGCGCGCCGGTTCGCCGACGATCAAGAAGGCCGAGGGTGCGGGCTTCAAGGTCATGACGCCGGCCGAGGCCGCCAAGTGGGCCGACGTGATGATGATCGTCACGCCGGACGAGCTGCAGGCCAAGCTCTGGAACGACGACCTCAAGGCCAACATGAAGCAGGGGGCGGCCATCGCCTTCGCCCACGGCCTCAACGTCCACTTCAACCTGATCGAGCCGCGCCCCGACCTCGACGTGTTCATGATCGCGCCCAAGGGCCCCGGCCACACGGTGCGTTCGGAATACCAGAAGGGCGGCGGCGTGCCGTGCCTCGTGGCCGTGCACCAGAACTCGTCGGGCAACGCGCTCGAGATCGCGCTTTCCTACGCCTCGGCCGTCGGCGGCGGGCGCGCGGGCGTCATCGAGACGACGTTCAAGGAAGAGTGCGAGACCGACCTGTTCGGCGAGCAGGCCGTGCTGTGCGGCGGCCTGTGCGCGCTGATCGTGGCGGGCTACGAGACGCTGACGGAAGCCGGCTACGCGCCCGAGATGGCGTATTTCGAGTGCCTGCACGAGGTGAAGCTCATCGTCGACCTCATCTACGAGGGCGGCATGGCGAACATGCGCTACTCGATCTCGAACACGGCCGAGTACGGCGACTACACGCGCGGCCCGCGCGTCATCACCGACGAGACCAAGAAGGAGATGAAGCGCATCCTCGACGACATCCAGTCGGGCCGTTTCGCCCGCGACTGGGTGCTCGAGAACGCCGCCGGCCAGGCGAGCTTCAAGGCGATGCGCCGGCGCAACGCCGCCCACGACATCGAGAAGGTGGGCGAGAAGCTGCGCGCCATGATGCCGTGGATCGCCAAGAACAAGTTGGTCGACAAGACGAAGAACTGAGTTCGGCCTCGGCCGCACTCATCCCCGGACCTGATCCGGGGATCTGTCAGCTGACGAACGCGAAACCCCGCCGGGCGACCGGCGGGGTTTTCGTTTGGGCACATTCAATCGTCGTCGCAAGGTTTCCGGCCTTCTTCGCGATTTGAGTCGATGTCTTCATCGTCCATATAGCCGCAGGGAAACCGGTAGAAAACGGTACCGGTATTGATGCGGCGCCAGCCATTGTCGATCTCGGGAAGGATCCAAAGTGAATCGTGTTCCGCGCCGATATCGCCGGCCGCCTCCCAGCCCTTCGGGCCAAGTCTGAAAATCGTCGTCGCGCAACCGATCGAGCCGCACATGCCGGTGAATTCGAGAATGACGAAGCGCTCCGCCACGCCGTCGCCATCGAGATCGAATTCCGCCCAGTAGACCTGCCGCTTCAGAAGCGCTTCGTTGTACTCCCTGCGGGAAGACTGATGGGCGGGCGCGGTCCGGATGAAATTGCGCTGTGCCGCCGTCAATCGGTTGGTCGTCGGAACATGCGTACCCGGCGAGGCCGTTCGGGAAATTGCCGATGACGCGGCTTCCAGATCGGCGATCTTCTGCATGAACTCGGCGTTGGCGCGAACATCCCCGCGCGGCGGTTCATAGCCGAATTCGCCTCGGCTATAGATGCGTCCTGGACCGGCATGGAGACGATGCCAGCCGCGGTCCGACTCCGGCAATGCGCGCAGCGAATCGCGGCTCGCCTGGATCTCCGAAATAAGCGTCCAGCCGTGCAGGTGGAGCTTCAGGATCATCGTTTGGCATTGGGCCTGCCCGCAATCCCCGCCTTGCTTGATCGACCCGCCGAATCCGATCATGACGATCCGCTCCGGCACACCGTCGTCGTCGAGGTCGAATTCGCCCCAATAGACTCGCTGCTTCAGGAGTGTCCGGATCAGGTAGTAGCGGTCGCGCCGCAGTTCCGGAAGCGTCAGGACAAAGTCGCGCTGGCGGGCGGAGAGCCAGTTCGTCAATTCTATCCGCATGCCGGATGAGGCTGTCTCTTGTGCGGTTGCGATTGCATCGCTCAGAAACACACAGAAAGAAAGAGCGAGTAGTGCTGCCGCGCGTTTGGTGCCGTTAAGACCTCGCATAGCGCACGTCCTCAAAAGTTTGCATTCTCCGGATTGCCCTTCCCTCAGGTTTCGTAAAGGCCCGCCGGTTGCCGGCTGCTATCGCTTTCAATTTATCCAGCGCCAGCTTTGTCGCTCTTGCGCCCTCGCGGTGGGCAGCCGCCGCCAGTCCTGCTTCGGTAACTTTGAAGCTCTTTCCATTGGGGCCGACATATGTTCTGCCGAGATGTGTCTTGCTTCCGTTCGCCCTAAGTTGTTCGTCGTTGCGATCGATATAGGCCGTCATCGCATCTTCCTGTGCGGCGGGCTTTGTAAGGAATGCATTGTCGGAATCGACGCCGTGCATTTTTGCGCGATCCGTCCACGCACCGTCAGCGTCCTTCCATTCGATGTCCTGTAGGGCGATCAGCTTTAGCTGATAGCGACCCAGCGCACCGGAAGTCGGATTGACCTCCCCGTAACCGTCGTTCGCTTTGTCAGCGCTGCGCTCGGCATCTGCAATGTGCATCCGGATTTCGGCATGCGGCTTGTCGTGCCACGGCTTCTCACCGCCCGCTGGTACACCCCGATCATGCTCGGCGACGTCGACGAGGTGGCCGTTGCGGCGTTGCCGGTAAGCGTGGATGTGAACGTTAACGGGCATCGTTCTCTCCGCACAATCAAGACACGAAAAGAACATAACAAGAACAATTATCTTTCGTCCAGCCGCACAATGGTGTGATGGCCGATGCGGAGGCGCTGGCAGGAATTGAGACGGGCGATGTTACGAACCTGGCACGCCGCCTCTGCCTTCTATTGACGGAATCGCCGACAACATGCAGTTTTTATACAACCAATAAGCACTGTTCACACCGGAGTCCCCCCGCCCGTGTCGAACTCGATCAACACGAATGTCGGAGCCATGGTCGCGCTTGCCTCGGTGCGCGCGACGCAGTCGGCGCTGAATTCGGCCGCCAAGCAGGTCCAGACCGGCTATCGGATCGCGGACGCGGCCGACGACGCGTCGACCTTCTCGGTGGCACAGGGCATTCGCGGAAATCTTCAGGCCCATCAGGCCGTCCAGGGTTCCCTTGCCAACGGCGTGGGGCTGGGCTCGGTCACGCAGGCCGCCCTGACCGGCCTTTCCAACCTCATCGGCAACATGCAGGCGAAGCTCACGCAGCTCGCCGACGGTTCGCTCAACTTCAACCAGCAGATCATCTACTTCAACGATTTCTACCAGATCACGACGCAGATGCAGAACTTCATCGACCAGGCGAACTACAACGGCACG
>JAEUKY010000009.1 GCA_016794005.1 Rhodospirillales bacterium
GCCGGCTTCGTGTTCGTGACGATCCTTGCCGGTGCGTTCGTCGCGGGCCTCGACGCAGGGTTGGTCTCCGACACGTTCCCGCTGATGGACGGGCGCTTCGTGCCCGCCGGCTATGCCGACATCGCGCCCTTCTGGCGGAACCTGTTCGAGAACCACGCGGCGGTGCAGTTCAACCATCGCTGGCTCGGCATGGCCGCCGCCCTGCTCGCCTGCATCTTCGCGTGGCGGTTCGCGCGCGACACGAACGCGAAGCTCGACCGGCTGGCCGTGCTCGCCGTTCCGGCGGCGGCACTGGCGCAGGCCGCCCTTGGTATTGCCACGCTGATGCTGTGGGTGCCGGTCCCGCTCGCGGCCGCACACCAGGCCGGTGCCGTGATCCTGCTCAGCGCCGCGATCTTCGCGGCCCATGCGCTGGGGCGAAGGGGCTAGCGCCGCTGCGGCAGGATCAGGCTCGCCGCGAACACGCACGCCGCCGCGAGCACGACCGACGGGCCCGACGGCGTGTCGAACTCGACCGACGCGAGCAGTCCCGCGACCGACGCGAACGCGCCGATCCCCGCGGCGATCGCGGCCATGCTTTCCGGGCTGCGCGCGAAGCGGCGGGCCGCCGCCGCCGGGATCACCAGCAGTGCCGTGACCAGCAGCACGCCGACGATCTTCATCGCGACCGCGACGAGGATCGCCAGCAGCAGCACGAAGGCAAGCCGCATCGCGGGCACGTTCACGCCCTCGACCGCGGCAAGGTCGGCATGCACGGTCACCGCCAGCAGATTGCGCCACAAGAGGCCGAGCACCGCCAGCCCCGCCGCCGCCCCGCCCCAGATCCACGCGAGATCGGCGCGCCCGACCGCGAGGATGTCGCCGAACAGGTAGCCGACGAGATCGACGCGCACCTCCTCGACGAACGACAGCGCCACGAGCCCGACCGAAAGTGCCGTGAACGCGCAGATCGACAGCAGCGTGTCGGGTGCCAGGCGCGCGCGCGCCAGCATCGCGGTCAGCAACGTGGCGAAGACGGCGCACAGGGCGGCGATGGCGACGTTGACCTCGATATGGAGCAGGAAGCCGAGCGCCACGCCCAGCAGCGCCGAGTGCGCGAGCGCATCGCCGAAGAACGCCATGCGCCGCCACACGACGAAGCTGCCCAGCGGCCCCGCGATGGCCGCAAGCCCGATGCCCGCGAGGAGCGCGCGCCAGAAGAACTCATCCATGCGTGTGCCCCGCATGGTCGTGGTGGTGGTGATGGTCGTGCGCGTCGTGCACGTGGTCGTGGCGATGGCGGTAGAGCGCCAGCGATTCGCCGGCGCGCGCGCCGAACAGTTCGGCGAAGGCCGGGTCCTTGCCGATCGTCTCGGGCCGGCCGGTGCAGCACACGTGCCCGTTGAGGCACAGCACGCGGTCCGAACGCGCCATCACCAGATGCAGGTCGTGGCTGACGAGCAGCACGCCGCAGCCGTGCGTGTCGCGCACGTTCGCGACCAGATCGTAGAGCGCGTCCTGCCCGATCACGTCCACGCCCTGTGCGGGTTCGTCGAGCACCAGAAGCTGCGGCTTGCGCAGCAGGGCGCGTGCCAGTAGCACGCGCTGGAATTCCCCGCCCGACAGGCCCTGCACGGGCGCATCGATGCGCGCGGCCACGCCGACCTCGGCGAGCGCCTTTTCGATCTCGGCCGTCGCGAAGCGCCCGGCGAGCCCGACGAAGCGCCCGACGCGCAGCGGCAGGTTCTCGTCGATCGCGAATTTCTGCGGCATGTAGCCGACGATCAGGCCCGCGCGCCGCTCCACCGTGCCGCCGTCGAGCCCGGCAAGCCCCAGCAACGCGCGCAGCAGCACGGTCTTGCCGGCACCGTTCGGGCCGATCAGCGTGACGATCTCGCCCGGCGCCACCGCGACGTCGACGCGGTCCAGCACCGTGCGTTCCTCGAAGCGCTTGACGATGCCGCGCCCGGCGATCAGCGGCGCGTCGCTCATCGCGGCAGGCAGTCGGCGCAGGTGCCCGCGACCTCGACGGTGCGCGTCCCCACCTCGAAGCCGTGGCGGGCGGCGGTCGTGTCGATCGCGGCGGCGATGCGCGGATCGTCGAGCTCGACCGCCGTGCCGCAGCGCCGGCAGATCAGGAACTGCGTGGCGTGCCGCTCGCCCGGATGCGCGCAGCCGATATAGGCGTTGAGCGATTCGACGCGGTGCACGAGCCCCTGGTCGAGCAGGAATTCGAGCGCGCGATACACGGTCGGCGGGGCGGCCGAGCGGCCGTCGGCGCGCAAGCCATCGAGAAGCTGGTAGGCGCCGACCGGCTTGTGGCTTTCCCAGACGAGTTCGAGCACGCGCCTGCGCAGCTCCGTCAGCTTCTCGCCGCCGGCGGCGCACACGCGCTCGGCCGCGGCGAGCGCGGTGCCGACGCAGGCCCCGTGATCGTGTCCCGCCTGCGGGGCTTTCGCCGCCCGTTTCGCCATCGCCGTTGCTTTCCGATCGGATGTTATACTATACGGTATATTATAGCTTACCGAAAGGCCGGACGACCATGCGAATTTTCAGGCACGCCGCGCTCGCGGTCCTTCTCGCCCTGCCTGCGGCGGCCGATGCGGCCCCGCGCGTCGTGACGAGCTTCGCCCCGCTGCATTCGATTCTCGCCGGTGTGATGGACGGGATCGGCGCGCCGGAGATGCTGGTCAAGGCCGGGGCCTCGCCGCACACCTACGCGATGCGCCCGTCCGAGGCGCGCCTGCTGGAGGAAGCGCAGCTCGTCTTCTGGATCGGGCCGGACTACGAGACGTTCCTGCGCCGGCCGCTGGCCAGCCTCGCCGGGCGCGCGCGCGCCGTCTCGATGGCCTCGCTGCCCGGCCTCACGAAGCTTCCCGCGCGCAGCGGCGGCGCCTGGGAAGTCGACGATCACGGGCACGGCCACAAGCATGCGGCCAACGCGACCGACAGCCACATGTTCCTCGATCCGCGCAACATGATGCTGCTCGCACAGGCGGCGGCGAACGAACTCGCGCGCCTCGATCCGGGCAACGCGGACCGCTACGCGGCCAACGCGACGAAGACGGTCGCGGGCCTCGAAGCGCTGGATCGCGAACTTGCCGCGACCTTGCGCCCGCTCGCCGGCAGGCCGTTCGTCGTGTTCCACGACGCCTACCAGTATCTCGAGGCGCGCTACGGGCTGTCGCCCGCCGGGTCGATCACGATCAGCCCCGAGCGGCGGCCGGGCGCCCAGCGCATCCAGCGCATCCGCGAGCGCATCCGGCGCGTGCAGGCGGCCTGCGTGTTCGCCGAACCGCAGTTCGAACCTTCGCTCGTGCGCACCGTCGTGGAAGCCACCGACGCGCGCACCGGCACGCTCGACTATGTCGGCGTGGGCGTGCCGCCGGGGCCGGACGCCTACGCGAGCGTCATGCGCGGCCTGGCGGCTTCGCTTTCGGCGTGTCTCGCGCGTCCTTGAGGGCGTGGGCGATCACCTTGCGCATCAGCGTGGGCAGCGCCACGTCGCCAAGCCCGTCGATCGCGACCCACTGCCCGCCTTCGACGTCGGCGCGCCGGCCGCGTGCGGCCCACACCGTCAGCTCCAGTTCGAAATGCGTGAAGCCGTGGCGCACCTTGCCCGGCAGCGTGCGCCACGCCAGCGCAGCGGGTGCGGCCGCGCGCGCTTCCTTTTCCGACGGATCGGACTTCGCCCATTCGCTCGACGGCACTTCCATCATGCCGCCGAGCAGGCCTTCGTCGGCGCGCTTGCGCAGCCACACCGCCCCGGTGCGGTCGCTCAGCACGAAGGCGATGGCGCGGCGCACGGGCCGCTTGGCGCGCGGCAGCTTCACCGGATAGCGCTCCGCCTCGCCTGCCGCGCGCGCGCGGCAGGCAAGCTTCCACGGGCACAGCATGCAGCGCGGCTTGCGCGGGCTGCACACGGTCGCCCCCAGATCCATCGTCGCCTGCGCGAAATCGCCGGGCCGGTCTTCCGGCACGATCTCGGCCAGCACGGCGCGGATCTCGGCCTTCGCCTTGGGCAAGGGTGTGGCGATCGCGTGCAGGCGCGTGACGACGCGCTCCACGTTGCCGTCGATCACGACGCTCGGCCGGCCGAACGCGATCGCCGCGATCGATGCGGCCGTATAGGGGCCGATGCCGGGAAGCGCCAGCAACCCTTCTTCGGTATCGGGAAAGACGCCGCCATGTTCGTGCGCGACGACCTGCGCACAGGCGTGCAGGTTGCGCGCGCGCGCGTAATAGCCGAGCCCGGCCCACGCCTGCAGCACGTCGTCGCGCGGGGCCGCCGCAAGTGCGGCGACCGTCGGCCAGCGCTTCACGAACGCGTCGAAATAGGGGCCGACGGTCGCCACCGTCGTCTGCTGCAGCATGATCTCGGCGAGCCACACGCGGTAGGGATCGGGCGCGTGGCCGGCGGCCGCACGCCACGGCATGACGCGCCGGTGCCGGTCGTACCAGGCGAGCAGCGCGGCGGTCAGTGCGGTCGTCATCGCCGGGAAATTTGGAGTCGCATGGGCGCGCAGTCTAGACTGAAGCCCATGGCGCTCAAGGCGATCGCGACGCAGGTACCCAGGCTGACGAAGGAAGCGCTGAAGCGGCGCGGCGCCGCCTTCGCGACCATCGTCGCGGAATGGCCGAACATCGTCGGCCCGTCGCTGGCCGGCTGCACGCTGCCCGAGAAGCTGGGCACGCCGCCGCGCCCGCCCAAGGGCGTGAGCGCGCCGCCGCAGGCCGGCGTGCTGACGCTGCGCGTCGCCGGCGGGGCGGCGATGGAGCTGCAGCACCTCGCCCCGCAGCTCGTGGAACGGATCAATTCCTTCGCCGGATTCAAGGCGGTGGAGCGGCTGCGCTTCGTCCAGGGACCGATGCCGCTGGCCGCCGACCCGCCCGCCGCCCCGCCCCCGCCGCTGTCGCCCGCCCAGCGCCAGCGGATCGGCCAGGCGGTCGAGTCGCTGGGCGACGAAGATTTGAAGGCGGCCCTTGCCCGGCTCGGCGAGGGTCTGATCCGGGGTCGCCGCGGAAAAGCCTAGATTCTGCGGTGGGATAGCCCGACTTATCCCCATACGGGGGAATCGACCTTGAGGAGTCCGGCTTCGAGTCGGTACGATCACAACATCTTGTGGGTGGAATGATGAACAAGCGGCACATCTCGACGTTTTTCGCGGCTTTCGCGCTGATCGGGCTCGCCTTTTCGGCCTCGGCGCAGACCGCCATTCCGGCCCCGCGCGCCGAGGGGCTGGACATGGTCATGGGGGCCGAGAACGCGCCCATCACGATGATCGAGTACGCCTCGCTGACCTGCCCGCACTGCGCCAAGCTGCATGTCGAGACGATGCCGCGCCTGAAGGCCGAATACATCGACACCGGCAAGCTCAAGCTCGTCTTCCGCGACTTCCCGCTCGACCGCATCGCGCTCAACGCCGCGATGCTGGCGCGCTGTGCGGGCCCCGAGCGCTACTTCACGTTCCTCGACGTGTTCTTCGCGCAGCAGGCGAACTGGCTGCGCGGCACGTCGGGCGAGCAGATCATGGCCTCGCTGCGGCGCCTCGCGCGCACCGGCGGCATGACCGAGGCGGCGATGGACCAGTGCCTCGCCAACACCGAGATGCAGAACGCCGTGCTGTCGCAGGCGATGACCGGCGAGCGCGAGCACAAGGTGCAGGCCACGCCCACGCTCGTCATCAACGGCACCGTCCATCGCGGCGGACAGTCCTTCGAAGAGCTCGACGCGATCCTGAAACCGCTCGCGGGCAGCCGCTAGCGTCAGGTCCAGTACCCAGGGAGTTTACGACCCATGCAGTTCGTCAAGTTGCGCCTGTCCGGCTTCAAGTCGTTCGTCGAGCCGACCGAGTTCGCCATCGAACCCGGCCTTACCGGCATCGTCGGACCCAACGGCTGCGGCAAGTCGAACCTGGTCGAAGCGCTGCGCTGGGTGATGGGCGAGAACCGCGTCAAGGCGCTGCGCGGCGGCGAGATGGACGACGTGATCTTCGCAGGGACGACGAGCCGCCCGGCGCGCAACGTGGCCGAAGTGGGCCTGCTGATCGACAACGGCGAGCGCAAGGCGCCGGCCGCGTACAACGACATGGGCGATTTCGACGTCGTGCGCCGCATCGAGCGCGAGAAGGGCTCGGCCTACCGCATCGGCGGACGCGAGGTGCGCGCGCGCGACGTGCAGCTGTTCTTCCAGGACGTCGGCTCGGGCGCGCATTCGCCCTCGCTGGTCAGCCAGGGCCGCATCGGCGCCATCATCCAGGCCAAGCCCACCGAGCGCCGCCAGATCCTGGAGGAGGCCGCGGGCATCACCGGCCTGCATTCGCGCCGCCACGAGGCGGAGCTGAAGCTCAAGGCCGCCGAACAGAACCTCGCGCGCCTCGACGACGTGCTGACGACGCTGGGCGCGCAGCTCGACGGGCTGAAGAAGCAGGCGCGCCAGGCCGCGCGCTACCGCAACATGAGCGACCTCGTGCGCCGCGCCGAGGCGATCCTGTTCCACCTGCGCTGGGAAAAGCAGGTGGCCGACGCCGCCGCCGCGGCCGACAAGCTCGCCGCCGCCGAAGCGCTGGTCATCGACATCACGACCAAGGCCGCCGCCGCATCGACCGTCGTCGCCGAGGCGCAGGCCCTGCTCCCCGACCTGCGCCGCCACGAGGCGGAAGCGGCCGCGGCACTCACGCGCCTGCAGGTCGCGGGCGAACAGCTCGCCGAGGAAGAGCGCCGCATCGTCGCGCAGATCGAAGCGCTCGACGCGCGGCTGGAACAGCTCGCGCGCGACAAGGCGCGCGAAGAGTCGCTGCTCGCCGACGCGCACGCCGCGCGCGAGAAGCTGGCCGCCGAGCTTGCCGAGCTTGCCGCCCACGACGAGAACGCGGCGGCCGAGGAAGCCGGCCTCGCCACCGACATCCAGACGCGCCGCGACGAGGTCGAGACGCTGGACGCCGATCTCGCCCGCGCGACCGAAGCGGTCGCCAAGGCCGAGAGCGAGCGCGCGGCCCTGCAGCGCGAGATGGGCGACCTTGCCGGGCGCCTTGAACGGCTTGCCGCGCGCCGCACGTCGCTGGACTCCGACAAGGCGGCCCTCGAAGCCCAGCTCGCCGGTTCGGACGAGAAGCGCCTGGCCGCCGAAGCGCGCCTGGCACAGGCCGACGCCGACATGAACGCCGCGATCTCGGCCGCCGAGGATGCCGAGGGCGCGCGCCGCGCCGCCCAGGAAGAGGAGTTCGCCGCGCGCGAAGCGCTGCGCGAAGCCGACCAGAATCACTCGAAGCTCGACGGCGAGCGTCAGGGTATCGCGCGCGCACTCGCCGCACTCACGAAGAACGCCGGCCCGCATGCGCCGGTGATGGATGCGCTGCGCGTGGCCGCCGGCTACGAGACGGCCCTTGGTGCCGGCCTCGGCGACGACCTGTCGGCTTCGCTCGACGGCGAGGCGCCGCGCAACTGGCGCACACTGGATATCGCGGGCAACCCGCCGGCCCTGCCGATGGGTGCGACACCGCTGTCGGACTTCGTGCAGGCCCCCGCGCCGCTCGCCCGCCGCCTGTCGCAGATCGGCATCGTCGCCGATGCCGCCACGGCCGAAGCGCTGTCCCCGCAGCTGGCGCAGGGCCAGCGTCTGGTCACGCGCGAAGGTGCGCTGTGGCGCTGGGACGGCTTCGCGCAGCGCGCGGGT
>JAEUKY010000022.1 GCA_016794005.1 Rhodospirillales bacterium
GGCATCTTCGTCAACATCTCGGAACACACGCTCGCCGACACGCGCTTCTTCGCCGAGTTCGTCACGTTCATGGCGCAGAACGCCGACCTCGCGCACAACCTCGTCTTCGAGCTGGCCGAGGGGCATACGCGCCGTTTGACCGAACTCCAGTGGGCCGAGCTCGACCGGCTGGGCAGCCTCGGCTTCCGCTTCTCGATGGACCAGGTGGCCGACCTGCGCTTCGATCCCGCGGCGCTGGCCAAGCGCAATTTCCGCTTCGTCAAGATCGACGCGCGCAAGCTCGTCGACTACGCCAACGGTGCCGGCGGCGCCGATTTCCTGCGCCTGCGCACGCAGCTGATGGACCGGCACGTGGCGCTCGTGGTCGAGAAGATCGAGAGCGAGCAGCAGCTCGTCGAGGTGCTCGATCTCGACGCGGATTACGGGCAGGGCTTCCTGTTCGGCGAACCCAAGCCCCTGAAAGAAGAAAAGTGACGATACGCATCGAGGGTCTCGCGGCGATCGCCGATCGCTACGACGCGTTCCTGCTCGACATGTGGGGCTGCATCCACGACGGGGTGACGGTGTTCCCGGGCGTGCCCGACCTGCTGGCGCGCCTGCGCAAGATGGGCAAGCGCACGGTCGTGCTGTCGAACGTGCCGCGCCTGGTGCCGCTGCTGGTCGAGAACATGCCGAGATACGGCATCGAGGCGTCCGCGTTCGACGCCATCGTCACGTCGGGCGAAACCGCGTGGCGGGCACTGGAGCGCGGCGAACACGGGCTTGGCCGGAAGTTCGTGCATGTGGGGCTTGAGGGCAACATCGTCGATCCCGCGACGATCGGCTACGCGATGGTCGATGACGTGGCCGAGGCCGATTTCGTGCTCGCCACCGGGGCCGCGGGCAACGGCACGCTCGATCTCGACGCGCTGGCCCCGCTCGTCGCCGCGGCGCGCGAACGCGACCTGCCGATGGTGTGCGCGAACCCCGATCTGGAAGTGCTGCGCGGCGAGCAGCGGTTCCTGTGCGCGGGCACGCTCGCCCAGCGCTACGAGGAGATCGGCGGCCGCACGATCTATTACGGGAAGCCGCATCGCGCGGTCTACGAGCAGGCGATCGCGTTGTCCGGCGTTTCGGACCGCAGCCGCGTGATCGGCATCGGCGACGCGATGCGCACCGACGTGGCGGGTGCGCGCGGTGCCGGGATCGCGCAGGCCTTCATCCCCGGCGGCATCCACGGCGAGGCGATGAAGGCCCCGATGGGCACGCTGCCGACCGAGGCCGCGATGGCCGCCCTTTCGGCCCAGTTCGGCTTCGCGCCGACCTACGTTTTGGCCGAGCTGCGCTGGTAGTTTCCGAGTCGCGGGAATCCACAGCGCCGCGACGCCCGCGCGGAGTTTTCCGCAGCCCTGTGGACAAGGCCGCGTCCGCCCGTCGAATCAATCTCTTGCCGGGCGAATCGGAAGTCGGCCGACTCGCACGGCTATGAGGGCCCCCGTCCTGCCGTTACATTTGCAAGGCAGGAGAAGGACATGGCGGAATTTACGAAGCCGGATCTGGCGGACTGGGAGAAGCTCGCGCGCGCCGAGCTGAAAGGGGCGGCGTCGGACACGCTTGCCTGGACCACGCCCGAGGGCATCGTCGTCAAGCCGCTCTATACCGAGGCCGATCTTGCCGGCCTCGAACACATGGGCGGCATGCCCGGCATCGCCCCCTATGTGCGCGGGCCCCGCGCCACGATGTACGCGAACCGGCCGTGGACGATCCGCCAGTACGCGGGCTTCTCGACGGCCGAAGAGTCCAACGCCTTCTACCGCAAGGCGCTGGCCGGCGGGCAGGCGGGCCTGTCGGTCGCTTTCGACCTCGCCACGCATCGCGGCTACGACAGCGACCATCCGCGCGTCACCGGCGACGTCGGCAAGGCCGGTGTCGCCATCGATTCCGTCGAGGACATGAAGATCCTGTTCGACGGCATCCCGCTTTCCAAGATGTCCGTCTCGATGACGATGAACGGCGCGGTGCTGCCAGTACTCGCCGCCTTCATCGTCGCGGGCGAGGAGCAGGGCGCGACGCAGGCACAGCTTTCCGGGACCATCCAGAACGACATCCTCAAGGAGTTCATGGTCCGCAACACGTACATCTATCCGCCGGCGCCCAGCATGCGGATCGTCGCCGACATCATCGCGCACACGGCGGCGCACATGCCGAAATTCAATTCG
>JAEUKY010000050.1 GCA_016794005.1 Rhodospirillales bacterium
CTATGTCGCGCAAGGCCGCATCGCGGCCGATATCGACGTCCGCGACGACCAGATCCAGCCCGCCAGCATCGACCTGCGCCTGGGCACGCACGCCTACCGCGTGGCGGCGGGCTTCATGCCGGGCGCGGGCAACACGGTCGCGGGCAAGCTCGACAAGCTGAAGATGCACAGCGTCGACCTGCGCGAAGGTGCCGTCCTCGAACGCGGCTGCGTCTACATTATCCCGCTGCTCGAACGTCTGAAGCTGCCCGCCGACATCGCGGGAACTGCAAACCCGAAGAGCACGACGGGCCGGCTCGACATCTTCACGCGCCTGCTGTGCGACGGGGCGCGGGAGTTCGAGAAGGTCCCGGCCGGCTACGAAGGGCCGCTCTATCTGGAAGTCAGCCCCCGCACCTTCTCGATCCTCGCGCGCACGGGCCAGACGCTGAACCAGCTCCGCCTGCGCCGCGGTACACCCAGCTTTTCCGACAAGGCGCTGGCCGCCCTCGACAAGCGCCTGCATCTGGTCTTCGCCCCCGACGAGAACCGCGAGCGCGCGCGGATCGGACAGGGCCTGTGGATCTCGATCGATCTCGAAGGGCCGGACAGCGACACGATCGGCTACCGCGCGCGGCACAACACGCCGCTCGTCGACCTTTCGAAAATCGGCCACTACGACCCGGCGGAATTCTGGGAACCGATCAAGCGCAACCGGTCGCGCTCGCTGGTACTCAACCCCGACGATTTCTACATCCTCGTCAGCCGCGAGAAGATCCGCGTTCCGCACGCCTACGCGGCCGAGATGGTCCCCTACGACACGTCGGTCGGCGAATTCCGCATCCACTATGCCGGCTTCTTCGATCCCGGCTTCGGCTACGGGGCGAACGACATCCAGGGTACCCGCGCCGTGCTGGAAGTGCGCTCGCACGACGTGCCGTTCCTGCTGGAGCACGGCCAGATCGTCGGCCGCTTCGCGTTCGAGCGGCTGACGGCCGTCCCCGACCGCATCTACGGCATGGGGATCGGCTCCAATTACCAGCGCCAGGGCCTGACGCTGGCCAAGCAGTTCCGCCGCCCGAAACGCTGAATTCCGGGGGCCGACGGCGTCTGCCCGCTGGTGCGGACGATGGCATGCGGTTAGCATTGTCATCGAACCGTCACACTTCCGGGGGACCCCAGAATGCCGAAGACCGACCTGCGCGCGCCGTTCGCGGCCGCCGCGTTTGCACTTTCCGTCGCCGCCGTCCCGGCTGCGGCACAGGCCCCCGTCTCGATGATCTGCAGCGCGCAGCAGGATTACTGCAACGCGCTCGTCCAGGCGTACGAGCGCACGACCGGCAGCAAGGTCTTCATGGTGCGTCAGGCGACGGGCGAAGCCTTCGCCACGATCCGCGCGCAGGCGAGCAACCCGCGCAACGATCTCTGGTGGGGCGGTACGGGCGATCCGCACCTGCAGGCGGCCCTCGAAGGCCTGACCGAACCCTACCAGTCGCCGCTGCTGCCGCAGCTGCACGATTGGGCGCAGAAGCAGGCCGCGCGCTCGGGCAACCGCACGGTCGGCGTCTATTCGGGCGCGCTCGGCATCGTCTACAACCCCGGCCAGCTCGCCAAGCTCGGCGTGCCGGAAGTGAAATGCTGGGCCGACCTGCTGCACCCCAAGCTGAAGGACGAGGTGCAGGTCGCCGATCCGAACTCGTCGGGTACCGCCTATACGTTCCTTGCGACCGCCGTCCAGCTGATGGGCGAGGACAAGGGCTTCGACTTCATGAAGGCGATGCACAAGAACGTGAACCAGTACACGAAGTCGGGCGGCGCGCCCGTGCGCGCGACCGCGACTGGCGAGACGGCCGTGGGCATCGTGTTCATGTCGGACGCGCTCGTGCAGATCCTCGAGAAGGCGCCGATCGTCAACGTCGCCCCGTGCGAGGGGACCGGCTACGAGGTCGGCTCGATGTCGCTGGTGAAGGGCTCGCGCAACATGGCGGGCGCCAAGCGGATGTACGACTGGCTGCTGGGTGCCGAGGCGCAGGCCATCGGCCTGTCGGTCAAGTCGTACCAGGTGCCGGCGAACAAGGCCGTGTCGCTGCCGGCGGACATCGCCAAGTCGGTCGACGCGAAGCTGATCGACTACGACTTCGCCAAGTATGGCGACCCGGCCGAACGCACGCGCCTGCTCGCGCGCTGGGACCGCGAGATCAAGGTGGCGCCGAAGTAAGTTTCGCGGCGCGGGTGTCGGCTGTTGACGGTTGTTGACCGTCAACAGCCCAAGTCCCTGATAAAAGGAACAAAAGCCGTCAACGCTTGACGGGAAAAACGCGCCGTTCGTATGCCGCAAGAATGACGAGACGGCAGGCGACGGGGACGAGACCGCCGCATCGTTATTCACATTGTAAATATTGAATAACTTGCATGGGATGTAACCATGCGACACGAAATTCGCGTCGCATGTATGCCCGTCCCGGCCGATCGCGCGCACCGTCATCATGGCGCGCACGATAGCCGAAAATAGGAAAAAACTCTATAAGAAAATCGTGGATCGCGGCCGTCACATCCGGCGCGGCATCCGTGCCGTGCACGCGGCGCGCACGCATTCGCGCAGCCAGCGATGGGCCGGATCGGCGTCGAGCCGCGGGTGCCAGACCAGCGACACGGTGACCTCCGGTGCCGGGAACGGCAGCGCGAAGCTGTGCATGCCGGCACGCAGGTTTCCGGTGTGCCGCTCGGGCACGCAGGCGATCAGGTCGGACCCCCGCGCCAGCGCCAGTGCGGCCGAGAAGCCGCCGGCGATCGCGACGATCCGGCGTTCCGCACCCAGCGGCTTCATCGCCTCGTCGACCATTCCGCGGTCGAGATCGCGCCGTCCGACATGGACGTGCCGGCCCGCCGCGAAGCGCGCGAGCGTGACCTTGCCGCGCGCGAGCGGATGGCCCTTGCGGACGACGCCGACGAACCGGTCGTCGAACAGGGCCTGCACGCGCAGCTCGGGCCCGGTCGTCCCGTCGACGACGCCGGTTTCCAGATCGGCCCCGCCGTCGCGCAGTGGCGCGCTGTCCCTGCCCGCCTTCTGCACGAAGCGCAGCAGCACGCCCGGCGCTTCCCGGCCCACGCGCGCGATCAGGTCGGGGCCGAAATTCTCGAGGAAGCCGTCGCCGGTGCGCAGCGTGAAGGTCCGCACGAGCTTGGCGAGGTCGAGCTTCTCGGCCGGCCGCAGCACCGCCTCGGCCGCCCGCACGACGGGCCCGACGCGTTCGCGCAGATCCAGTGCACGCGGCGTGGGGACCAGGCCGCGCCCGGCGCGGACCAGCAGCGGATCGCCCGTCGCCGCGCGCAGGCGGGCGAGCGTACGGCTCATCGCCGACGGGCTCAGCCGCAGGCGCCGGGCGGCGCGCGCCACGCTGCCTTCGGCGAGCAGGATTTCGAGGACGGGCAGCAGGTTGAGATCGGGTCCGGTCATACGGCCGATCATAGCGCGGTTTTCCCGATATGTGGCGTCGGACGCACGAATAAAGTGCAAACGGTGCGTCTTCCGCCCTATCTGGGGCAGGCGTAGATCTCCTGCATGGCAACAACACAGGAGATTTCCAGATGATCCCGCCCCGTTTCGCCCCTGCCGTCTTCGGCTTCGTCCTTTCCGCCCTGATGTCCTTCGTCGTGTCGGGCGTCGCGACCTTGCGCAATGCCGGACCGGTCGACGGCTTCGCCGGCCTGTGGATCGGCGCCTGGCTGCCGTCCTGGCTGATCGCCTTCCCGGTCGTGCTGGTCGTCGCCCCCGTCGCGCGCCGGATCGTCGGCGCCATGGTCAGGAACTGAGACATGGCCGACGGCGCGACGAAACCCCTCGCCGGCCTGTCGCTGGCGGTGCTGTTGTCCTCGCTGGGCACGAGCATCGCCAACGTGGCCCTGCCCGAACTGGCGCTGGCGTTCGACGCCGCGTTCCGCGAGGTGCAGTGGATCGTGCTCGCCTATCTGCTGGCGATCACGACGCTGATCGTGGGCGCAGGCCGGCTCGGCGACATCGTCGGCCGCCGGCGCCTGCTGCTGGCCGGCATCGCCGCGTTCGCCGCCGGCTCGGCGCTGTGCGCGGCGGCACCTTCGTTGTGGTTCCTCGTCGCCGCGCGCGCGGTGCAGGGCCTCGGGGCCGCGATCATGATGGCGCTCGCCATGGCGATGGTCGGCGGTGCCGTACCGAAGGAACGGACCGGCCGCGCGATGGGCCTGCTGGCGACGATGTCGGCGGCGGGCACTGCGCTGGGCCCGTCGCTGGGCGGCCTGCTGATCGCGTGGACCGGCTGGCCGGCGATCTTCGTCGTCAACCTTCCGCTTGCCGCACTGGCGTTCGTCTTCGTGCGCGCGTTGCCGGCCGATCCGCAGATGCCGGCAGGCGAACGGCCGGCGTTCGACGTCGCCGGCGCGCTGCTGCTGGCCGCGACGCTGGGGGCCTTCGCGTTCGCCATGACGGCGGGCACATACGGCCCGGCTTTGCTGGCGGTTGCTGCCGCCGGGCTCGTCCTGTTCGTGCGCGTCGAGACGAAATCGGCCTCGCCGCTGGTGCGCCTGTCGATGTTCGCCGATCCCGGCCTTGGCACCGGGCTGGCGACGAGCGCGCTGGTCATGACGGTGATGATGACGACGCTGATCGTCGGGCCGTTCTATCTGGTGCGCACGCTCGGCCTCGATGCGGGCACCGCAGGGCTCGTCATGGCGGTCGGTCCGGTCGTCACGGCGCTGGCGGGCGTGCCGGCGGGCCGGATGGCCGACCGGTTCGGCGCCCGGCGGATGACGGTCGCCGGGCTCGCCGGCGTGGCGGCGGGCGCGCTGGCGCTGTCGGAAATCCCGGCGATGTTCGGCGTGGCGGGCTATGTCGCGGCCCTCGTCGCGACGACCGCCAGCTACGCGCAGTTCCAGACCGCCAACAACGCCGCCGTCATGGCGGGTGCCGCGGCCGACCGGCGCGGCGTCGTGTCGGGCCTGCTCAACCTGTCGCGCAATCTGGGGCTCGTCGCCGGCGCTTCGGCGATGGGAACGGTGTTCGCCTTCGCGTCGGGTGCCGCAGACATCGCGACCGCAGGCCCCGAGGCCGTCGCTGCCGGCATGCGCGTCGCGTTCGAGGTCGCCGCCGTGCTGGTCGCGGCGGCACTGGCGATCGTGCTGGCGGCTAAACCGCCATCCCCTTCGCGACGGCCGGGCGCGCGCTGATCGCGTCGAACCAGCGCTTCACGTTCGGGAAATCGGTGAGCGGCACCTTGTGGTGCTCGTGGCGCGCGACCCACGGATAGGTGGCGATGTCGGCGATGGAATAGAAATCGCCGGCGAGATACGCCGCCTCGCCCAGGCGCTTGTCCATCACGCCGTAGAGCCGGCGCGTTTCCTTCGAATAGCGCTCGATGCCGTAGGGCACCTTCTCGGGGGCCGCGTGGAGGAAGTGGTGCGTCTGGCCGAACATGGGCCCCACGCCGCCCATCTGCCACATCAGCCACTGGAGGACGACGGCCCGCTGGCGCGGATCGGCCGGCAGCAGCTTGCTGCCGGTCTTCTCCGCCAGATAGATCAGGATGGCGCCGGACTCGAAAAGCGACAGCGGCTTGCCGCCGGGGCCGTCGCTGTCGACGATGGCCGGGATGCGGTTGTTGGGGCTGATCGCGAGGAACGCGGGCGCGAACTGCTCGTCCTTGCTGATGTTGATCTTGTGGACGTTATAGGCGAGCCCGAGTTCCTCGAGCATCACGGAGGCCTTGCGGCCGTTGGGCGTCGTCCACGTGTAGAGATCGATCATCGGCCTGGATGTTCCTTGCCTAGGGTTGGGAGACGACGGCGATGTCGACGACCTTGCGGGATCCCGAAGCGATGGGCCCGATCTCGCGCATCTTGCCGTTGGTGATCGCGAACGACCACAGGCGCCCCGCCGCGACGGCGAAGCCCGAATAGTCCTTCATGTCCTTCGTCGTGTGGATGTCCATCGCGTCGATGCGCGTGCCCGGCGGCAGGCCACTGTCGCCGATCGAGGCGAGCGTGCCGTCGTTCGGCGGATCCTGGATCAGGTAGGCGCCGGTCGTGGAATCGAACTCGAACAGCTGCGTGGCCGGCGCGTTCGGGACCGAGTTGAGATAGGCGCCCGCCGTGACGTTCGTCTTCTTTCCCGCACCCGGATCGCCGGCGGCGTAGGCGAGCCTGCCGTCGACGACCGCCTGGCCGTTGTCGACGTTGACGCGCAGGCTCTGCCCGTTCGGGCCGATCACGCGCAGGCGGTTGGCCTGCGGGTTGAAGTCGACGATGGCGCCGTCCGCCGTTTCGAGCGGCACGGAAAGAGTGGAAACTTTTTCCGACCGGCCGCCGACGACGTCGATCGTGTAGATGTTGCCGGCCGCGTCGAGGCCGTAAAGTTTGCCGTCGGCCGGACGCACATCGATGCCGATGATCTTCGCCGACGTGCCGAGGATGGCGACCATCGAGGTCTTCTGCGGCGCGGCGGATTCGAAGCGCACGAGTTCGTTTTGATCCGTCAGCGCGACGAGTTCGAGCGCATCGGCGGACGTCGAGGCCGCCGCGATCAGGCCGAGCGCGCAGGCAAAATACTTGATCTTCATGGAAAATCCTTTCTGGAAGCCCCTGAAGAAGGTACGCCGGGAAGCGTTAACGGATCACTGCGCCGGCCGGTCTTCCTTGGGCATCAGCGCGTAGGGATGCGCCACGCCGGGCAGCTTCATCATGCGCTGGCCCCAGTCGCGGATGTTCGGATACTTGCCCGCGTCGTACTGCGCTTCCTCGGCCGTCGCGATCCACGGGAACACCGCGATGTCGGCGATGGTCGGGTTGGGGCCTGCGAGGAATTTCGACGTGCCCAGATGCCGGTCGAGCAGTTCGAGCGACTGTTCGCCGCGCCCGAACACGAAGGGCAGCGCCGGGCTTTCGGGCGCGTTGCGCCGCAGGAAGCGCGCCTGCCCGACCGACGTCATCCGGTCGAGATCCCAGGCGAGCCATTCGGCGATGCGGCGCTTCTCGTGCGCGACCGTGCCGCCGAACGCGCCGAAACGGTCGGCGAGATACTGGAGGATCACGTTCGACTGCACGACGGTCTCGGCCCCGTCGACGAGTGCTGGCACCTGGCCGTAGCGGTTGAGCTTCAGGTAGTCGGCCGTCTTGTGCGCACCCGCGCGCAGGTCGACATGCCGGTAGTTCCACTTCACGCCCAGCATCGACAGCATCAGCGCCACCTTCGCCGACGGCAGCGACAGGTGGAAGCCGTGCAGCGTGAGCGCCGCCGATTTCGGAGCCGCCTTCTTCGCCGGCACGTCGTAGCCGGCCTTGCCGATGCGCGCACCCTTGGCGGCCTTCTTCGCCGACTTCGCGGCCGCAGCCTTGATCGCGGGCGTGGCCTTCAGGACCTTCTTGGGCTTCGCTTTCGCCTTGGCCTTGGGGGCCGCTTTCTTCTTCGCGGCCATCGCTAGCCTCCGAGCTTCGCCTTGAGGATCTCGTTGACCTTGGCGGGGTTGGCCTTGCCGCCCGTCCCCTTCATCACCTGGCCGACGAACCAGCCGAACAGCGTGACCTTGCCCGCGCGATACTCGGCGACCTTCGCCTCGTTCTCGGCCATCACCTTGGCGATGGCGGCATCGATGGCGCCCGTGTCGGTGACCTGCGTCAGGCCCTTTTCCTTCACGATCGTCGCCGCGTCCTGCCCGGTCTCGACCATGATCTGGAACACGTCCTTGGCGATGCGGCCCGAGATCGTGTCGTTTTCCATCAGGTCGAGCAGGCCCGCGAGATTCTTCGCCGACACCGGCGAGTTCGCGACGTCCACGCCCTTCTTGTTGAGGGCGCCGAACAGTTCGACGATCACCCAGTTGGCGGCGAGCTTGGGATCCTTGCGGCCCTTGGCGACCGTCTCGAAGAAATCGGCCTGCTCCTGCTCGGCGACCAGCACGCTGGCGTCGTAGGGCGAGAGCTTGTACTGCGAGACGAAGCGCGCCTTCTTGGCATCCGGAAGTTCCGGCATCTCCGCCTTGATGCGCGCGATCACCTTGGGGTCGAGCACGAGCGGCAGCAGGTCGGGGTCCGGGAAATAGCGGTAGTCGTGCGCGTGCTCCTTGGACCGCATCGGGCGCGTGACGCCCTTCGACGTGTCCCACAGGCGCGTTTCCTGCACGATCGTGCCGCCGTTCTCCAGCTCTTCGACCTGGCGCGTCGCCTCGTACTCGATCGCCTGCATGACGAAGCGGATCGAGTTGACGTTCTTGATCTCGTTGCGCGTGCCGAACTTCGTCTCGCCGACCTTGCGCACCGACACGTTGGCGTCGCAGCGCATGGAGCCTTCCTCCATGTTGCCGTCGCACGTCCCCAGATAGCGCAGGATGGCGCGCAGCTTCTTCAGGTACGCCCCCGCCTCTTCCGGCGAGCGGATGTCGGGTTCCGACACGATCTCCATCAGCGCCACGCCCGACCGGTTGAGGTCGATGTAGCTCTTGGTCGGGCTCTGGTCGTGCATCGACTTGCCGGCGTCCTGCTCCAGATGCAGGCGCGTGACGCCGACGGTCTTGGTGACCCCGCCCGGCATGTCGAGCTCGAGCTTGCCGCCCGTCACGATGGGCCGCGTGAACTGGCTGATCTGGTAGCCCTGCGGCAGGTCGGCGTAGAAATAGTTCTTCCGGTCGAAGACCGAGACCTCGTTGACCGTCGCCTCGATGCCGAGGCCGGTCTTGATCGCCTGCTCGACGACGAAGCCGTTGATCACGGGCAGCATGCCGGGGAACGCGGCGTCGACGAAGCTGACCTGCCCGTTCGGATCGCCGCCATAGGTGGCCGAAGCGCCCGAGAAGAGCTTGGCCTTCGAGACGACCTGCGCGTGGACCTCGAGGCCCACGACGATCTCCCACTTACCGGTCTTTCCTTCGATGATCATCGCTTACGCTCCCGGACGCGCGGTGAAGTTCGCGGCCGTCTCCAGCACGCCGCCGACGCGGAACAGGGTTTCCTCGTCGAACGGCTTGCCGATCAGCTGCAGCCCCAGCGGCAGCCCCTCGCCCGAAAGCCCGGCCGGCACCGACATGCCCGGCAGGCCCGCGAGGTTCACCGGCACCGTGAACACGTCGTTGAGATACATGCCGATCGGATCGTCTTCCTTCTCGCCGATCCCGAACGCGGCCGACGGTGCGGTGGGCGTGAGCACCACGTCGCACTTCTTCCACGCTTCCCTGAAGTCGTTGAAGATCAGCGTGCGCACGCGCTGGGCCTTCAGGTAGTAGGCGTCGTAGTAGCCGGCCGACAGCACGTAGGTGCCGATCAGGATGCGCCGGCGCACTTCCGCGCCGAAGCCTTCGGCGCGCGTGTTCTCGTACATCTCGTCCAGCGACTTGCCCGGCACGCGCAGGCCGTAGCGCACGCCGTCGTAGCGCGCGAGGTTCGAGGACGCTTCGGCGGGCGCGATGATGTAATAGGTCGGCAGCGCATACTTGGTGTGCGGCAGCGAGATCTCGACCGGTTCGGCACCGGCGGCCTTCAGCCAGTCGATGCCCTGCTGCCAGAGCTTCTCGATCTCGGCCGGCATGCCGTCGACGCGGTATTCCTTCGGGATGCCGAACTTCAGGCCCTTCACGTTGCCGGTCATCGCGGCTTCGTAGTTGGGCACGGGTGCCGGTACCGACGTCGAATCCTTCGGATCGTGGCCGGCCATCGCCTTCAGCAGGATGGCGGCGTCGCGCACGTCGCGCGCCATCGGCCCCGCCTGGTCGAGCGACGAGGCGAACGCGACGATCCCCCAGCGCGAGCAGCGCCCGTAGGTGGGCTTGATGCCGACGATGCCCGTGAAGCTCGCCGGCTGGCGGATCGAGCCGCCGGTGTCGGTCCCCGTCGCCGCCGCGACGATATGTGCGGCGACTGCGGCGGCCGAACCGCCCGACGAACCGCCGGGGACGAGGTCCTTGCCGTCCTTGCGCTTCCACGGGTTCTTCACCGGGCCGAAATGGCTGGTGATGTTGGCCGAGCCCATCGCGAACTCGTCCATGTTGAGCTTGCCGAGCATCGTCGCCCCGGCATCGAACAGGTTCTGCGAGACGGTCGACTCGTAAGGCGGCTTGAAGCCTTCGAGGATGTGGCTGCCCGCCGTCGTCTGCACGCCCCTGGTGCAGAACAGGTCCTTGATGCCGAGCGGGATGCCTTCGAGCGGACGCCCCTCGCCCTTCTGCAGGCGCTGGTCGGATACCGCCGCCTGCGTCAGCGCCATGTCGGGCGTCTCGACGACGAACGCGTTGAGGCCGCGGTTCTTCTCGATCGCGGCGATATACGCCTTGGCGAGCTCGATGGCCGAGAAGCGGCCCGCTTTCAGGCCGTCGCGAAGCTGCGCGATGGTCATGTCGACGAGATCGGCCATCACTCCACCACCTTCGGCACGGTGAAGAAACCGCCGAGTTCCTCGGTCGACGATACGCGCACCGGATCGGTCGCGTTGGCGAGGATCTTGTTCGGGTAGCCGCCGTCGGTCACCTCGTCGGCGCGCTGCGGCATCACGACCTCGACGGTCGAGGTCATCGGCTCGACCTTCGAGGTGTCGAGCTCCTTGAGCTGCTCGACCCAGTCGAGGATCGTCTGCAGTTCCTTGGCCATCTTGGGCCGGTCTTCGGGCGCCACCCGGATGCGCGCCAGCTGCGCAATTCGTGCGACGGTAGCCTGATCGAGCGACATGCGGTATGTCTCGCCTTGGGCCTTGAAATGACGGTGAAAACGGGCCGGGAACCTAACATCCGACATGCCGATCCGCAACCCTACCGACCTGCTGGCCGAACTGCCGGAAAAGACGTGCCTTCTCGGCCTCGACCCGGGCGAGAAGACGATCGGACTCGCCGTGTGCGACCCGGGCCTGAGCATCGCCTCGCCGCTGGAGACGATTCTGCGCGGCCGCAAGGCGAAGGCCGATTACGACCGGATCGCCGAGGTCGTGGCCGCGCGCAACGTCGGCGGCTTCGTGTGCGGCATGCCGACCAACATGGACGGCTCGTCCGGCCCGCGCGCGCAGGCCGTGCGCGCCTTCGCGCGCAACCTCCTGGCCCGCATGGACCTGCCGCTGGTCTTCTGGGACGAGCGCATGTCGACGCAGGCCGTGACGCGCGCCCTGATCGACGCCGACATGAGCCGCGCGCGCCGCGACGAAGTGGTCGACAAGATGGCCGCCTCGTTCATCCTGCAGGGCTATCTCGACTGGGTGCGGATCGGGCGATGAGCGCCGTCGCCGCCGCCCTCGCCCCGGTCTTCGGGCTGATCGCGCTGGGCGTCGTGCTGAAGCGCTACGCCTTCCGCGACGACGGATTCTGGGAACCGGTCGAACGGCTGACCTATTTCGTGCTGTTCCCGCCGCTGCTCGTCACGTCGATCGCCGAGGCGCGCATCGACGGAATCGGCACCGTGCAGCTCATCGCCGCCGCACTCGCGACGATGGCTGCCATCGCCGTGCTGCTGTTCGCACTTCGCCGGCACATGGGCGTGAACGGGCCGGCCTTCACGTCGGTCGTGCAGGGATCGCTGCGCTTCAACACCTACGTCGCCCTCGCCGTCGCGGCCGGCCTGCACGGCAAGGGCGGGCTGGCGCTGCTCGCCATCGTGCTCGCCTTCGCCGTGCCGCTGGGCAACGCGATCAGCGTGCTGGCCCTCGCGCGCTACGGCATGCGCGGCGGGGCGAAGGCGCCGTCGGTCGCCTCGGAAGTCGCGAAGAACCCGCTGATCCTCGCCTCGCTCGCTGGTCTCGCCCTCTCGCTCGCCGACATCGCGATCCCGGCGACGCTGTCGCAGATGTCCGACATTCTCGGGCGGGGCTCGCTCGCCCTCGGCCTGCTGACGGTGGGGGCCGGGCTGTCGCTGGGCCATCTGCGCGAACATGCGCGCGGGCTGGCGCTCGCGAGCGTGCCCAAGCTGGTGCTTGCACCGGCGCTGATCTGGTTTCTCGCCACGCGCATCGGTCTCGATCCCGTGGCGGTCTCGATCGCGGTCGTCTTCGCGGCACAGCCCTGCGCCACTTCGAGCTACATCCTCGCGCGCCGGCTGGGCGGCGATGCGTCGCTGATGGCGAGCATCGTGTCGGGACAGGTCGTGCTCGCGGCCGTCACGTTGCCGCTCGCCCTCGCCCTGCTCGGTTGACCGGCGGTCCGAAAAGGAAGATTCTTCCGCCATGTTCAAGCTGACCGAAGACCAGACCGCGCTGCGCGCCCGCGCGCGCAGGTTCGCCGACGAAGTGCTCGCCCCCACCGCCGCCGAGACCGACCGCACGGAGCAGTATCCGTGGAAGAACGTCGAGGCGATGCGCGCGGCGGGATTCCTCGGCATGACGGTGCCGAAGGAGCTGGGCGGCCAGGGCCGCTCCTATCTCGACACGGTACTCGTGATCGAGGAGATCGCGCGCGCCTGCGGGGCGTGCGCGCGCATCGTGGTCGAGACGAACATGGGGGCCGTGGGTGCGGTCGTCGCCTATGGCACGAAGGAACAGCGCGAACTTGCCGCCTCGTGCGTGCTTTCGGGCGACAAGCCGGCGATCTGCATCACCGAACCCGAAGCCGGCAGTGCGGCCACCGACATGACGACGCGCGCCGACCGGCGCGGCGGCGGATACGTTCTCAACGGCCGCAAGCACTGGATCACCGGCGGCGGGGTATCGCGCTTCCACCTGATTTTCGCGCGCGTGTTCGACGCGAAGGGCAAGGAAGAAGGCATCGGCGGCTTCATCGTCGTGCGCGACCCCAAGGCGGGCACGCCCAAGGGCCTCGTGATCGGCAAGCGCGAGCCGGCGATGGGCCTGCGCGGCATTCCGGAAACCGAGATCCGCTTCGAGAATCTCGAAGTGCCCGCCGACATGGCGGTCCGCTCGCCGCGCGGCTTCGCGGGCGGCTTCGGCGACCTGATGGACGCCTATAACGGCCAGCGCGTGGGGGCCGGCACCGTGGCGCTGGGGCTGGCGCAGGGTGCCTTCGAGCACGCGTGCGCCTACGTCAATTCGCGCGAACAGTTCGGCCGGCCGATCGCGGAGTTCCAGGGCCTGCAATGGATGGTCGCCGACATGTCGGTGGCCCTGGAAGCCGCGCGTGCCCTGATCTGGCAGGCGGCCGCGTCGGCGGGCCCCGCGGGCTTCCCCGAGCCTGCGATGGCCGCGCGCGCCAAGCTGCTGGCGTCGGAATCGGCGCTCAAGATCACCAGCGACGCGCTGCAGCTCTGGGGGGCGGCCGGCTATTCGCGCAACAATCCGATGGAACGCTACATGCGCGATGCGCGCATGTTCCCGATCGCCGGCGGAACCGCGCAGATGCTGCGCACGTTGATCGCGGGCAACGTGCTGGGAAGGCGCTTCCCGCAGACGCGCGAAGGCTACGTCAAGCGCCCGAAGGCGGCCGAGTGAGCACGCGCACGTCCATCGACGCAAGCCGGCGATGGAGAAGCGCTTCGCGCCGGATCGGCCACCAGCGATAGAGGAAGATGTCGACCGGGTGCCACATGGCGATCCAGCCGACGATCGTCAGCCCCTCGCCGATCCAGCCGAACCACGGGCCGCCGGTCAGGTGCGCCAGCAGTTCGCGCGCGATCCCACACGCGACGAGGAACGCGATCCCTACGACCAGCGCCTGCCGGCCTTCGGCGAGACGGTCGCGCATGTCGCGCCACGCCATCTCCTCGCGCCACTCGAAATAGCCGCGGATCGCCTCGGGCAGGCCGGTGGCTTCGGCATCGTGCGCCTGTTCGGCCGGGATCTCGACCGTCATCGCCAGCGGCGTTTCGGCCGGATGCTCGCGCGCCCGCGCGACGATATAGGCGACGGCGTCGGGGTCGAGGTCCTTGTCGTGGAACGGGGCCGGGTCGAAGCTCTGGAAGAGCTGGCGGACCGTGTGCAGGCGCAGGTCGATGGCAGCACTCACGGCACCACGCCCTTCCCGCCGCCGACGGCCACGCCGTCGGCGTTCCAGAAACCGCGCCGCTCGATGCGTTCGTAGATGCGCTCGACCAGCCTTTCGATGGCGGGATCGGCTTCGCGCGCGGGCGCGGTGCGCTTGCGCGTCATCTCGCGCGTGACGCGGGCTTCGGCCCACGACTTGCCGTCCGATATGTAGACCTGCAGGAAGCCCTGCAGCCGGTCGCAGGCATAGGCAAGGCGCGCTTCGGGCGTTTCGTGCGCCTCGAACTCGCGCCACAGCGCTTCGAGCTTCGCCCCCAGATCGGCCGGCAGGCTGCCGAACAGCTTGCGGGCCGCGGCTTCTTCCTTGGCGACCGCCGCCTCGCGCGCGGCCGCGTCGTAGGCGAAGGCGTCGCCCGCGTAGATCTCGACCAGGTCGTGGACCAGCACCATCGACAGGGTCCGGCCGAGATCGACGGGAAAGCCGATCTCCGTTTCCAGAAGGATCGCGCACAGGGCCATGTGCCAGCTGTGCTCGGCCGAATTCTCGCGCCGCGAACCGTCCTCGATATAGGCCCGCCGCTCGACCGTCTTGAAACGGTCGGCGAGGACGAGGAAATCGAGCATTGAATCGATGCGGTCGGACATGGTTTCGTGAGTTTGGCGCGCCGGGGCGCCGTCGTCAAAGCGGGGGAAAATGGCGTTACTCGAAGTCGTACTGGCGATGCTTGCCGTGGCCATCCTGCTCGCGCATTTCTCCGAAACGCTGCGCGTCCCCTACGCCGTCCTGCTCGTGATCGCCGGCATGGCGCTGGCCTTCGTGCCGGGCCTTCCCGAAGTCGGGTTCGATCCGCAGCTTGCCATGGCGCTATTCCTGCCGCCGCTGCTGTTCTCGGCCGCGTATTTCACGTCGTGGCGCGATTTCCGCATGTATCTGCGGCCGATCCTGCTGCTGGCCATCGGGCTGGTGCTGGTGACGACGCTGGGCGTGGGACTGGTCTTCAAATGGCTTGTCCCCGAAGTGCCGTGGGCGGTCGCCTTCCTGCTGGGCGCCATCGTCTCGCCGCCCGACGCGGTCGCCGCGGCCGCGATCATGGAAAAGCTGCGCCTGCCCAAGCGCATCGTCGCGATCCTCGAAGGCGAAAGCCTCGTCAACGACGCGACCGGCCTCGTCCTCTACAAGTTCGCGCTCGCCGCAGCGCTGTCCGGCACGTTCTCGGCGGTCGAGGCGACGGGCACGTTCCTCGTCTACGCCATCGGCGGCTGCGGGCTGGGCTGGGTCGTCGGCGTCGCCGCCGTCGCGATCATGAAGCGGATGCACGAGACGCTGCTGCAGATCGCCTTCACGTTCGTCGTGCCCTTCGTCGCGTTCATCGGCGGCGAGCACGTGCACGTGTCGGGCGTGCTCGTCGTGGTCGTCGCCGGGCTCGTCGTGGGCTGGCATGCGCCCGAGTTCTTCTCCGCGCAGGCCCGCGTGCAGGGCCAGATGGTGTGGAGTGCCGTCGTCTTCATCCTCAACGCGATCGTCTTCATCCTGATCGGCCTGCAGCTCGACGGCATCGTCTCGCGCCTCACCGGCTATTCGAACGCACAGCTTCTGTGGTGGGCGGTGGCGATCTCGCTTGCCGCCATCGCCATCCGGATGGTCTGGGTCTTCCCGACCGCGTACATCCCCACGCTGTTCCGCTCGGTGCGCGAACGCGAGGGCGTGCCGCCCACCCCCTGGGTCGTCATCGTCGGCTGGACGGGAATGCGCGGCGTGGTCAGCCTCGCCGCCGCCCTCGCGATCCCGCTGATGGCCGACGACCGCGATCCCTTCCCGTCGCGCGATCTGGTCATCTTCCTGTCCTTCGCGGTGATCTTCGCCACGCTCGTCGTGCAGGGCACGACGCTGGGTCCGCTCATCAAGTGGCTGAAGGTCGGCGGCGACCGCAACGCGGAGATCGAGGAGGAGATGGCGCGCCGCAAGATGGTGCACGCGGCACTTGCCGAGATCGACCGGCTCGCCGAGACGGATCTGGTGGCGCTGGAGGTGGCACCGGCCTTGCGCGTCTCCTACCAGAACCGGCTGCGGCCGGAGGAACCCACGCAGGAACATCGCGAGCTGGAACACGCGCGCCGGCAGGCGCGCCGCGTGCGGTTGGAGGTCGTCAATGTGGAACGCCGCCGCCTGCTTAAGCTGCGGCGCGAGCGCGAGATCGGCGACGACGTGCTGCACAAGCTGATGCGCGAAGTCGATCTCGAGGAGATGCGCCTTGCGACGCTTGGCGTGGGCTAGCGTCCTGCTGGCCGGACCGGCGCTGGCGCAGGTCGCCGACGTGCCGGTCGGCGTGACCGTCAGCGACGGGTTCGGTTTCGGCGCGCGCTGGCAGGTGGAACTTCAGGCCGACGCGGGTGCGATGAAGATCGGCACGAAGCTCGAATGCCGGGTCGACGCGCCCCCCGACGACCGGCCGCGCGCCGAAGTGACCTGCCGCCTGCCCGACGGGCGGCGCGTGCATCTGGGCGAGCCGGACGGCAGGCCTGGCGTGTTGCCCATCGACGTGCGCGTGCGCAGCCTGCGCCTGCTGCTCAGTGCAGGAAGCCGCTGATCCCGTCGTAGAGAAGCTTCAGCCCGGCCAGCAGCAGCAAAACGTAGCAGATGAAGTAGAGGCGCTCCGCCTCGACCCGGTCGTGCCAGAGCCTTCCGAGGATCACGCCGACCGGGACTGCCGGCGACAGCAGGGCCGCGGTCCACAGCGTGTGCGGCTCGCCGAGGCCGAGCCACATATAGGGACCGATCTTCACGACATTGCCCATCGCGAAAACGGCCGTGAGCGTGCCGGCATAGACCGTCTTGTCGAGCTTCTGGCGCAGGAGATAGACCTGCAGCGGCGGCCCGCCGGAATGCGCGACGAACGTCGTGAAGCCGGCCATCGATCCCCACAGCAGGGCCGGCCCCAGACTGGGGCCCGTGGGCTCCGGCGGCGGGCCGGATGCCGGGCGCAGGCGGCCGGCGAACCAGCGCAGCGTGAAGATCAGCGTGATCGCCGCGATGGTCAGCACGACGATGCGCTGGTCGACATAGACGAAGGCAAGGAAACCGATCGACAGGCCGATCAGCAGGGCCGGTGCGAGCAGCTTCAGGTTCGGGAAGCTCCACGTGCGCGGCGGATAGGCGGGGATCGCGAAAAGGTCCTGCAACGCCACGATGGGCGCCATGACGATGGCCGCTTCGAGCGGGTTCATGACCAGTGCGAGGAACGGAATGCCGAGCGTGGCGAACCCGCCGCCGAACCCGCCCTTGAGGAACGAGATGACGAAGACGGTGCCGTAGCCAACGACGTAGAAAAGCGGATCGGCGGGGAACTCCATCGGGTCACTTTCGAGGCCCGCCCGCGTGTCCGCAATCGAAACCTTGTCGCGAGACGATTGTTGCGAAGGCGGCGTCAAGTCGGCAAGTTTGCGCTCCCACCCGAACAAGACGGTCCCGAATGTCCGCTTTGCCGCTCGACGGAATCCGAATCTTCGACCTGACCCGCATCCTAGCAGGCCCCAGCTGCACGCAGCTTCTGGGCGATCTGGGGGCCGACGTCATCAAGATCGAGCGCGCCGGGGCCGGCGACGACACGCGCAAATGGGGCCCGCCCTACGTGACCGGGGCGGACGGCAAGGCCACGAACGAGAGCGCCTATTACCTTTCCGCCAACCGCAACAAGCGGTCGATCTCGCTGGATCTGTCGAAGAAGGAAGGCCAGGCGCTCGCACTCGACATGATCGCCAAGTGCGACGTGTTCGCCGAGAACTTCAAGGTCGGCGATCTCGCGAAGTTCGGGCTCGACTACGCCACGCTCGCGAAGAAGTTCCCGCGCCTCGTCTACTGCTCGATCACCGGCTTCGGCCAGACCGGCCCCTACGCGCCGCGCGCGGGCTACGACATGCTGGCGCAGGGTCTCGGCGGCATCATGTCGGTGACCGGTCCGGCGCAGGGTGCGCCCGAAAGCCGCCCCTACAAGGTCGGCGTGGGGATCGCCGACATCATGACGGGCATGTACGCCGCCGTCTCGATCCTCGCCGCGCTCCGCCATCGCGACGCGACGGGCGAAGGCCAGCAGATCGACATGGCGCTCCTGGATACGCAGGTTTCGTGGCTGGCCAACGAAGGGCTCAACTATCTGGTTTCCGGAAAGACGCCGGTGCGCCAGGGCAACGCGCATCCCAACATCGTGCCCTACGACGTGTTCGCCTGCGCCGACGGCTTCGTGATCCTCGCCATCGGCAACGACGGGCAGTTCGCCAAGTTCTGCGCCTTCGCCGGGCGGCCGGAGATTTCCGCCGACGCGCGCTTCGCGACGAACCCCGCGCGCGTGGCCAACCGCGTGGAACTCACGCGCGTCATGAACGAGATCACGAAGCGGAAGCCGCAGCGCCACTGGGTCGAGGGGCTGGCCGGGGCGGGCGTGCCCTGCTCGCCCGTCAACGACATCGCGCAGGTCTTCGAGGACCCGCAGGTGAAGGCGCGCGGCATGCGCATCGAGGTGCCGCATGCCAGCGGCGTCGACGTGCCGCTGATCGCCAGCCCGATCAAGATGTCGAAGACGCCGCCCAGTTATCGGCGCGCCCCGCCGACCTGCGGCCAGCACACTGAAGAAGTACTTGGCGAGTTGCTCGGTCTCGATGCGGCTGCCGTGGCCGATCTGCGCAAGCGCGGCATCGTGTGACAATCCGCCCGGTGGCGCATGCGCGGGCTTGCCGCTAGACTGCGCGCCCGATGACCTTCGCGTCCTCCCTTCTGGCGAATTTCCGCCGCCCGCTGCTGCGCGAGATCGGCCTGCATCTGGGCCTGCTCGCCGTGCTGCTGCAGGTCGGGCTTGCGGTGCTGCATGTGGCCCCGGCCGTCGCCGGCCCGCAGATCGAAGCGGCGTGGTGCGGCACGCCGGCGCATACGCCGGACGCGCCCGTCGAGGCGAACGCGCGCGGCGTCTGCCCGCTTTGCCAGCTGCCCCCGCTCGGCCCCATTCCCGATGCCGCGGCCGTTTCCATCCTGCCGGTCGTCTGGCCGGCGATGCCCGTCGTCCATGCGGTCGACATCGATGTTCCGCCTGCCGGGCATTTCACCCGGCCGGCCCAGCCGCGAGGCCCTCCGCCGTCCGCCTGAAATCCGAATCCTCGTTTCGATTTCAAGCAGCCGGAGTCCAACAATGTCGCTCACCATCCGCGCGGTCGCCTTCGCGACCGCCGCACTCGCCGTCGTCGCGACGGCCGCACACGCCCACGTCACGCTCGAACAGCAGCAGGCCGTCGCCGGCAGCACCTACAAGGCCGTCCTGCGCGTGCCGCACGGCTGCGAAGGCTCGCCGACCGTCCGCCTGCGCGTGCAGGTTCCCGACGGCATGGTCAACGTCAAGCCGCAGCCCAAGCCGGGCTGGGAGCTTTCGACCGTGCGCGGGAAGCTGGCAACCCCCGTCTCAGGCGATCATGGCGCGCAGATAACCGAAGGCGTGCGCGAGATCGTGTGGAGCGGCGGCCGCCTGCTCGACGAGCATTACGACGAGTTCGCGTTCCGCGGCGCGCTGCCGAACAAGCCGGGCGCGGTCGTCCACGTTCCCGTCGTGCAGGAATGCGAGAAGGGCGTCGAACGCTGGATCGAGATCCCGGCGGCCGGCCAGAATCCCGGGAGCCTGAAGTTCCCGGCACCCTCGCTGCGCCTGACGCCGCGGCCCTGAGGGCGGCGATGCGGCTCCTTGCCCTCCTGATGCTGCTCCTCGTGGCGCTGCCGGGCCAACCGGCGGCACATTCGGTGCTGCTGTCGAGCGAGCCTGCCGACGGCGCGGTCCTGGAAGCCGCGCCGTCGCGCATCGAACTGCGCTTCAACGAACCGGTCGTGCCCGTCTCGCTGCGGATCGTCGACGGGAACGGTGCCGCGCGCGCCGTTTCCGGCGACGCGATCCGCAGCGACGACGGCCGCGTGACGCTCGCCCTGCCCGTACCGCCGCTGGCGGAGGGGCAATACGTCGTCTCCTACCGGGTCGTTTCCGCCGACACGCATCCGATCGCCGGCAGCATCGCGTTCGCCGTGGGAACCGCCATCGGCGAGGCGGTCGAGGCGCTTTCCGATCCGGCGCTCGAAGCGCGCTGGTCGAAAATCTCCCGGGCCAACCGGTTCCTGCGCGACCTGCTGCTCGCCGTCGGCTGCGGCGGGCTGTTCTTCGTCGCGTGGCTCGCACCCGTCGCGGGCCGGACGTTGCGTCCTGCCCTTGTCGTCGCGTCGGCATTTGCGGCGGTCGCGACGGTCGCCGGCGTCGGGATCGCGGGGGCGCGCGTGGCGCTTGCCCCTTCCCTTCTCGACGTTTCGGTCTGGCGCATCGGCGCCGCGACGTCGGCCGGCATCTCGGCATTGGCGATCCTGGCCGGTATCGCACTTGCCATGTCGCTCAAGCGTTTGGCCGTCGTGGCAGGGCTTGTCTTGATGGCACTCGGAACGGCGCTGACCGGCCATGCGGCGACCGGCGAGCCGCGCTGGCTCGTGCCCATCGCACAGGTCGCGCACAGTTTCGCGGCCCTCGTCTGGATCGGGGCGTTCGTGCCGCTGCTGTGCGGCTGCAAGCGCTGGCCGGACGACGCGCTGACGGCGGCCGCGCGCGGCTTCTCGCGCGTCGGCGTCGCCTGCGTCGCGGTGCTGTTCGCCGCAGGACTGGCGCTGGCGGCCTCGCGTGTGGAACTGCCGGCAGGCCTGACGCAGACCGGCTACGGCCTGCTCGTCGCCGCCAAGGGCGCGCTGTTCGCCCTGATGCTCGCCTTCGCGGCACATAACCGGTTTCGTGCGCTTGCCGCCGGGCGCGGCCGCTTCGCGCGCAACGTCGCGTTCGAACT
>JAEUKY010000063.1 GCA_016794005.1 Rhodospirillales bacterium
AGGTGCGAGATCGCGTTGAGGCCGGCATAGCGCGGCCCGTCCTGCTGCGGCAGCACCAGCACGTGGCGCGCGGGATCGAGCCCGCGTGCGGCGAATGCGGCCGACACGCGCGCCTCGAACGCCCTGGTCAGGTTCGTCGCGGTCGGATGGCCGAGGAAAACGAACTGCGAGTCCGGCACGCGTGCCGCGATGCGCGCGAGGATGTCGTCGTCCTGCGGCAGGTACTTGAAGATCGACTGGCAGCACAGATAGCGCATCGCGCCTTCGCGCAGGCCCAGTGCTGCCGCATCGAGCGTCGCCGGGACGATCGCCGGCGCCTCGTAGTCGATCGAGATGTTCGGCAGCCGGTGCACGCGCTCGCTGTAGCGGGCTTCCTCGCCCGGCGGCTCCATCAGGTCGCTGGTCAGGAACCAGTCCATCGTCGGCAGGCCCGTCGTTTCCGGATGGCCCCACGTCGTGCACTGCACGGGTGCGAGGCGCAGCGTGGCGAGCTTGTGCGAGACCGGGTCCATGCCCATCTCGGGATAGATCAGCACATGCGGCGCGTCGGCGCGGATCGCTTCGGCCATCGCCTCGAAGCCCAACCCCTCGACGAAGCGCGCGCACGCCGCGCGCGCGGCCGGCGTCTGGTCGTCGGCGGACGCACCCGTCCAGTAGCCGTGCACGGCGAAGCGGCTGCGGTCGAGATTCTCCATCCAGCCGCGGAACAGCTTCCAGATCGAGTGGCGGCGGAAATAGGCCGTGACGAAGCCCACGCGCAGCCGCCCGTCGGCCCCGCGCGGCGGAACCGCGAGCGGGCGCGCCCATTGCGGATAGGTCTTCGCCATCGCCGCGCAGACGAACTCGCCGTAGCGCTTCTGCGGCACCACGTCGTTGCGCGCCTGATAGGGCAGGAAGAACGGCTGGTGCTGGCCCACGGCCGCCGCGACGGCGGGAGCAATGCCGGGTGCTTCGAGATCGAGGGCCGCGATCGCCGCATCGAGGGCGGCGACGTACCGTGCGCGCGCCGCATCGATCGCATCGGCCGTATCGTAGAGGATCTGCAGTTCGGCAAAGCACGCCCCAAGCCGCGCGCCGACATTGGAAGGATCGCACGCAAGTGCGCGCGCATAGGCGGCCTTGGCGCCGGCACGGTCGTCGCGGTCGGCGAGCAGCGAGCCGAGATTGGCGTGCGCCTGCGCCATCTCCGGTGCGAGCGTCACCGCGCGCGACAGCGCCTTCTGCGCTTCGTCCAGCGCACCGCGCTCGTGCAGCACGGCACCCAGGTTGTTCCAGAGATCGGCCGCGTCGTCCTTGACCGCCACGCCGCGCCGGTAGCTGTCGATGGCGAGATCGAGCGCGCGGCGGCGGTGATAGGCGCGCCCGAGCAGCGCCCAGACGCGCACGTTCTTCGCGTCGAGCTTCGAGGCGCGCGCGAAGCACGCCTCGCCCGCCGCCATGTCGCCGGCATTCTCCAGGCACACGCCCTGCTCGACGAGCGCTTCGACGAAGCGGGCGTCGATCGCCACGGCTTTCGCGTAGGCATCGGCCGCCTCGCGCCACCGTTTTGCGAGCGCCAGCGCGTGGCCGAGATTGGCGAAGACCGGTGCCGAATTCGGGTCCAGTCGAGTCGCCTCGTCGAGGGCTCGAATCGCCCCATCGGCCTGCCCGAGAGCGAGCCTCGCCGCCCCGAGCGACTGAAAAAGAATCGGTACGCGGATGCCGGCCGAGACAAGTTTTTCGTATTGGGATACCGCCTCATCGAAACGGCCGGCCTGATGATGTCCGATGGCGGCCGCCAGAATCGTCGAAATCCCTTCCATTATCGAAGCATAGCCGAGATAGCTGGCGCTGGCATCATCTGTCCCGGGCGTGCAATCTGGCCGAACTGCCGGTTCGTCTTAACGGAATTGATTTAGAATTAATTCAAATTTTACCATTTTTTTCTAGCATACATTCGAATGATCATTTACTGTACTTTTTGCGGGCGGGGTCTTCATGACAGAGGCTCGCCAGCAAGCTCAGCAGAACGCTGGGCCTGACCCTAGAAGAGGAAGGACAAGTTCATGTCGAACTCGATCAATACCAACGTCGGCGCAATGGTGGCTCTGGCCTCCCTGCGCACCACTCAGTCGGCTCTCAACGTCGCGTCCAAGCAGGTCCAGACCGGTTACCGGGTCGCGGACGCGCAGGACGACGCCTCGACCTTCTCGGTCGCCCAGGGTATCCGCGGCAACCTGCAGGCCTTCCAGGCGGTGCAGGGTTCGCTCGCCAACGGCGTGGGCCTCGGCTCCGTCACCCAGGCGGCTCTGACCAACATCTCGAACCTCATCGGCAACCTGCAGGCCAAGATCACGCAGCTGGCCGACGGGTCGATCAGCGCCAACCAGCGCACGATCTACACCGCCGACTTCAACGCGATGACCTCGCAGATCCAGAACTTCATCAGCCAGGCGAACTACAACGGCACCAACCTCCTGTCGGCCGC
>JAEUKY010000065.1 GCA_016794005.1 Rhodospirillales bacterium
GGGATCAGCGTCTGGCCGCCGGCCATCGCCTTGGCGTCGCCGTCCGCGCCGAGCAGCTTGACCGCGTCGGCGACGGAACCGGGCTTGTGATAGGCGAAATCGTACATGGTGTTTCTCCGTCCTCGGATTTACTCGGCGGCCGCGCGGCGGCCGGAATTGCAGATCGCCCAGATCTTCTGGGGCGTGGCGGGCATGTCGATGTGGCGCACGCCGTAATCCTTCAGCGCGTCCACGACGGCGTTGATGACCGCGGGCGGCGAGCCGATGGCGCCGACTTCGCCGACGCCCTTCACGCCCAGCGGATTGTGCGTGCACAGCGTGATCGCGGTCGCGACCTTGAACGACGGCAGGTCGTCCGCGCGCGGCATCGTATAGTCCATGTACGAGCCCGAGCGCAGCTGGCCGGAATCGTCGTAGTTGCAGTTCTCGAGCAGCGCCTGCCCGATGCCCTGCGCGACGCCGCCATGAACCTGGCCTTCGACGATCATCGGGTTGATGACGCGGCCCACGTCGTCGACGGCGGTGAAGTTGACGACCTTCGTGACGCCGGTGTCGGGGTCGATCTCGACCTCGCAGATATGCGCGCCGCCCGGGAACGTGAAGTTCTTCGGGTCGTAGAACGCCGTCTCGTCGAGGCCGGGTTCGAGCGTTTCGAGCGGGAAGTTGTGGGGTACGTAGGCCGTCAACGCGATCTCGCCGAACGCCTTCGACTTGTCCGTACCCGCCACCGTGAACTTGCCGTCCTTGAACTCGATGTCGGCCTCGGCGGCTTCCATCAGGTGGGCGGCGATCTTCTTGGCCTTCGCGACGATCTTGTCGAGCGCCTTGACCACGGCCGTCCCGCCGACCGCGAGCGAACGCGAGCCGTAGGTGCCCATGCCGAACGGGATCTTGTTCGTGTCGCCGTGCGAGACTTCGATCTGGTCGAGGCCGATGCCCAGCCGCTCGGCGATGAGCTGGGCGTAGGTCGTCTCGTGGCCCTGGCCATGGCTGTGGCAGCCGGTGAACAGCGTGACCGAACCGGTCGGATGCACGCGCACGTTCGCGCACTCGAACAGGCCCGCGCGCGCGCCCAGCGCCCCCGCGATGTTCGAGGGCGCTATGCCGCACGCTTCGACGTAGGTGGAAATACCGATACCACGCAGCTTGCCGCGCTTCTTCGCCTCCGCCCGGCGCGCCTCGAAGCCCGAATACTCGGAGAGCTTCAGGGCGCCGTCGAGCGTGGCGAAATAATCGCCGCTGTCGTACTGCAGCGCGACCGGCGTCTGGTAGGGGAACGCGTTCGTCGGGATGAAGTTGCGCTTGCGGATCTCCACGCGGTCCATGCCCATCTCGGCCGCCGCGATGTCGACGAGGCGCTCCAGTAGGAACGCCGCTTCCGGCCGGCCGGCACCGCGATAGGCGTCGACGGGCACGGTGTTCGTGAAGATGGCCTTCACCTCGGCGTAGATCGCGGGCGTCGTGTAAACGCCCGCCAGCAGCGTGGCGTAGAGATAGGTCGGGATCGCCGGTGCGAACGTGGAGAGATAGGCGCCCATGTTCGACAGCGTCGAGACCTTGAGGGCGAGGAACTTCCCGTCCTTGTCGAGGGCGAGTTCGGCGTGGCTGACATGGTCGCGGCCGTGCGCGTCCGACAGGAACGATTCGCTGCGCTCCGCCGTCCACTTCACCGGGCGGCCGACCTTGGCCGACGCCCAGGTCACGAGGGCTTCCTCGGCATAGTGGTAGATCTTCGAGCCGAAGCCGCCGCCCACGTCGGGCGCGAACACGCGCAGCTTGGCTTCCGGAATGTGCAGCACGAACGCGCCCATCAGCAGGCGGATCACGTGCGGGTTCTGGCTGGTGGTGTAGAGCGTGTAGTCGCCCGTCGCCCGGTCGAATTCGCCGATCGCCGCGCGCGGTTCCATCGCGTTGGCGACGAGGCGGTTGTTGACGAGATCGATCTTCGCGACCTTGTGCGCCTTCTTGAAGGCGGCGGCCACGGCATCAGCATCGCCAATGTGCCAGTCGAAGCTGATGTTGCCGTTGGGGCCGCCGTCGTGGACGACGGGGGCACCCGGCTTGATCGCGTCGCGCACCTGGGAGATCGCGGGCAGGTCGGAAAGCTCGACCTTGAGGAGTTCGGCCGCGTCCTTGGCCTGCGCCAGCGTCTCGGCGATGACGACGGCGATGGGGTCGCCGACATGGCGCACCTTGCCGACGGCGAGGACCGGATGCGGCGGCTCGTGCATGGCCGAGCCGTCCTTGTTCTTGATGCCCCAGCCGCAGGGCAGGCCGCCCACGTTGTCGGCCGCGAGATCGGCGCCGGTGAACACGGCGACGACGCCCGGCGCTTTCAGCGCCTTCGACGCGTCGATCTTGCCGAGCCTGGCGTGCGCGCTCTGCGAACGGAGGATATAGGCGTGGGTCTGGTTCGGGCGATCGATGTCGTCGGTGTAGTTGCCGCGACCCGTCAGGAACCTGAAATCTTCCTTGCGCCTTACCGCAGCGCCGATCCCGTCGACAGCCATCGTATCCTCCCCCCGTAAAGCGTTTCGCGTTTTCGCGATCTTGCTTATTTCGCGGCGGCCATCGCCTTGGCGCCGGCCTGAACGGACTTCACGATGTTGTGGTAGCCGGTGCACCGGCAGATGTTGCCCTCGAGCCATTCGCGCACGTCGTGCTCGCTGGGATTGGAGTTGTGCTTGGCGAGCTCGACCGCGCTCATCACCATGCCGGGCGTACAGAAGCCGCACTGCAGGCCGTGATGCTCCTTGAACGCAGCCTGCATCGGGTGCAGCTCGTTGCCGGTGGCAAGCCCCTCGATCGTCGTGACCTTGGCGCCCTCGGCCTGCACGGCCAGCATCGTGCAGCTCTTGACCGACTTGCCGTCGACATGGACGACGCAGGCACCGCACTGGCTGGTGTCGCAGCCCACATGCGTGCCGGTCATGCCGAGCTTGTCGCGCAGCATCTGCACGAGCAGCGTACGGCTCTCGACTTCGGCCGACACGCTCTTGCCGTTCACGGTCATGGAAACCTTGGGCATCGTCTCTCCCCTTCGTCAGGAAACAGGGCGGGGGCTCCGCTGGAGCGGCCGCATTTATTGGACACGAGTTTCGTGCGCGCGCGTGTCGGCCGTCAAGCCAAACCCGTGCGACGGTTCAGTTGCCGAGCACCATCCACAGCACGGCGCCGACCGCGACGACGAGTGCCGCGATCCAGACCGACTGCGGCAGGCCGCCGGCATCGCCCGATGCCGCCGGCACGGGCGCTTCGGCCGACTGTGCAGGTGCGGGAGCGGCATCGGCGGACGCGGGTGCCGCGACGGTCTCGGCGAACTTGCCGAAGAACTCGTCGGCCAGCTTCTTCGCCGTCGCGTCGATCAGGCGCGAGCCGAGCTGCGCCATCTTGCCGCCGACCTGGCTGTCGGCCGTGTAGCGCAGGATCGTGCCGCCGGAACCGTCTTCCTCGAGCGTGACGACGGCCGAACCCTTGCCGAAGCCGGCCACGCCGCCCTGGCCTTCGCCGGCGATCTTGTATCCGTTCGGCGGGTCCAGATCGGAGAGCGTGACCTTGCCGGTGAACTTCGCCGTCATCGGCCCGATCTTCAGGCCGACCTTGGCGGTCAGTTCGGTGTCCGAGACCTTGGCCAGATCCTCGCAGCCCGGAATGCACTGCCTGAGGATGTCGGGATCGTTGAGGCCGGCCCACACCGTCCGGCGGGGCAGGGGGAGACGGTATTCGCCGCTCAGATTCATCGGGTTCTCGTCCGTTCGTTTTGCTGTCTTGCGCAACCCGTGTGTAGCGCGAAAAACCGTGGAATATCAAGTTCTTTCTAGCATAATACCGGCGGCGAAAACGGCCGCCTTTTCATGCCGGAATGAACGAAAACGATCGCGCGAACCGCGCCAATCACGGGAGCTGAGAAACAGCATGTCGAACATCGCAATCAATCGGCGTACCGCCATCGCGACCGGTGCGGCCTTCGCGGCGGCATCCCCGGCACTCGCCCAGAGCCGCCGGCGCATCACCGTCGCCACCGGCGGAACCGGCGGGGTCTTCCACCCATACGGCGTCGGGCTCGCCAAGATCTTCTCCGAAAAGATGGCCAACACGCAGGCGACCTCGCAGGCCACCGGCGGTTCGATCGACAACATCAAGATGCTTCATTCCGGCGAGGTCGAACTCGGCTTTTCGACGATGGACAGCGCCTACGACGCCTTTCAAGGCGAAGGTGCGTACAAGTCCGACGGCAAGCAGGACGTACGCGTCCTCGCCTCGCTCTACGATTCGTTCTTCCATATCGTGGCGAGCCAGGCGTCCGGTATCGCGAATGTCGCGGGGATGAAGGGCAAGCGCGTGTCGGTCGGCTCGGCCGGGTCCGCGACCGAGAGCATCGCCGACCGGGTCATCGAGGCGGCCGGCCTCAGTCCGGTCCGCGACGTCACGCGCGACAATCTCGGCGTGGCGGAATCCGCCGGCGCGCTGAAGGACGGCAAGATCGCGGCGTTCTTCTGGATCGGCGGCATCCCGACCGGCGCCGTGCGCGACCTCGCCGCGGCGGGCCAGCCGCCGATCCGCTTCGTACCGATGACGGGCGAACTGGCGGCCCTCGACAGGAAATGGCCCGGCCTCTACAAGCCGTTCACGCTCGCCGCCAACGCCTATTCCGGCCAGACCGACGCCGTCGCCGGCCTCGGCGTCGCCAACGTGCTGGTGGTTTCGTCGAAGGCACCGGCCGCCCTCGTCACGGCGATGCTGGA
>JAEUKY010000077.1 GCA_016794005.1 Rhodospirillales bacterium
CCAGCAGGTCGACTCGTTCCTGCGCGAAGTGCGGGCGGCCTAACCCGCCTTCTCGAAGCCGCGCGCTTCGGCCACGATCCAGCGGCACAGCGTTTCCACGCCGGGCGCGGGTTCCTTGGCGCGCACGATGTAGTAGGCCGAGCTGCTGTCGATCTCGAGCCCCGCCGGCACGACCAGGCTGCCGTTCGCCAGTTCCTCGCGAACGAAACACGTTGCGACGAGCCCGACGCCGAGCCCGGCGCAGGCCGAACGCACGATCAGCGACATGTAGCCGTAGCGCACGGTGTGCGCCGGAACCGCCCCGCGCAGACCGTGCGCCTCGGTGAACTCGGCCCACAGGCCGGGCATCTGGAAATGCTGCAGCAGCGTGGCGCGCTGCACGTCGCGCGCGGCCGAAATACCGCCGATGCGCGCGAGATAGCCGGGCGAGGCGACCAGCGCCACGCGCTTGCCCATCAGGTAGTCGACGCGGCTGTCCGCCCAGTCGCCGTTGCCGTAGCGAAGATCGATGTCCGGCGCTTCGGCCGCATCCTCGGAGATGAAGTTCGTGAACTGCACGTCGGTCTCGGGATGGCGCTGCGCGAAGGCGGGGAACCGGTCGAGCAGCCAGCGTTCGCCGAGGATCGCCTGCATGTGCAGCCGGATCGGCCGGCGCGTGGCGGCACTCTCGCGCACGCGCACCTTGCCGACCGCCATCTGCTCCAGTGCGGCACGCGCATAGGGCAGATACACCTCGCCCGCATGCGTCAGCGCGAGGCCCCGGCCGGTGCGGCGGAACAGCGCCATGCCGACGGCGTTCTCCAGCGCCTTCAGGCGCTTGGAGACGGCACTCTGCGTCAGGTTGCTGGCGCGGGCGGCGGCGGCGGTCGAGCCGCGCTCGGCCACGGCGAGCAGAAGCTGCAGCGAGGTCGTGGTCGGAAGGCGCTGGGCGGGCGGCATCGACCTCACGATAGTCCGTTTCGGAATATCATGCGAATTCTTTTCGTTGGCATGGCGCGTGCTGCTTGGCCACGCTGGGATCGGCACAACGCGCATTCCGGAGGCCGGGCTTGGAAGAACGTCGCGAAACGCTGTGGGGCGGACGGTTCCGCAAGGCACCCGACGCGCGCCTGATGCGTCTGTCGCGCAGCGACCTTTCGCATGTCCGCCTCGTTCCCTACGACATCGCCGGCAGCCGCGCGCACGCGCGCGAGCTGAACCGCACGGGCATCCTCGCCGCCGCCGAACTCGCGACGATCCTTGCCGCCCTCGACAAGCTGGAAGCCGACGTCGCCGCCGGACGCACGCAGTTCGGCGCCGGCGACGAAGACATCCACACGTTCCTCGAACGCGAACTGATCCAGCGTCTGGGCACGCTGGGCGGCAAGCTGCGCGCCGGCCGCTCGCGCAACGACCAGGCGGCCAACGACCTGAAGCTCTATCTGCGCGCCGTCGCCATCGACATTGCCTCGGACCTGCGCGCGCTCGAAGACGCGCTGATCACGCAGGCCGAAGCGCACGCCGCCCTTCCCGCCCCCGGCTTCACGCATCTGCAGCCCGCCCAGCCCGTCACGTTCGGCCACCATCTGCTGGCGCATGCGCAGGCGCTTGCCCGCGATCTCGGCAGGATCGCCGACTGGCGCGAACGCGCGTCGCTCTCGCCGCTCGGCTCGGCCGCACTTGCAGGCTCGGCGCTCGCGAAACGCCCGGACCTGTCGGCGCTGGAGCTGGGCTACTCCGGGGCCTGCGAGAATTCGATCGACGCGGTGGGCGCACGCGATCACGTGGCCGAATTCCTGTTCGTCGCCGCGATGATCGCGGTCGACGTGTCGCGCCTGGCCGAGGAAGTGACGATCTGGTCGACGCGCCAGTTCGGCTGGATCGATCTCGACGACGCGTTCTCGACCGGCTCGTCGATCATGCCGCAGAAGAAGAACCCCGACATCGCCGAGCTTTCGCGCGGGCGTGCGGCCCGCCTCATCGGCGATCTCGCCGCGATGCTGGGTGCCTTGAAGGGCCTGCCGCTCGCCTACAACCGCGATCTTTCCGAGGACAAGCGTGCCGCGTTCGACGCGGTCGACGTGCTGGGCCAGGTGCTGCCCGCGATGGCGGGCCTGATCGCCACGATGCGCGTGCGCACCGAACGCGTCGCGAAGGACGCCGGCGAAGGCTATACGCTGGCGACCGAGATCGCCGACTTCCTCGCGCGCAACGGCGTGCCGTTCAGCGAGGCGCACGAGGTCGCCGGTGCCGCCGTGCGACTGGCCGAGGACAAGGGCGTGGCGCTGGGCGAACTCAGCGCCGGCGACCTCGCGAAGCTCGACGCGCGGCTCACCGCCGACGTGATGCCCATGCTCGACGTGGGCAACGCGATCGCCAGCCGCGACGTGTTCGGCGGCACGGCCCCGGGGCGCGTGCGCGAGCAGATCGGCCGCCTGCGCGACACGCTGGCCCGGCTCGCCAACCGCCTGCCGCAGCAGGGCGCTGCGTGACCCGGGATCCGGCGGAATTCGTGCTCGGGGCCTCGCGCATCGTGCGCCGGCCCAGATGGGGGCGCTGGCTCGCGGCCACGCTGCTCGTCGCCATTCTCGCGTGGATCGGCTGGTCGTTCGCGCACGGCCAGATCCACTGGCCGACGGTCGGGCGCTTCTTCACGGCACCCGCCATCCTCAGCGGCCTTGCCAACACCGTGTTGATGGCGTTCTGCGCGATGGTCGTGGGCATCGTGCTGGGCACCGTGTTCGCGGTCATGTATCTCTCGCCCAATCCGGTGATGCAGGGCACGGCGCTGTTCTACATCTGGTTCTTCCGCGGCACGCCGCTCCTTCTCCAGCTCCTGATCTGGTTCAACCTCGCCCTCGTCTTTCCGACCATCGGCATTCCGGGCCTGGTCGAGTTCCGCACCGTCGACGTCATCACGCCGTTCGTCGCCACGCTGCTGGGTCTCGGCATGAACCAGGGCGCCTACACGGCCGAAGTCGTGCGCGCCGGCATCCTGTCGGTCGACCGCGGCCAGATCGAGGCGGCGCAGTCCGTCGGCATGACGCGCCTGACGGCCCTGCGCCGCATCGTGCTGCCGCAGGCCATGCGCGTGATCATCCCGCCCGTGGGCAACGAGGCGGTGTCGATGGTCAAGCTCACGTCGGTCGCCAGCGTCATCCAGTACGCCGAGATCCTGCGCAACGCGCAGACGATCTACTATGCCAACGCGCGCACGATCGAGCTGCTGATCGTCGCGGCGATCTGGTACCTCGCGGTCGTCACGGTGCTGCAGGTCGGCCAGCATTTCCTGGAAAAGCACTTCTCGCGCGGCTATGCCGCGCGCCGCCCCGCGAAGCCGGCCGGAGACGTGCGATGAGCGCGATCCTGCCCATGCTGGTCGCGCGCGACGTGCGCAAGAATTTCGGGCCGCTCGCGGCCGTCGACGGCATCTCGCTGGACGTCGTGCCGGGCGAGGTCGTGTGCGCCATCGGCCCGTCGGGTTCGGGCAAGTCGACCTTCCTGCGCTGCATCAACCAGCTGGAGAAGATCGACGGCGGCGCCATCTGGGTCGACGGCGAGCTTGCCGGCTTCCGCCGGCAGGGCGACGCGCTCCACGAGCTCTCCGACGCCCAGATCGCGCGCCAGCGCCTTGCCTGCGGCATGGTCTTCCAGCGCTTCAACCTGTTCCAGCACCTGACGGCCCTGCAGAATGTGACCGAGGGCCCGGTGACGGTGCTGAAGCGCGACCGGCGCGAAGCGACCGACGAGGCGATGGCGCTGCTCGAACGCGTCGGCCTCGCCGAGAAACGCGACGCCTATCCGTCCGAGCTTTCCGGCGGCCAGCAGCAGCGCGTCGCGATCGCCCGGGCGCTGGCCATGCGCCCCAGGCTGATGCTGTTCGACGAGCCGACCTCCGCCCTCGACCCCGAGCTGGTCGGCGAGGTGCTGGCCGTCATGCGCGACCTTGCGAAAGGCGGCATGACGATGGTCGTCGTCACGCACGAGCTGGGCTTCGCGCGCGAGGTCGCGGGCCGCGTCGCCTTCCTCGACAAGGGCCGCCTCGTCGAACTCGGCACGTCCGAGGACGTGCTGCTCCGTCCGTCCCACCCGCGAACCCGCGATTTCGTCGCCGCCGTCTTGCGCTAGAATGCAGCCATAAACAGGAGGTACCTCACATGCGCCGTTTCCTCGCCATCGCCATCGCCGCCGGCCTCGCCGGCATGGCCCTTCCCGCCGCGGCCCAGGACGTGCCCGCACGCATCAAGCAGGCCGGCAAGATCGTCATCGCGACGATGCCGAACTACGCGCCGATCACCTACAAGGACCCGGCGACCAACAAGCTGATGGGCTTCGACATCGATCTCGGCGAAGCGGTCGCCAAGGAGCTGGGTATCGCCGTCGAGTGGCAGGAGATCGCCTTCGCGCAGATGCTGCCTTCGCTGCAGACCGGCCGCGTCGATACGGTGCTGGCCGGCATGAGCGATCTTCCGGCGCGCCGCGAGACGGTCGACTTCGTCGACTACCTGAAGTCCGGCGCGCAGTTCTTCACGCTGACGTCGCTCGCCGGATCGATCAAGTCGCCGGACGACCTGTGCGGCAAGGCCGTGGGCGCGAGCCGTTCGACCAACTGGCCCAAGCAGATCGAGGAATGGAGCCAGACCAACTGCGTCGCCAAGGGCAAAGCCGCCATCAACGTCGTGGGCACCGAAGGCTCGGTCGATGCGCGCACGCAGCTCAAGACCCAGCGCATCCAGGCGGCCGTGCAGGGCAACGAGACGCTGCCTTATTTCCAGCAGCTCGAGCCCAACACCTATACGATCCTCGGCACCGCCTTCACCGAATCGCTGTCGGGCATGCCCTTCGCGAAGACGGCCGAAGGCGCCCAGCTGCGCGCGGCGGTCAAGGCCGCCATCGAGCGGCTGATCGCCAAGGGCGACTATGCGAAGATCGCCGCCGCGCACGGCTTGCAGGCCAACAACATCGGCAAGGTGACCGAAAACCAGGGCAAGTGAGGCGGACCCGGACGGGGGAACGGCCATGGACAAGGACAAGCT
>JAEUKY010000080.1 GCA_016794005.1 Rhodospirillales bacterium
TGCCCGAGACGCTGCCGAAGACCGCGGTCGTCACGCACGTGTCGCTGTTCGACAGGACGAACGAAGGCCTGCGCTGCACCGACCGCCCGGCCTTCTCGGTCCAGTACCATCCCGAAGCCAGCCCCGGCCCGCAGGACGCGCACTACCTGTTCGAGCGGTTCACCGCGCTGATGGCGAAGGTGGCGTAAGCACATGGGCAACGGCCCCGTTTCAGTCGTCGCTGCCGCCGATCAGCCGGTCGTATTCGTCGTGCGGCCCGATCCAGAACCAGACGAAGGTTCCATCCGCCTCGCGATGGGCGAGGGCGCGCCAGCGATGGTCGATTCGCACCGACCAGACCGGCAGCCGGTTGCCGACCCGCTTGAAGTGAAGCGACGGGTACCACGGATCGTTGCGCCAGATTTCGTATGTATGACTGGCGGAGCGGCGGATTTCGGCGGGAAGTTTCTCGAACTGGTGCCAGAATCTGGCCGTCGTCCGCGACTTCATCGATCCGGAAATTCGAGCGGCTTCGTCGTGCCGGCCGCGTATTCGGCGCTCGCTTCCTGGGCGAGGCGTTCCAGTTCGGGTTGCGGCCAGGCACCGGGCGCACGTGCGGCCTCAAGCCGCGCGAGAATCCACTCGGCATACAAATCCTGCTCGTTAGCCGGCAGCGCCGAGAGTTTTTCGATCGCCAACTGCATGATCTTTCCCATGCCCCAGATTTTACGCCAGAAACGCGATTGCCGCAATTCGCCGCGACACGCCGGAGCCTGATCCCATGCCCAAGCGTACAGACATCAAGTCGATCCTCATCATCGGTGCGGGTCCCATCGTCATCGGGCAGGCGTGCGAGTTCGACTATTCGGGCACGCAGGCCTGCCGCGCGCTGAAGGCCGAAGGCTACCGCATCGTGCTGGTGAATTCGAACCCGGCGACGATCATGACCGATCCGTCGCTGGCCGACGCGACGTACGTGGAGCCGATCGTGCCCGACATCGTCGAGAAGATCATCGCCAAGGAACGCCCCGATGCGCTGCTGCCCACGATGGGCGGGCAGACGGCGCTCAACGTCGCGATGAAGCTCGCGGATTCGGGCGTGCTCGAGAAATACGGCGTCGAGCTGATCGGTGCGAACCGCGACGCCATCGACAAGGCCGAGGACCGGCTGCGTTTCCGCGACGCGATGACGAAGATCGGTCTCGAGACGCCGAAGTCCGAACTGGTCAAGAGCATGGACGAGGCGAAGACGGCCCTCGCCAAGGTCGGCCTGCCGGCGATCATCCGGCCCAGCTTCACGATGGGCGGGACCGGCGGCGGTATCGCCTACAACGAGGAAGAGTACGAGCAGATCGTGTTCGGCGCCCTGCGCGCCAGCCCCGTCGGTTCCACGCTGGTCGAGGAAAGCGTGCTCGGCTGGAAAGAATACGAGATGGAGGTCGTGCGCGACCGCAAGGACAACTGCATCATCGTCTGCTCGATCGAGAACGTCGACCCGATGGGCATCCATACCGGCGACAGCGTGACGGTGGCCCCGGCGCTGACGCTGACCGACAAGGAATTCCAGATCATGCGCAACGCGTCGATCGCGACGCTGCGCGAGATCGGCGTGGATACCGGCGGATCGAACGTGCAGTTCGCGGTCGACCCGAAGACCGGCCGCATGATCGTCATCGAGATGAACCCGCGCGTGTCGCGTTCGTCGGCACTCGCGTCGAAGGCCACGGGCTTTCCCATCGCCAAGATCGCGGCGAAGCTCGCGGTCGGCTACACGCTGGACGAGCTCGACAACGACATCACGGGCGTCACGCCCGCCGCGTTCGAGCCGACCATCGACTACGTCGTCGTGAAGATCCCGCGCTTCACGTTCGAGAAGTTCCCTGGCACGCCGGCGCTGCTGTCGACGTCGATGAAGTCGGTCGGCGAATCGATGGCCATCGGCCGCTGCTTCCAGGAGGCCCTCCAGAAGGCGCTGCGCTCGATGGAGACGGGGCTGACCGGCCTCGACGAGATCGACATCCCCGACGACGACGCGGGGAAAATCCGCGAGGCCATCGTCGCGGCGCTGGCACGCCCGTCGCCCGACCGCCTGCTGGTGATCGCGCAGGCCCTGCGCTTCGGCTTCGCGGTCGACGAGATATGCCGCATCTCCAGCTTCGATCCGTGGTTCGTGCGCCAGGTCGAGGATCTGGTGAACGCGGAAGCCGACATCCGCAAGAAGGGCCTGCCGAAGGACGCCGCCGGCTGGACGCGCATCAAGCAGATGGGCTTCGGCGACGCGCGCCTCGCCCAGCTCGTGAAGAAGCCGGAAGCCGACGTGTCGGCCGCCCGGCGCGCCGCGGGCGTCGTACCTGTCTTCAAGCGCATCGACACGTGCGCGGCCGAGTTCGCCAGCAAGACGCCCTATCTCTATTCGAGCTACGAGACGCCCTTCGTCGACGGCCCGCAGAGCGAGGACGAGGCGACCGACCGCACCAAGGTCGTCATCCTCGGCGGCGGCCCGAACCGCATCGGGCAGGGCATCGAGTTCGACTATTGCTGCGTGCACGCGGTCTATGCCCTGCGCGAGGCCGGGTACGAGACCATCATGGTCAACTGCAACCCGGAGACGGTTTCCACCGACTACGACACGGCCGACCGCCTCTATTTCGAGCCGCTGACGCCCGAGACGGTCGTCGAGATCGTCCGGCGCGAGCAGACGAACGGAAAGGTGCTGGGCGTGATCTGCCAGTTCGGCGGCCAGACGCCGCTGCGCCTGGCGCACGCGCTCGCCGATGCCGGCATTCCGATCCTGGGCACCACGCCCGACGCGATCGACCTCGCCGAGGACCGCGAGCGTTTCGCCAAGCTGCTGGACAGGCTGAAGCTCGAACAGCCGGCGTCGGGCACGGCGTTCTCAGCCAAGGAAGCCGAAGAGGTGGCGGCGAAGATCGGCTATCCGGTGCTGCTGCGTCCCAGCTACGTGCTGGGCGGGCGCGCGATGAAGATCGTGCATTCGGTCGACCAGCTGCGCGGCTTCATCGCCGAGGCGGTGCGCGTCTCGGGCAAGAACCCGGTGCTGGTCGACAGCTACCTGCAGGAAGCCATCGAGGTCGACGTCGACGCGGTCGCCGACCGCGAGGGCGTCCACGTCGCCGGCATCATGGAGCATATCGAGGAGGCGGGCATCCATTCGGGCGACAGCGCCTGTTCGCTGCCGCCCTATTCGCTGCCCAAGAAGATCCTCGACGAGATCGAGCGCCAGACGATCGAGCTGGCCCGCGGCCTCGGCGTGGTGGGGCTGATGAACGTGCAGTACGCGGTCAAGGACGGGCGCGTCTACGTGCTGGAAGTCAACCCGCGCGCCTCGCGCACGGTGCCGTTCGTCGCGAAGGCGACGGGCGTGGCCATCGCCAAGATCGCCGCGCGCGTGATGGCGGGCGAAAGCCTCGCTTCGTTCAGGCTCAAGAAGCGCAAGCTCGACCATGTCGCGGTCAAGGAAGCCGTGTTCCCCTTCGCGCGCTTCCCCGGCTCGGACACGCTGCTCGGGCCGGAGATGAAGTCGACCGGCGAGGTCATGGGCATCGACGCCGATTTCGGCCACGCCTTCGCCAAGGCGCAGATGGGCGCTTCGCAGAAGCTGCCGACGACGGGCACGGTGTTCGTCTCGGTGCGCGACGCCGACAAGAAGGCGATCGTCGCTCCGGCGCGCAAGCTTGCGTCCCTGGGATTCCGGATCATGGCGACCGGCGGGACGGCGGCGTATCTCCAGAAGAGCGGGCTGGACGTGGTTCTGGTCAACAAGGTGCTCGAAGGGCGGCCGCACATCGTCGACGCGATGAAGTCCGGCCAGGTCCATCTGGTCTTCAATACGACCGAGGGTGCCCAGGCGGTGTCGGACTCGTTCAGCCTGCGGCATGCGGCACTAATGGGCGGCATCGCCTACTATACTACCGTATCTGGTGCCCGTGCCGCGGCCGAAGCCATCGCGGCACTGCGCGCCGGCAGTCTTGAAGTCGCCCCCCTGCAAGCGTACTTTAAAGGGGCCTTCTGACGGCACACCCCCGAATTGCGCGGGTCATGCAGGACGGCCGATCCCACCGGGGTCGCCGAGGCTGGATGGCGTTGCGAAACGGGCGGGGGCCGGCGGGATTTCGGGGGAGCGACGGAGTTCGAGCACGGGCACGATGGACAAGATTCCGATGACGCGCGAGGGCTACGAGCGCCTCGAGGCCGAACTCAAGAACCTCAAGTCGGTCGAACGGCCGGCCGTGATCCGGGCGATCGCCGAGGCGCGCGACCACGGCGACCTTTCGGAGAACGCCGAATACCACGCCGCGCGCGAGCGCCAGTCCTTCATCGAGGGCCGCATCGCCGAGCTTGAGGACAAGGTCAGCCGCGGCGAGATCATCGACGTCGCCTCGCTGACGGGCAAGCAGGTCAAGTTCGGCGCCAAGGTGACGCTCGCCGACGAGGACACCGACGAGGAATCGACCTACCAGATCGTCGGCGCCGACGAGGCCGACGTCGAGAAGGGCCGCATCTCGATCACCTCGCCGCTGGCGCGCGCCCTCATCAACAAGCAGGCCGGCGACACGGTCGAGGTCGCCACGCCGCGCGGCCACAAGGCCTACGAGATCATCAAGGTCCGCTTCAAGTAGCGGACGGTTGATTTCGCGCGCGAAGGCGCGTATATGCCTTCGCGCGCGGGGCCACCGGCAGTCGCCCCGCCGATTTCCGAAGACGATCCGTCGTCCAAGCACTGCCTTTCGGAGGGTCCGATGCGTTCGGGCCCTTGCCGGGAGGTATCGGACGATGACGATTCGATTTTCCATCAGACCCCTGGGCGCGAAGCCCGAATCCTATCCGGGCTTCAGCGAGAAGCTCGTCGCCAGCCATTTCGAGAACAACTACGCGGGCGCCGTGAAGCGGCTCAACGCGATCGCCGCGCGCCTGGAAACGCTCGATCCGGCCGCGGCCAATTTCGAGTGGAACGGCCTCAAGCGCGAGGAGATCGTCGCGTACAACTCGATGCTGCTGCACGAGATCCATTTCGAGGCGCTCGGCGCACCCGTTCCGCCGCCCGCCGATCTCGCCGCGGCGATCGAGCGGGATTTCGGCTCGTTCGACGCATGGCGCAGGCGCTTCGCCGCGTGCGGCAGGGCGCTGGCCGGCGGATCCGGCTGGGTCGTGCTGGTCCGCGAGAACCGCGGCGGCCGGCTGGCGATCCAGTGGAGTGCGGATCACGCGATGGGCTTCGCGGGGGCCACGCCGCTGCTCGCCCTCGACATGTACGAGCATGCCTACCACATGGATTACGGTGCGAACGCCGCCGCCTATGTCGAGGCGTGGTTCGCCGCGATCGACTGGACCGGGCCTGCGCGCCGCTGGCGTGCGGCCGAAGCCCCGCGCGACGCGAACGCCGTTTCGCTCGAAGCGCTCGACGGCGCGGACGTCGTCTATGTCGACGCGCGGCGCGGGCCGACCTTCGACGCCGCGCGCGACACGCTGCCCGGTGCCGTGCGCGTCGATCCGGCGAATCCGGACGGTGCCGCGTCCGGCCTGCCGAAGGACCGCGATCTCGTCGTCTACTGCGTCTACGGCTTCGGCTTCAGCCGCGACACGGCGGCGGCCCTGCGCGCGCAGGGCTACCGGGCGCGCTATCTCGACACCGGCATCGTCGGCTGGCGCGCGATGGGACGGCCGCTCGCCGCCAAGACGGGAGCGGGCGCATGACCCGCTTCGACGGACTTGCATGCGGCTTCGCGCCGTACGACGCTGCACCCGGAGGATGAACGACATGCCCGACGCTTCCGCACCCGCTTCTTCCGCCGGCCGTCCGAGTTTCGGCGAGGCGCTCGCCTACTGGTTCCGGCTCGGCTGCCTGTCGTTCGGCGGCCCGGCCGGCCAGATCGCGATGATGCAGCACGATCTGGTCGACGGGCGGCGCTGGATCGCGCAGCGCGCGTTCCTGCGCGGCCTTTCCTTCGCCACGCTGCTGCCCGGCCCCGAAGCCACGCAGCTTGCCGCCTATATCGGCTGGCGGCTGCACGGCACGCTCGGCGGCGTGGTCGCGGGCACGCTGTTCGTGCTGCCCGGCGTGCTGTGCATGCTGGCCCTTTCCTATGTCGCCGCGGCGCACGGCGAGACCGGCTTCGTGGGCGCCATCTTCGACGGGCTGAAGCCGGTCGTGATCGCCGTGGTCGTGCATGCGGTCTGGCGCATCGGGAAGAAGTCGCTGCACACGTGGCAGGCGGCGGCGCTTGCGGCCGCGGCGTTCGCCGCGATCCATTTCGCCGGCATCGACTTCCCGTGGGTCGTCGCGGCGGCGGCATTGATCGGCTGGCTGTCGGCGCGCGGGACGGCACCGTCGCCGTTCGCGGCGGGCGGGCACGGGCCGGCCGGCGAGGACGACGCGCCGGCGAGCCCGCTGCCCGCGAATGCCGGCCTGCGTTTCGCGAAGCTTGTGGCCGTGTTCGCCGCGCTGTGGGCCGTTCCGGTGGGTGCGGTGCTGCTTGCGATGGGCACGCACCCGTTCCTCGACATCGCCGACCTGTTCACGAAGGCGGCCTTCGTTACGTTCGGCGGGGCCTATGCCGTGCTGCCCTATGTCGCCGACGCGGCGGTCAAGCTCTACGGATGGCTGACGCCGGCCGACATGCTCAACGGCCTGGCGCTGGCCGAGACCACGCCGGGGCCGCTGATCCTGGTGCTGCAGTATGTGGGCTTCTTCGCGGGCTGGAACGCGGGTGCCGGCGATCCGCTCGCGGCGGCGGTCGCGGGCGCATTGCTCGCCAGCTACGTCACGTTCCTGCCGAGCTTCCTGTTCATCCTCGCGGGTGCGCCCTATATCGAAGGGATGCACGAGAACAGGGGCGTGTCGTCGGCCCTCGGCGCCATCACGGCGGCGGTCGTCGGCGTGATCCTCAATCTCGCGGTGTTCCTCGGCCAGGCGGTGTTCGTGCCCGTTCCGGGCGCGGTCGACCTCGTCGCGGTCGGCGTGGCGATCGCCGCGTTCGCGCTGCTCGTGCGTTTCGGCGTGGCCATGCACTGGCTGGTGCTGGCGGGTGCCGCCTTCGGTCTCGCGCGCCACGCGACGGGCCTTTGACGAAGCGCTTCCAGCGCCGGATCGAGGATTTCGCCTGCGGCAACTGCGGCCGCGCGGTCGAGGGCGACGGCTACACGAATCACTGCCCGCACTGCCTGTGGTCGCGCCACGTGGACGTCAATCCGGGCGACAGGGCGGCCGAGTGCGGCGGATCGATGCGTCCGCTGCGCGTGGAGACCGGCGGCGGGGCGTGGACGCTGGTGCACGAATGCACGTCCTGCCGCACGGTGCGCCGCTGCAAGACCGCACCCGCCGACGACCGCGACGCGCTGCTGGAACTCGCGCGCGCGGCGGCCGCCGAGACGGTCAGCGGAAGAAGACGAACGTGACCAGCACGAAGCACGGGATCAGGAAGACCGCCGACCACGCCATGTAGCCCACGAAGCTCGGCATCTTCACGCCGCCGGCCTCCGCGATCGCCTTGACCATGAAGTTCGGCGCGTTGCCGATATAGGTGTTCGCCCCCATGAACACCGCACCGGCCGAGATCGCGGCCAGCGTCGTGGCGAGCGGGCCCATCAGTTCGGCCGCGTCGCCGCTGGCCATGTTGAAGAACACCAGATAGGTCGGCGCGTTGTCGAGGAAGCTCGACAGGCCGCCGGTCAGCCAGAAATACATCGCGACGTCCGGCTTGCCGTCGGGGCCCGTGACCAGCGCCACCAGCGAGGCGAACGCGCCGTCGGGCCCGGCGCGCAGCATCGCGATGACCGGCACGATGGTCGCGAAGATGCCGAAGAACAGCTTCGCCACCTCCAGGATCGGCCCCCAGGAGAAATCGTTGCCGGCGCGGATGTCGGCGGGCGTGGCGGCGAACGACCACCAGGCGAGCCCGATCAGGATCGCGTCGCGCACCAGCCCTTCGAGCGGCATGTGCGTGCCGAGCACGACGAACTCGATCCCCGGCTTCCACGTGCCAGACAGCAGCACCGCGCCGACGACGCCGGCGAGCAGCACGAGGTTGAACTTGCCTTCGAGGCGCACGCGGTTGTCGGGCGTGGGATCGGGCTTGGGCGGCAGGTGCGTGTCGAAGCGGTAGAAATAGGTGTCGAGCGCGTAGAACGCCGCGAGCAGGATCGCGGTCACCAGCAGCATCGGCCAGAACAGGTGGACCGTCGGCCAGAAGAAATCCACGCCCTTGAGGAAGCCCAGGAACAGCGGCGGATCGCCCAGCGGCGTGAGGCTTCCGCCCACGTTGGCGACGAGGAAGATGAAGAAGACGACGACATGCGCGTTGTGGCGCCGCTCGTCGTTGGCGCGCAGCACCGGGCGGATCATCAGCATCGCGGCACCCGTGGTGCCGGTGATGCTTGCGATGCCCGTGCCGATGGCCAGCAGCGTCGTGTTGGTCGCGGGGCTGCCGTGGATGTTGCCGCGCACCAGCACGCCGCCGGCGATGGTGAACAGCGCGCCGATCAGGATCAGGAACGGCACGTACTCGGCGAGCATCACGTGCGCCATCGTCTCGACGACGGTGCCCGCCGGATGCGTGGCGAGGAACGGCAGGATGAAGGCGAGCGCCCAGCCCAGCGCGATCTTGCCGTAGTGGTAGTGCCAGATCGCGGGAACGACGAGCGGAAGCACCGCGATCGACAGCAGCACGCCGGCGAACGGGACGGCCCACCAGACCGACAGCGCCGCTCCGTCCAGCCCGTCGGCGGCCTGGGCGGGTCCGGCGAAAGCGAGGCCCACGGCGAGCGCTGCTGCGGCAAGTCGAAGTCGGCGTCCGGTTCCCATCTTTCGATCCCTTTGCGCGTCGAGATTCGTTCCGGACCGACACTCGCCGCTGCGCGCGGCAGCGTCAAGTCGTTCGCGCGCGATCAGAAATAGAGGAAGGTCAGCAGCGCCAGCGGCGGCGTCAGGAACGCGCACGACCAGCCCAGATAGCCGAAGAAGGACGGCATTCGCACGCCCTTCTCCTCGGCCAGCGCCTTGACCATGAAGTTCGGCGCGTTGCCGATATAGGTGAGCGCGCCCATGAAGACCGAGCCTGCGGAAATCGCCAGCAGCGTCGTGGCGAGCGGGCCCATCAGCGCCTGCGGATCGCCGCCCGCGAGGTTGAAGAACAGCAGATAGGTCGGCGCGTTGTCGAGGAAGGCCGACAGGATGCCCGTCACCCAGAAATAGGCCGCGTTCGCCGGCACGCCGTCGCGGTTGAGGAGCGCGATGAGGTCGCCGAGCGCGCCGTCCCGGCCCGCCCGGATGATCGCGATGGCCGGCACGATCGTCACGAAGATGCCAACGAAGAGCTTGGCGACCTCGGCGATCGGCCCCCACGTGAAGCCGTTGAGCCGGCGGCTCTCGTCGCGCGTGAGCTTCAGCGACAGGGCGGCGAGGACCAGGAGTGCGGCCGACCGCAGGACGCTTTCGCCCGCGACCTTCGTGTGGAATATCTCGACGCTCCATCCCGCCCGCCACACGCCCGACAGGAGGACCGCGGCGACGATGCCGGCCAGCAGCAGGAAGTTGATCTTGCCCTCGACGCCGAGAGGGTCGGCCTGCGCGAGGAGGCCCGCCGGCGGGTCGTCCTCCTTCGCGAAATAGTGGCGGTCGAGAAGGTAGAACGCCGCGAGCAGCGGGACCGCCAGCACCAGCATCGGCACGAACATCCGCGTCGTCACCCAGAAGAAGTCGACGCCCTCGAGGAACCCGATGAACAGCGGCGGATCGCCCAGCGGCGTCAGCGCCCCGCCGATATTGCCGACGAGGAAGATGAAGAAGACGAAGACATGCGCGTTGTGCCGCCGCCAGGCGTTGGCGCGCAGCATCGGATGGATCAGCAGGATGCACGCACCCGTCGTTCCCATGGCGCTCGCGATGGCCGTGCCGAAGGCGAGCATCGCCGTGTTGGTCGCCGGCGTCCCGACGATGGCGCCCTTCAGTCGGACGCCGCCCGCCACGACGTAGAGGGCGAGCAGCATCACGATGAACGGCACGTACTCGATCAGCATCGTGTGGACGAACTCGTACGTCGCCGTGGCGGTTCCGAAAACGGCGGCGCACGGCACGAGGAACGCGACGGCGCAGCCCGCCGCGTACTTGCCGTAATGCGCGTGCCAGGCGTGCGGCGCCAGCAGCGGTCCCAGCGCGATGCCGCCGAGGATCGCGGCGAAGGGCAGCATCCAGACGAGGCCGAGTTCCGCGCCGTCGAGATGGGGCGCGCCGGCCTCGGCCGCATCGGCGGCACCGGCGGCGAAGGCCGCCAGGATCGCGGCGGAAAGGATGAAGCGGATCGACATATGGGCGCGGTGCTCCCGGGACGGTGGCGGAGTATGCCGGGCGCGCCCGGCCGCTCCAAGCGGCAAGTCCATTCAACAGCGGGCGCCTGCGGAATCCCCGCAACTTCGCGCGTGCATTCCCGTCCGGATGCGATAGAAAACGCGCCCGATGGAACCCGCCGAAATCCTCCGGAACGCGCTCCTGTCGCCGATGGTGCTGTCCTTCGCGCTGGGGATCGCGGCGCATTTCGCGCGCAGCGATCTGCGGTTCCCCGACCAGGTCTATTCGGCGCTGTCGATCTACCTGCTGTTCGCGATCGGGCTGAAGGGCGGGGCGGCGCTCGCGTCGTCGTCCTTCGCCCAGGTCGCCGGCGCCATCGCCGCGGGCGTGGCGCTGGGGATCGCCATTCCCGTCTGGTCGTTCGCGATCCTGACGCGGTTCGGACGATTCGACGCGGCGAACGCGGCGGCGATCGCGGCGCACTACGGATCGGTCTCGGCCGTGACGTTCATCGCGGCGATCGCCTACGTGCAGGCGGTCGGCCATCCGGCCGAGGGATTCATGCCGGCCGTTCTCGCGGCGATGGAGGTGCCGGCGATCGCCGTCGCCCTGCTGCTTGCGCGCGCGGGCACCGGGGGCGCCGGCGGCGATTGGCGAGCGGCCCTGCCCGAAGTGCTCGCCGGCAAGAGCATCGTCCTGCTCGTCGGCGGACTGTGCGTCGGGTTCCTCGCCGGGCCGGCCGGCATGAAGGCGGTCGCGCCGTTCTTCGTCGATCCGTTCCAGGGCGTGCTGTGCCTGTTCCTGCTCGACATGGGAATGGTCGCCGCGCGCCGGTTCGCCGATTTCCGCCAGGTCGGCCGGTTCCTCGCGGTTTTCGCGCTGGCCATGCCGGTGCTGCACGCCGTCGCGGGCGTCTGGCTCGGCACCGCCGTCGGTCTGGGGCCGGGCGGGGCGGCCGTGCTCGGCGTGCTGGCGGCGAGCGCTTCGTACATCGCCGCACCGGCCGCGGTCCGCGTCGCGCTGCCGGAGGCGAATCCCGGCCTCTACCTGACCGCGTCGCTCGCGATCACGTTCCCGTTCAACCTGATCGTCGGGCTGCCGCTGTGCATGGCGCTGGCCCGCGCGTTCGCAGGGAGTTGAAGAAATGGCGACCGCCCTCAAACTCGTCACGATCGTCGCCGAGGAGGCGGTCGCGGCGCGACTGATCGCCGATATCGGCAGGCTTGGGGCCACGGGCTACACGGCGACCGAGGCCCGCGGCGAAGGCTCGCGCGGAAAGCGCGTCGGGCGCGTCGGCGAGGTCAATCTGCGCATCGAGACGGTCGTGAGTCCGGCCGTCTCTGCCGCCATCCTCGCGCTGCTCGCCGACCGCTATTTCCCGCATCATGCGACGATCGCCTGGGTCAGCGACGTCGAAGTCGTCCGCGGCGAGAAATACATCTGATTGCATACGTTAGTAGTGTATCGGGCAACGATTGCAATTTTTCCCGCCGTCGACTTACCATGGTAATCGACTCGCCGGAGCCCGCATGGCCGCCAAGAAAGCCCGCCCGAGAAAGACGAAGCCGCGTGCCCCGGTCGCCTTGCTGGCGCCGACGAACGACGCGGCCTTCTATGTCTATATCGCCGCGCGCGGAAAGACGGGCGCGCTGAAGATCGGGGCCACCGGCGATCTTGCGGCCCTCGCCCCGCTGCGCCTTCTCTGGTTCGAGCGGCTCGACGACATCCCGTCCGCATTGGCGCTCGCCGACCGCATCGGGCGCTGGCCGCGCGAATGGAAGCTGCAGATGATCGCGCGCACGAATCCCGACCGGCGCGATCTTGCGGCCGGTCCGGGTTTCCGGCGCTAGGCGGCGGCCGCGGGCTTGCCGCCCGCGACGATCGTCTTGACCAGGCGGTGGATCGCGTCGTTCTGCGAAAGCGAGATGCCGGCGAAGCCGCGGTCGCGCCGGGCAAGGCGGCCGGTCAGCACCTCGGCGTGGCCCGACACGACGATGCGCAGCGGCGCGCCCGGGGCCGCGTCGACGTCGCCCGCGAAGCGGCAGCCCGCACCCGAGATGTCGACGATGCGCCCTTCGTAGGTGCGGCCGCCGACCTCGACGCGGGCGGCGACGTCGCACTCGTGGCGCTCGAACGTGCGCCGCTCGCCGGCGGTGCGCATCGATTCGACGAACGCCTCGACCTCGCCGCGAAGCTCGTTGGTCTGGGCGGCGAGATCGCCCGACGCCGTCAGCACTTCCTTGGCGGCCGCACCCGTCTCGACGGCGGCCTGCGTCACCTGGGCGATCGCCTGCGTGACCGTGCCGGTCGAGCTGCTGGCGTTCTGCACGTTGCGCACGATCTCCTGCGTGGCGGCACCCTGTTCCTCGACCGCGGCGGCGATGGTGGCCGAGATCTGGCTCACGCGCGCGATGATCTCCGAGACCTTGCCCAGCGATCCGGTGGCCTCGCCCGTCGCACCCTGCACGGCCTTGATCTTCGCGGCGATCTCCTCGGTGGCGCGGCTCGTCTGGTTGGCGAGGCTCTTGACCTCGCTCGCCACGACCGCGAAGCCCTTGCCGGCGTCGCCGGCGCGCGCCGCCTCGATCGTCGCGTTGAGGGCCAGCAGGTTCGTCTGGCCCGCGATGTCGTTGATGAGCTTGACCACGTCGCCGATCTGGTTGGCGGCCTCCACGAGGCTCGCGACGATCTTGTCGGTGCGGCCGGTTTCCTCGACCGCGTCCTTGGCGATCTGCGTGGCCTGCTCGACCTGCTGGCCGATCTCGCGCACAGTCGCCAGCATCTCCTCGGTGGCGCCCGCGACGGTGGCGAGGTTCTCCGAGCTCTGCGTGGCCGACTGGGTGACCTGCTCGGCCTGCTTGCGCGTCGTGTCGGCGGTGTCGGTCATCGTCTTGGACGTGGCCTGCATCTCCTCGGCGGCGGCCGACAGGGTCTGCAGCACGCCGGAAACGGCGGCGTTGAACTCGCTCGTCAGGTGTTCGACCGTCTGCGTGCGGCGCTCCTTGTTGGCGCGCTCGGCCGCGGCGGCTTCTTCCAGCTTGCGCTGCTCGCGGCCCTTCTCGACGAACACGGCGAGCGCGCCGGCGAGCAGGCCGATCTCGTCCTTGCGCGCGGTGTCGGGCACCGTCACGTCGAGATTGCCCTGCGCGACTTCGTCGACGAGGCCGACCATCTTGCCCAGCGGACCCGAGACCGAGCGCGCGAGCGCGAAGCTCGCCGCGAAGATGATGCCGCCGAGAACCAGCACGATCGCGCCGAACTCGAGGGCGGTGCGCCGCAGCTCGGCGTTGACGTCGTCGATATAGACGCCGGACCCCAGGATCCAGCCCCACGGTTCGAAGCCGCGCACGAACGAGATCTTCTCGACCGGCTTCTCGTGGCCGGGCTTGGGCCAGAGATAGGGGACGTAACCCGAGCCGGACTTCTTCACCGTCTCGACGAAGTTGCGGAACAGGAAGTTGCCGTTGGGATCCTTCACCTCGCCGACGTTCTTGCCTTCGAGGTCGGTGCGGATCGGATGCATGATCACGTTCGGGACCGCATCCTGGACCCAGATATAGTCGTTGTCGCCGTAGCGGATCGCGCGGATCGCGACGAGGGCGGCGGCCTTGGCCGCCTCGGCCGTCATCGTGCCGGCGCGCGCCTCGGCCTCGTACTTCGCGGCGATCGCGGTGCCTGCGTCGACGACGGCGGCACTGCGCCGGCCGGCGTCGTCGCGCATCTGGGCCTGGCTCATCAGCAGCGCCACGACGGCCAGTAGCGCCAGTCCGACCATCGAGACGGCCGGAATGATCGCAAGCTTGGTCGAGATCTTCATGTCGTCCCCCGGAAATTTCGGCCGCTCGGGCCTGTCTCGCAACCTACGGAACACACATTAAATGTTCGTAAATCGCAACTTGACCGCCTGCGTCATTGCGCCGCGCGATCGCGTTGCCGCACACGGGAGCCTTCCGAATCGGCGGGTAGCGAATTACCTTGGCGTCGCCAAAATCCGGAGGTTTTTCCATGCGTTTCGCCGAACTGCGCGCCGGCCTTCTGCTTCTGTCCGTGTTCGTGTCGGGTTGTGTATCGGTTGAGGAAATGGCGGCGCGGGACGCCGCCATCGAGCCGGTAACCGAAATCCGCCTGCCGCAAGGCGACGGCCCGTTCCCGGCCGTCGTGGTCCTGCACAACTGCGCCGGGCTCGACGGAAGCGGCCGGGATGTCCCGCTGGGCTGGGCCGATTTCCTCGTGGCCAACGGCTATGCCGTCGCCCTGACCGACAGTTTCCGGCCGCGCAACCGCTTCGGCGGCGTGTGCACGGCGCCCGGCCCGCAGTGGGTGCGCCCCATGATCCGCGGCGAAGACGCGCACAAGGGGCGCCGGGCACTGCAGGCAAATCCCAAAGTGGACCGGAACCGCATCGCGGTGATGGGCGGTTCCAACGGCGGCGTGGCGACGCTTGCGGCGGTCAACCGGCAGTGGATCGAGCAGGGCGGCTGGCTGCGTGCGGGCGAAGCGCAGTTCCGCGCCGCGATCCCGTTCTATCCCGAATGCGGGATCGGGTACGGCGACTGGGTCGTGCAGCGCGGCCTCGGCGGAGTCCGTCCGAGCGGCACGTTCGAATCCGTGGCGCCGATGCTGATCCTGATTGGCAGCGCCGACGACTGGACGCCCGCGCCGATCTGCGAAACGATGGCCGGGCAGGCGAGCGGCGCACCCGTCTCGATCAAGGTCTATCCCGGCGCCCACCACTCGTTCGACAATCCGACGCTGCCGCGCGCACTCCACAATCCGCGCGCGACCAACATCAACCGGCCGGGTGCGGGCGCTACCGTCGGGTACGATCCCGCCGCCTACGTCGATTCCAAGGCGCAGGTGCTTCGGTTCCTTGGCGAACACATGCGCCGCTGAGCCTGTGCGTCAGGCCGGCTCGGCTTCCGGCGCGATGAAGATGCCGCCCTCGGGCAGGCGCAAGGTCCGCATGGCGACGCCGAAGGTGCGGAAAAGCAGGTCGTTCGCCAGCGCCAGCGCGGGCGGCGCGTCGGCCAGCACGCGCCCGCCGGCCATCAGCGCGATCCGGTCGCAGTAGCGCGCTGCGAGATTGAGATCGTGCAGCACCGCGACGACCGCGTGGCCCGCGCACGCCATCCGGCGGGCGAGGCGCAGGACCGACTGCTGGTGCGCGATGTCGAGACTGGCGGTCGGCTCGTCGAGCAGCAGCAGACGCGGGCCGTCGGGGCCGTCGCGCGCGTCGAGCTGGGCGAGAACGCGGGCAAGCTGCACGCGCTGCTGCTCGCCGCCCGACAGCGTCGAATAGGCGCGCGCCGCAAGATGGCCGGCACCGCATGCGTCCAGCGCTTCGGCCGCGATGGCGCGCGGATCGCCGCCGGCGGGATGCGCGAGCCGGCCGAGTGCCGCGACCTCGATCGCGGGCAGCTCGAAGGCGAGCGTGGCGTGCTGCGGCAGCACCGCCCGCCGGCGGGCCAGCGTCTCCGGCCGCACGTCGCGCAAGGGGGTGCCGTCGAACGCAACGTCGCCGGCCTCCGGCGCCATCTCGCCGGCCAGCACGCGCACCAGCGTGGATTTGCCGGCCCCGTTGGCGCCGACGATGCCGACGATCTCGCCGGGAAAGGCGGCGAAGTCGACGCGGTCGAGAAGCCGACGCGGCCCGCGCACGACCGCGATGTCCTTTGCGACGATCATGCGGCCAGCCGCCGGCGTTCGCGCCAGATCATGCCGGCGAAGAAGGGTGCCCCGATCGCGGCGGTGACGAGGCCGACCGGCATTTCGGCCGGGGCCACCGCCACGCGCGCCAGCGTGTCGGCCGCGATCAGCAGGGCCGCTCCGCCGGCGGCCGACAGCGGCAGCACGTGGCGGTGCAGCGGCCCGGCCGCGAGGCGCACGAGATGCGGCACCACCAGTCCGACGAAGCCGATGGGCCCCGCGACCGACACGGCGGCCCCGACGCTTGCCGCCACGCCGATCACGGCGATGCGCTTCATGCGTTCGACGCGAATACCCAGATGGCCC
>JAEUKY010000090.1 GCA_016794005.1 Rhodospirillales bacterium
TTCCGAACTCCTCGTGCAGGTCGGCCTGTTCCCCTACATGGCCGAGCGCTACCCGCACGAGATGTCGGGCGGCCAGCGCCAGCGCATCGGGATCGCGCGAGCGCTCGCGATGGAGCCGGAATTCATCGTCTGCGACGAGCCGGTCTCGGCCCTCGACGTCTCGATCCAGGGCCAGATCATCAACCTGCTGGAAAATCTCCAGCACAAGCTCAACCTCACCTATCTGTTCATCGCGCACGACCTTGCCGTCGTACGGCACATCTCGGACCGCGTGGTCGTCATGTATCTCGGCCGCCTGATGGAGATGGCCGACGGCGACGCGCTCTATGCCGAGCCGCTGCACCCCTACACGAAGGCGCTGCTCGACGCGGCCCCGGTCCCCGATCCCGCGATCGAGAAGAGCCGGGCGGCGCGCGCGCTTTCGGGCGAACTGCCCAGCCCCCTCAATCCGCCCACGGGCTGCGTGTTCCACACGCGCTGCCCGCTGGCGACGCGCGAATGCAAGGAGACGGTGCCCGAGCCGCGCGAGGCGCGGCCCGGCCATTTCGTCGCCTGCATCAAGGTCTGACGGTTTTCTTGACGCGGAGAGGTGCCGCGTAGTCCAGTAATGCCGACCCCCGGCCGTCCCCCGGCTGCCGGGCAATCCAGACAGAATCTCCGGCCGCAAACGCGAAAATGCGGGTGGCCGGACCGCAACAGGAGGAACGCCATGGACAGCAATCGCCGCGATTTCATGAAGGCCGCCGCCTTCACCGCCGCCGGAATCGGCCTGCTCGACGCCCTTCCCGCGCACGCCCAGGGCGCGCCCAAGCGGGGCGGCACGCTCAATTTCGCGATCTCGGCCGAAACGCCGCACTACGACGCGCACGGCTCGGACACGTTCGCCACGCTGCATTTCGGCTCGCCGTTCCATTCGACGCTGCTGCAGTTCGACCTCGCGAACTATCCGAAGGTGAAGGCCGACCTCGCCGTGTCGTGGGAAGTGGCCGGCGACCTTATGACCTACACGTTCAAGCTGGCGCCCAACGCGAACTTCCACGACGGCTCGCCCGTCACCTCGGCCGACGTCAAGGCCACGTACGACCGCATGCGCAACCCGCCGACCGGCGTGGTCTCCACCCGCAAGGCGACGTTCGAGGACATCGACACGATCGAAACGCCCGATCCCAAGACCGTCGTGTTCAAGATGAAGGCGCCGAACCCGGCGATGCTCGAGCACTTCGCCAGCCCGTGGAACTGGATCTACAAGGCCTCGATCCTCGCCGGCAATCCGAACGCGCCGCGCACCGCGATCATGGGGTCCGGTCCGTTCCGCTTCGGCGAGCACGTCAAGGGCAGCCATGTCTCCGGCACGCGCTTCGACGGCTATTTCAAGAGCGGGCAGCCCTATCTCGACGGCTTCCGCGGCGTGTTCATGACGCAGCCCGCCGCGATGATGAACGCGCTGCAGGGCGGCCAGGTGCAGGCCGAGTTCCGCGGCGTCAGCCCCGCGGAGCGCGACCGCATCGTGCAGGTCATGGGCAACCGCATCCGCGCCGAGGAATCGAGCTGGACGCTCAACCTGATGATCGTCTTCAACACCGAGAAGAAGCCGTTCGACGACGTGCGCGTGCGCCGCGCGCTGCACCTCGCCATCGACCGGCGCGGCGGTGCCGTGGGCCTCGCGCGCACGGCTACGCTGCGCGACGCCGGCGGCCTGATCCGCCCCGGTTCGCCCTTCGCGATGAAGGACGAGGACCTGCTCAAGGTGCCGGGCTTCGGGCGCGACATGAACGCCGCGCGCGCCGAGGCGCGCCGGCTGCTGCGCGAGGCGGGCGTGCCGAACCTGACCTTCGTCCTGCACAACCGCAACCTCGCCCAGCCCTACACGCCGGCCGGCATCTTCGTGGTCGACCAGTGGCGCCAGATCGGCGTCAATGTCGAGCACCGCCAGTCGGAGACGTCGCCGTACCTCGCCGGCATGTCGAGCGGCAATTTCGACGTGGCGATCGACTTCTCGAACCTGTTCATGGACGAGCCGTCGCTCGCACTGGCCAAGTACCTGTCGTTCAACCGGGCGCCGGAGAACCGCAGCCGCGCCATCGACGCCGAGATGGACCGTCTCTACGCGGCCCAGGCGCGCGAGCGCGACGACAAGAAGCGCTTCGAGCTGATCCGCGCGTTCGAGAAGCGGGCGCTCGACCAGGCCTATCAGGTGCCGCTGCTGTGGTGGCACCGCATCGTGCTGACCCACGCCAACGTCATGGGCTGGCAGATGTCGCCCAGCCACAATCTCGGACAGGATCTGTCCGGGGTTTGGCTCAACGCCTGATCCGACGCGAAAGGCCGCCGTTCCCGATGCTCGGTTACCTCGTCAATCGCACGCTGCTGATGATCCCGACGCTTGCCGGGGTCGCGATCCTCATCTTCTTCATGCTGAGGGTGGTGCCGGGCGACATCGTCGAGGTGAAGATGCGCGGGGACGGCGGCAACGTCACGCAGGAGACCCTCGACTACGAGCGCAAGCGCCTCGGCCTCGACCAGCCGCTGCACGTCCAGTTCGGGCAGTGGATGGTCGGGGTCGCCACGCTCGACCTCGGCAACTCGATGTGGACCGACCGGCCGGTCGTCGAGGAGATCGGCATCCGCATGGAGCTGACGCTCCAGGTCGCGGTCATGGCGACGATCATCGCCGTTCTCGTCGCGATTCCGCTGGGCACGATCTCGGCGCTGTTCAAGGATTCGTGGATCGACTACCTCGTGCGCATCGTCACGATCGCGGGGCTCGCCGTGCCCAGTTTCTGGCTCGGCATGCTGATCATCCTGGCACTGCTCTACTGGTTCAACTGGCTGCCGCCGATAACCTACACGCCGATCTATGTCGATCCGGTCGCCAACATCAGCCAGCTGATCTGGCCCGCACTCGCGGTCGGCTACCGCTATTCGGCGGTCGTCGCGCGCATGGTGCGCTCCTCGATCGTCGAGGTGATGAAGGAAGACTATATCCGCACCGCGCGCGCCAAGGGCGTGTTCGAGAAGATGGTCGTCTCGCGCCACGCGATGCGCAACGCGATGCTGCCCGCGATCACCGTGATCGGGCTCGAGTTCGCGTTCCTGATCGGCGGTCTCGTCGTGACCGAGCAGGTCTTCAACCTCAACGGCATCGGGCGTCTCTTCGTGCAGGCGGTCAGCCGCAACGATTTCACGCTGATCCAGTCGATCGTCATGCTGATCGCGGTCGTGTTCATCCTGTCGAACCTGGTGGTCGACCTGCTCTATGCGTGGCTCGATCCGCGCATCCGCTTCGGGGGGCGCTGACATGGCCGGTGCGGTCTCCCAGCCCAACGTCGTCTACAAGGCGCGCAAGCGCCGCTCGCCGCTGGTCGATTTCTGCATCGCCCAGCCGCTGGGCGCGGTCTCGGGCGTGGCGATCCTCGTGATGCTGTTCGCCGGAATCTTCGCCGAGATCGTCGCCCCCTATGATCCGCTCAACATCGATTTCGGCGCGATGCTCGCAGCCCCGTCGCCCGAGCACGTGATGGGGACCGACGCGTTCGGCCGCGACATCTTCAGCCGCGTGATCTACGGTGCGCGCACCGCGCTCACCATCGGGTTCTTCTCGTCGCTGTTCGGCTGCACGCTGGGCGCTACCATCGGCGTGGCGTCGGCCTATTTCGGCGGGCGCATCGACATGGTCGTGCAGCGCTTCATCGACGTGATCCTGTCGTTCCCGATCATCGTCCTCGCCCTCGTCGTCGTGGCGATGCTGGGCCGCAATCAGATCGCCGGCGTGGACGTGAACCTGATCTTCGCCATCGCGATCCCGATCGTGCCGAAGGTGGCGCGCGTCGTGCGCGCGGCGGCCCTGTCGATCCGCGAGATGCCCTATATCGACGCCGCGCGCGCCGCCGGCTTCAGCCACGCGCGCATCATCTTCCGCCACATGGTGCCCAACGTGGCGGCCCCGTTCCTGATCATGTTCACGGCCTTCATCGCGCAGGCGATCCTGCTGGAAGCCTCGCTTTCGTTCCTCGGCCTCGGCGTGACGGAGCCCACGCCGGCCTGGGGCCTGATGCTGTCGGGCAACGCGTCGGACTTCTACCGCGAGGCGCCGTGGATGATCCTGTTCCCGGGTCTCGCCATCTCGGCGGCCGTGTTCGCGTTCAACCTGTTCGGCGACAGCCTGCGCGACTGGCTCGATCCGAAATTCAAGGTTTGACGAATCGCGTTTGCGTCCTGTAGAAAACGACCATGGTTTTCGGAACGATCATGTGCGCGCGACGACGAACGCTGGGCCTTCGCCCCAGCGTGCGCTGATTCGCGTTCGGACCGCCGGAACCAACCCTCTCTAAAATCTGGCTTTTTCCCGCGACAGCGTGCGTCCAACCCGACGCCGTCCATCCTTTTCGCGAGCAAAGCCAATGTTCCACCTGACGACCGAACGGCCCGACGACGGGCCGGCAATCGACGACCTTCTCGACCGGGCCTTCGGCGCCGGCCGGCAGTCGAAGATCTCGTACCGCTACCGGCAGGCGACGGCCCCGGTCGGCGAACTGTCGCGCGTCGCGCGCGCGGATGGCGGCGGCAGGCTGCTCGGCACGATCCGCTACTGGAACGTCGCGGTCGGCGGACACGACGCGCTGCTGCTCGGTCCCATCGCGGTCGAACCGTCGCTGAAGGGCCGGGGCATCGGCGTGGCGCTGATGCGCGACACGCTGGACGCGGCCGCGTGGATGAACCACAAGCGCGTCGTGCTGGTGGGCGACATCGGCTACTACGCGCGCTTCGGCTTCGTGCCGGCCGCACCGATGGGCCTCGTCATGCCGGGCGAGAATCCGGCGCGCCTGCTCGCCGCCCCGCTCGCCAAGGGCGCGTTCGACGGCGTGCACGGAACCCTCCAGCCGCGGAGGTTTCTTCGCGGCGGCGGATTGATCGCGGCGTGAGGGACCGCTAGCCTCGTCCCCATGACCGGCTGGCAGTTCTGGATCGACCGCGGCGGCACCTTCACCGACATCGTCGCGCGCAGGCCCGACGGCGCGCTGCTGACGCACAAGCTGCTGTCGGAAAATCCCGAGCGCTACGCCGATGCCGCGCTGCAGGGCATTCGCGACCTTCTGGGGCTCGCCCCCGGCGCTTCGCTGAAGGGTGCGCCGGTCGACGCGGTCAAGATGGGCACGACGGTCGCGACCAACGCGCTGCTCGAACGCAAGGGCGAGCGCGTGGCGCTGGCGATCACGCGCGGATTCAAGGACCAGCTGCGCATCGCGTACCAGAACCGGCCCAAGCTGTTCTCGCGCCGGATCGTGCTGCCCGAACTTCTCTACGAGACCGTCGTCGAGATCGGCGAGCGGATCGACGCGCACGGCAACGTGCTCGTCCCGCTCGACGAGGCGGGCGCCGAAGCGGCCCTGCGCGCCGTCCATGCGACGGGTATACGCGCCCTCGCCATCGTGCTGATGCACGGCTACCGCCATCCCGCGCACGAGAAGCGCCTGGGCGAGATCGCCCGGCGCATCGGCTTTTCGCAGATCTCGATCGGCCACGTCGTGTCGCCCCTGATGAAGATCGTCGGGCGCGGCGACACGACCGTCGTCGATGCCTACGTCTCGCCGATCCTGCGCCGCTATGTCGACCGCGTGGCGGGCGAACTTGGCGACACGCGGCTGATGTTCATGCAGTCGAACGGCGGGCTGGTCGACGCGAACTTCTTCCAGGGCAAGGACGCGATCCTGTCCGGCCCGGCGGGCGGGATCGTGGGTGCCGCGCGCACCGGCACGCTCGCCGGGTTCGAGCGCATCATCGGCTTCGACATGGGCGGCACGTCGACCGACGTGACGCTCTACAACGGCGAGTTCGAGCGCGCCTTCGAGACGATCGTCGCCGGCGTGCGCATGCGGGCCCCCATGATGAAGATCCACACCGTCGCGGCCGGCGGCGGGTCGATCCTGTTCTTCGACGGCACGCGCTTCCGCGTCGGTCCGGAAAGTGCCGGCGCCAATCCGGGGCCGGCCTGCTACCGGCGCGGCGGGCCGCTGGCCGTGACCGACGCCAACGTCATGGTCGGCAAGATCGTGCCCGAATTCTTCCCCAAGGTGTTCGGACCGGGCGGGAACGAGCCGCTGGATGCGGCCATCGTGCGCACGAAGTTCGCCGCCCTCGCGGCCGAGGTCTCGAAGGCGACGGGCGAAATCCGCAGTCCCGAGCAGGTCGCCGACGGGTTCCTGAAGATCGCGGTCGAGAACATGGCCAACGCGATCAAGCAGGTCTCGATCCAGCGCGGCTACGACGTGACTTCCTACGCGCTCAACTGCTTCGGCGGGGCGGGCGGGCAGCACGCGTGCAAGGTGGCCGACGCGCTGGGCATGACGACGGTGTTCGTCCATCCGCTCGCGGGCGTGCTGTCGGCCTACGGCATGGGGCTCGCCGACCTGCGCGTCATGCGCGAGAAGGCGGTCGAGGCGCGCTTCGCCATGTCGCTGCTGCCTGCACTCGCCGCCGAACTGGACGCGCTCGCCGCCGACGGGCTGGCCGAGATGCGAAGGCAGGGAATCGCCGAGGCGAAAATCGAGACGTTGCGCAAGCTGCATCTGAAATACGAAGGGACGGACTCCACGCTCGTCGTCGACGAGGGGCCGCTGGAGATCGTCGAAGCGGCATTCGCGGCCGCACACCGCCAGCGCTACGGCTTCCTGATGTCGGGCAAGGCCATCGTCGTCGAGGCGGTCGCGGTCGAGATCGTCGGCCGGACCGAAAGTGCGGAAGACCGCGTCCACCCGACGACCGATGCGCCGGCCCCGCCGCCGGCCGCCGTCGCGAAGATGTACGCCGACGGGCGCACGCACGACACGCCCGTGCATCTGCGCGAGAAGCTGCGTCCCGGCATGAAGATCGCCGGGCCCGCCATCGTCGCCGACGCCAACGCCACGACGGTCGTCGAGCCGGGCTGGCAGGCGGAAGTGACCGCGCGCGACCATCTGGTGCTGCGCCGCGTCGTGGCGCTGCAACGCGACAGCGCGGTCGGCACCAAGGTCGATCCGGTGATGTTGGAGGTGTTCAACAACCTCTTCATGTCGATCGCCGAACAGATGGGCGTGGCGCTGCAGAACACCGCCTATTCGGTCAACATCAAGGAGCGGCTCGACTTCTCGTGCGCGCTGTTCGACCGGCAGGGCAACCTGATCGCCAACGCGCCGCACATGCCCGTGCATCTGGGCTCGATGGGCGAAAGCGTGGCCGCCGTCACGCGCGCGCGCGGCGATACGATGCGCCCGGGCGACGTGTTCGTGCTCAACGCGCCCTATAACGGCGGCACGCACCTGCCCGACGTGACCGTCGTGATGCCGGTCTACGACGAGGCGAAATCGGAGATCCTGTTCTTCGTCGCCAGCCGCGGCCACCAGGCCGACATCGGCGGCCTGACGCCCGGCTCGATGCCGCCGGATTCGACGAATGTCGAGGAAGAGGGCGTGCTGATCGACGATTTCCTGCTGGTCGAGCAGGGCCGCTTCCGCGAGGCGGAGATGGTGGCGCTGCTCCGTTCGGGCAGGTACCCGGCGCGCAATCCTGCGCAGAACATCGGCGATCTCAAGGCGCAGGTCGCCGCGTGCGAGAAGGGGGCGCAGGAACTTCGCAAGATGGTGCGCGATTTCGGGCTCGACGTCGTGCGCGCCTATATGGGCCACGTGCAGGACAACGCCGAAGAACAGGTCCGCCGCGTGCTCGACGTGCTGAAGGACGGCGAATTCGCCTATCCGATGGACGACGGCTCGGTCGTGCGCGTGAAGGTGTCGATCGACCATGCGCGGCGCACCGGCATCCTCGATTTCGCCGGGACGTCGGCCCAGCGCCCGACGAATTTCAACGCGCCCTCGGCCGTGTGCATGGCGGCCGTCCTCTACGTGTTCCGCACGCTGGTCGAGGACGACATCCCGATGAACGCCGGCGTGCTGAAACCGCTGGAGGTGCGCATCCCCGAAGGCTCGATGCTGCGCCCGCGCCATCCGGCCGCCGTCGTCGCCGGCAACGTCGAGACGTCGCAGACCGTGACCGATGCGATCTACGGCGCGCTGGGCGCCATGGCGGGCGCGCAGGGCACGATGAACAATTTCACTTTCGGCAACGACCGCCACCAGTATTACGAAACCGTTTCGGGCGGCTCGGGCGCGGGGCCGGATTACGACGGATGCGATGCCGTGCAGACGCATATGACGAATTCGCGCCTGACCGATCCCGAAGTGCTCGAATGGCGCTTCCCGGTGCGCGTGGAAAGCTTCGAGATCAGGCGCGGCTCCGGCGGCAGGGGTGCGCATCGCGGCGGCGACGGCGTCATCCGCAAGATCCGGTTTCTCGAGGACATGACCTGCGCGATCCTCGCCAACCGTCGCAAGGTGGCGCCCTTCGGGCTTGCCGGCGGTGCTGCAGGTGCGTTGGGCCGCAACTGGGTCGAGCGCGCCGACGGGCGGATCGAGGAGAAGGGTGCCACCGCGAGCTGGCAGGTCGGCCCCGGCGACATGTTCGTCATCGAAACGCCCGGCGGCGGCGGGTTCGGGAAGGCGAAACTGCCCAATTAAGAGGCTGCGGGCCCTCCCGCAACCGGCTATACCCGTCGCCGCGCCATGGCACACCCCCTCGACGATTCGGCTCCCGCCGCACATGTCCGATCCAACCGGCCGCTCGCCGGCATCGCCTTCATGGTCGGCGGCGTGCTCGTGATGTCGGTGATGGACGCGATCGCGAAATTCGCGGTCGGCCATTTCTCGTCGATCCAGATCATGGGCATCCGCTCGACGCTCGTGCTCGCGATGATGCTCGCGTATCTGGCGGCGACCGGCCAGCTCGTGCTGCTGCGCACGCGCCGGCCCGTCGCCCATCTCGTGCGCGGTCTCGCGGCCGCCGGCTCGATGTGGTGCTTCTTCGAAAGCCTGCGTTCGCTGCCGCTGGCCACCGCCATCGCGATCTGCTTCGGGGCACCCCTGCTGATGACGGCCTATTCCGTCGTGCTCCTGCGCGAGAAGGTGGGCATCCACCGCTGGACGGCGGTGGCCGTCGGTTTCGCGGGCGTGGGCGTCATCATCGGGCCCGACGCGGCCGACGGCCTCGTCTCGACGGGTGCCCTGCTGGCGCTGAGTGCCGCCGCGCTCTACGCGCTGGGCATGACGATGGTGCGCTGGCTGTCGCCCACCGAAAGCGACATGACGATGATCGTCATGCAGTGCGTCGTGCAGATGGGCGTCGGTCTCGTCGGCATGGCGCTGTTGCCCGGCACGCTGGGCCCGGTGCCGGATTCCGGCTGGATCGCGATCGTCGCGATGAGCGTGCTGGTGATCCTCGGCCAGTTCCTGAGCTACCGCGCCTTCCGCCTCGCACCCGTCGGGGCCATAGCGCCCTTCAACTACACCGAGCTCGTCTGGGCGGCGATCATCGGCTGGGTGATCTGGAGCGAATGGCCGACCGACAATGTCTGGTACGGTGCCGCGATCGTCGTGGCGGCCGGACTTTACGTGATCTGGCGCGAGCGCGTGCGGGCCGCCGCGGGCGGTTGAATATTGCGGGCCCGGGCGGGCGGGACTACCATCCCGGCACATCGCTCCTGGAGACGCCGTCATGGCCAGCATCGCCGAAATCAAGCAGTCCGAGCCCGTCGCGCGCGCCAGCGCCATCGCGGAAATCCGCACGCTGCTGGGCGAGCGCCTGTCGACCGCGAGCGCGGTGCGCGAGCAGCACGGCAAGGGCGAGGCCTATCACCGCCCGGTCCCGCCGGACGCGGTCGCCTTCGTCGAGACGACCGAGGAAGCAGCCGCGGTCGTCAAGATCTGCGCGAGACACAAGCTCGCCATCGTGCCGTTCGGCACGGGCACCTCGCTCGAAGGGCACACGGCGGCCCTGCACGGCGGCATCTGCATCGACGTCACGCGCATGAACAAGGTGCTGCAGGTCAACGCCAGCGACCTCGACGTGCGCGTGCAGCCGGGCGTGACGCGCAAGCAGCTCAACGAACATCTGCGCGACACCGGCCTGTTCTTCCCGATCGATCCTGGCGCGGACGCCTCGCTGGGCGGCATGGCCGCCACGCGCGCCTCGGGCACGAACGCCGTGCGCTACGGCACGATGCGCGAGAACGTGCTCTCGCTCGAAGTCGTCCTCGCCGACGGCAGCGTCATCCGCACGGGGCGTCGCGCGCGCAAATCCTCGGCGGGCTACGACCTCACGCGCATGTTCGTGGGATCGGAAGGCACGCTCGGCGTCATTACGGAAGTGACCTTGCGTCTCTACGGCATCCCCGAGGCGACGAGCGTGGCCATGTGCGCCTTTCCGACGGTCAAGCAGGCGGTCGACACGGTCATCGCGACGATCCAGTCAGGCGTTCCCGTCGCGCGCATCGAGCTTGCCGACGCCGTGCAGATGGACGCGATCAACCGCTATTCGAAGCTCAACCTCGCCGTCCGGCCCACGCTGTGGCTGGAGTTCCACGGCTCGGAAGCCTCGGTCGCCGAACAGGCCGAGACGGTGCAGGCGATCTCGGCCGACAACGGCGGCGGCGCTTTCGACTGGACGACCGACCCGGCCGAGCGCAAGCGTCTCTGGCAGGCGCGCCACGACGTGGCCTATGCCGCCAAGGCGCTGCGCCCCGGCTGCTCGATCTGGGCGACCGACGTGTGCGTGCCGATCTCGCGTCTGGCCGACTGCATCGTGGAAACGCAGAAGGACCTCGAGACCGCGAGCTTCCCGGCCCCCATCGTGGGCCATGTCGGCGACGGCAACTTCCATCTTTCCTTCGTGCTCGACACCGCGAAGCCGGAGGAGGTGGCCGAGGCCAACCGCCTCAACGACCGTCTCGTGGCGCGCGCCCTTTCGATGGAAGGGACGTGCACGGGCGAGCATGGCGTGGGCTACGGCAAGATCGACTTCCTCGACCAGGAGCACGGCCCCGCCATGGCGGTCATGCGCGCGATCAAGACGTCGCTCGATCCGCACAACATCATGAACCCGGGCAAGATCGTCCGCGTCTAGCCGCGTTCCCACAGCACCGGGAACAGGTCCGGGCGCGCGGTCAGCGCTTCGCCCGTCTTCAGCTTCGCGTCGCGCAGCGCCTTGAAGGTGGGCACGTCTTCGCGCCAGCGCACGTCGTCGCCCGCGAAGCGCAGGGCCAGCGTGCGCCGCCGGCGCGACGGGCTCGCATTGCCGCCGGCTCCGTGGACGAGCTTGCCGTGGAACACGACCGCGTCGCCGGGGGCGAGGTCGAAGCGGCGGATGTCGAGCGTGCCGCGCATCGCCTCGATGTCGGGGGCGGTCTCGAATTCCGGGTTGTCGTAACGCGCGGCCCCTTCGCCGCCCGCGCGGAAGGGGGCCGGCCGGTATTCCCCGCCCCAGCGGTGCGATCCGGCGACGTATTCCACGCCGCCGTTCTCCGCGTCGATCGGGTCGAGGGCGAGATAGACCGTCGCGAACATGTCCCCGGTCGCCGGCCAGTAGGGGAAATCCTGATGCCAGGGCGTGCGCCGCGGCGTGCCCGGCTCCTTGGCGAAAATCTGGTCGTAGAACAGGTGGACGCGCGCCGCCCCCATCGCCTCGCCGGCGAGGGCGGCGCAGGGCGTGTCGAAGAACGCCGCCCGGAAATCCGGATCGCGCCGCCACATGAACATGTCGCCGAAGAAGCGCCCGGGTTCGCCGGCGGCGTTGAACTCGACCGAACGTTTTGCGCGACGGGCCATCGCCCGGTCGATGGCGCCGCCCAGCCGGCCCACCCAGCCGGCGTCGAGCACGCCCGGAACATGCGCGACACCAATTTCGGCATAGGTTGCGGCGAGTGGGGTTCGCAACTGCGGGATCATGGTGCGGGCAATAGCATGCGCCTGTGTTTGCCCACAAACGGGCCGGTCTCGGGGCTTGATCGGCCTGCCGGACCTGACACAAGATCGCTTGGTATCAAGTCCGGGATAGGCGATATTTGCCGCCAACGCGAACCATAATCGCGCATCACCCTAGGGAGAGAAACCGATGAGCAAAGCAGCATCGAAGACTCCGGCACGCCGGAACTTCCTCAAGGGCGGCCTGGCCCTTGCGGCCGCCGCGACCGTCGCGACGCCGAACGTCGTCAAGGCGCAGGGCCCGATCAGCATGCGCTGGCAGAGCACCTGGCCCGCGAAGGACATCTTCCACGAATACGCCATCGACTTCGCCAAGAAGGTCAACGACATGACCGGCGGCGACCTGCGCATCGAAGTGCTGCCGGCCGGCGCCGTCGTGCCGGCGTTCGGCCTGCTCGAGGCAGTGTCGTCGGGCACGCTCGACGGCGGCCACGGCGTGCTCGTCTACCATTACGGCAAGCAGACGGCGCTGGCACTCTGGGGTTCCGGCCCCGGATACGCGATGGACGCCAACATGCTGCTGGCGTGGCACAAGTACGGCGGCGGCAAGGAGCTGCTCGCCAAGCTCTACGCCTCGATCAACGCCAACGTCGTGTCGTTCCCGTACGGCCCGATGCCCACGCAGCCGCTGGGCTGGTTCAAGAAGCCGGTCACGAAGGCGGACGACCTCGCGGGCCTCAAGTACCGCACCGTCGGCATCTCGATCGACGTGTTCACCGGCCTGGGTGCGGCCGTCAACGCGCTGCCGGGCGGCGAGATCGTCTCGGCGATGGATCGCGGCCTGCTCGACGCGGCCGAGTTCAACAACGCCTCGTCCGACCGCGTGCTCGGCTTCCCCGACGTCTCGAAGGTCTGCATGCTGCAGAGCTACCACCAGAACGCCGAGCAGTTCGAGATCTCGTTCAACAAGACGAAGTTCGACGCGCTGCCGGCAAAGATGAAGTCGATCATCGAGAACGCCGTCGAGGCGGCGTCTTCCGACATGTCGTGGAAGGCGGTCGACCGCTACTCGAAGGACTACGACGAAATGCGCACCAAGGACCGCGTGCGCTTCTACAAGACGCCGGACGCGATCCTCAAGCGCCAGCTCGAGATCTACGACGACGTCGTCGCCAAGAAGTCGGCCGAGAACCCCCTGTTCAAGGAGATTCTCGACTCGCAGGTGGCCTTCGCCCGCCGCGCCACGCGCTGGGAGCAGGATACGGTCGTCAACCGCAAGATGGCCTACGACCACTATTTCGGCGCCAAGGGCGTGAAGCGCACCTGAGCCGGGACCGGTCGACGGGAAAGTCCACCTGCGGTAACGCAGGTGGACTTTTTCTTTGCCGGGCCTCCTGTTAGAGTCCGCGGACCAAGATGACGATCCAGCGCTTCCTGCACACGATCGACGGCATCAGCACCTGGGTCGGCAAGACCGCGGCATGGCTCGTGGTCGGCCTGATGCTGATGGTCTGCGTCGAGGTCTTCAAGCGCTACATCCTCAACGCGCCGACCGCCTGGATCTTCGACGCCAACAACATGCTCTACGGCAGCGTGTTCATGCTGTGCGGCGCCTATACGCTGGCGCAGAACGCGCACGTGCGCGGCGATTTCCTCTACAGCTCGATGCGGCCGCGCACCCAGGCCACGCTCGATCTGATCCTCTACATCGTCTTCTTCCTGCCGGGAATCGCGGCGCTGGTCTATGCGGGCTGGTCCTATGCGGGCGATTCCTGGCGCATCGGCGAACATTCGAACGTCACGGCCAACGGTCCCCCGATCTACCATTTCAAGACCGTCATCCCGGTCGCCGGCGCGCTCGTGATGCTGCAGGGCATCGCCGAGATCGTGCGCTGCGTCGTGTGCCTGCGGACGGGTGCGTGGCCCAGCCGCCTCAAGGACGTCGCGGAGACCGACGTGATCGAGGAGCAGCTTGCGGCCAGCGAGCATGTCGACGAGGAAGCCCGCAAGATGGCGATCGAACACGTCCACGACATCGACGAGGCGGCGCGCCAGCGCGGCCGCGGCGGCGAGGGGGCCTGATGAGCGATCCGGCTCTCGGCCTGCTGATGCTCGGCCTCATCGTGGTCGTCATCATGATGGGGTTCCCCACCGCGTTCACGCTGATGGGGCTCGGCATCCTTTTCGGCTTCGTCGCCTATTTCAAGTCGGGCCAGATCTGGACCGACAATCTCGTCTTCAACCTGATGGTCCAGCGCACCTACGGCGCCATGACCAACGACGTGCTCATCTCGATTCCGCTCTTCGTGCTGATGGGCTACGTGATGGAGCGCGGCGCGCTGGTCGACAAGATGTTCTATTCGATCCAGCTCGCCTTCCGGAACGTGCCCGCGGCCCTCGCGGTCGCCACACTGATCGTGTGCACGTTCTGGGGCATCGCGAGCGGGCTGGTCGGGGCCGTCGTCGTGCTGATGGGCGTCATCGCGCTCAACCCGATGCTGCGCGCGGGCTACGACGTGAAGCTCGCCTCCGGCGTCATCACGGCCGGCGGCACGCTCGGCATCCTGATCCCGCCGTCGGTCATGATCATCGTCTACGCGGCCGTGGCCGGGCAGTCCGTCGTCAAGCTCTATGCCGCCGCGATGTTTCCGGGCTTCTTCCTGGCGCTGCTCTACGTCGCCTACGTGATCGGCTGGGCGCTGCTCAACCCGCGCATCGCGCCCGTTCTGCCGGAGTCCGAGCGGCGGGTTCCCGTACCGGACTGGATCGAGGCGATCGCGCGGAACTACTCGGCCAACATGCCGCTTGCGTTCCTGAAGGCGCTCGTCTCGCCGGCGAAGGCCGCTTCGCTCCGCGCCGACGGCCGGCCGGTCGACCGCCGCGTGCTGCTGGCCCATTTCGTCTATTCGCTCGTCCCGCTGATCCTCGTCGGCGGCACGCTGTGGCTGGTCTGGTGGTACATGGTGATCCACCCGGAGAACCTCGCCGTCGCCGACGAGGCCGTCGCGGCACTGGAACAGCTCGGCGCCGACGACGACCAGGTCGACGATCCGGGCGTGCGCGGCGCGCCCGAGGGCTTCTTCCTGTGGTTCGGGATCGTGGCGGCCCTCTCGGCGTTCGTCATGATCCGCTACTACCTGCGGATGGCGGCCGACAGGCTCGTCGTCGTCAAGCTCCTGACGACGTCGATCATGCCGCTGGGCATCCTGACGGTCGTCGTGCTCGTCGCGATCCTGTTCGGCATCACGACGGCGACGGAATCGGCCGCGGTGGGTGCGGCTGGCGCGTTTCTGCTGGCGCTGTCGGCGCGCACGCTCGACATGAAGCGCACGAAGGAAGCGGTCTTCCTCACCGCCAAGACGACCGCGATGGTGTGCTGGCTGTTCGTCGGCTCGGCGCTGTTCTCGGGCGTGTTCGCGATCCTCGGCGGCCAGGCGCTGCTCGAGCGCTGGGTGCTGTCGCTCGACATGTCGCCGCTGCAGTTCATGCTGCTGTCGCAGGCGATCATCTTCGTGCTCGGCTGGCCGCTGGAATGGACCGAGATCATCGTCATCTTCGTTCCGATCTTCCTGCCGATGCTCAAGCATTTCGGCATCGACCCGATCCTGTGGGGCGTGCTCGTGTTCGTGAACCTGCAGGCGGCCTTCCTGTCGCCGCCGGTGGCGATGTCGGCCTTCTACCTGAAGGGCGTGGCGCCCAAGCACGTGACGATCAACCAGATCTTCGCGGGCATGATGCCCTATATGCTGATCGTCATCCTGTGCATGACGATCATGTATGTGTGGCCCGGCATGACGCTGTGGCTGCCGAACTTCCTGTACGGGACGGGGTGATGGCGACGAAAGGGGCCGCCGCGCGGACGGCACCGGCGGTCGACCTGCTGGTCGAGGCGTTTTCCTACGGCAACAGGCTCGACCGGATTCCCGAAGCGTGCCGGCCGCGCACGCTCGCCGAGGCCTACGGCGTGCAGGCGAGGCTCGTCGAGACGCTGGCGATCGAGACCGCCGGCTGGAAGATCGGCTGCACCAGCGAGGTCGCCCGGAAGATCCTGAAGTCGGACGGGCCGTTCGCGGGCCGCGTCTTCCTGCCGCGCTGCTTCGCCAGCGGCACGAACATCCCGAACCACAGCTATCCGATGCGCGGACTGGAAGGCGAATTCGCCTTCGTGCTCGGCAAGGACCTGCGCCCGCGCAAGAAGCCCTATTCGCGCGCCGAGGTCGCCGCCGCCGTCGCCGACCTGCATCCGGCGATCGAGATCGTCGACAGCCGCTACGCCGACTGGCTCGGAATCACGCTGCCCGAGATCGTCGCCGACCTGGGCGCCAACGGCGCGCTCGTCGTCGGCCCGCCGGCGAAGGGCTGGCGGCGCGCCGATCTTGCCGCGGCGGGCGTGACGATGCGCGCGGGCGGCAAGGTCGTCGGCAAGGGCAAGGGCGGCGACGCGCTCGGCCATCCGCTCGAGGCGCTGCGCTGGCTCGCCAACAACCCGCCGACGAAGGCGGGGCTGGAGGCGGGCGAGATCGTCACGACGGGAACCTGCACGGGCTTCCATCGCGCGGAACCCGGCGACCGGGTCTCGTGCGATTTCGGCCCCTTCGGGAAGGTCGCCTTCGCCTTCGTCTAGCCCATGCCGGCGACGGTCAGGACCTCGTGTCCGCCGTCCCACATCATCTTCAGCGCCACGTAGAGAATGAGGGCGAGACCCACATAGGCGATCCAGCGGTGCTTCTGGAGCGCCTTGGCGATGATTGCGGCGGCCGCACCCATGAGGATGACCGAGACGGCCAGACCGAAGATCAGGATGTAGGGATGTTCGCGCGCGGCACCGGCGACGGCCAGCACGTTGTCGAGCGACATCGAGACGTCGGCGACGATGATCTGGATGACCGCCTGCCGGAACGTCTTGCGCGGAGCTTCGACCGGCTCGCCTTCGAGGACCTTCTCGCCCTCTTCCTCGTCGTGGCGGCCCTGTTCGCGAATCTCGCGCCAGAGCTTCCACGAGACCCACAGCAGCAGCACGCCGCCGGCGAAGAGCAGGCCGACGATCGCCAGAAGCTGGGTCGTCACGCTCGCGAAAAGGATGCGAAGGACGGTCGCCGCGACGATGCCGATCATCAGCACGCGGTTGCGCTGCTCGGCGGGAAGGCCTGCCGCAGCCATGCCGATCACGACCGCGTTGTCGCCGGCGAGCACGAGGTCGATCATGATGACGGTGCCCAGGGCGACCAGCGCTTCCGGCGTGATCGAGGCGATGAATTGTTCGAGCATGTGGGGCGCCCTTTCGCGGTGCAACTGGTCGGCGATCCGGGTCGATAGCACGGGTCCGGGCCGGAATTCCAATAGATAGGGTGCGGGTTGCGGTAGCGCCAGATGCCGGAATGCGGCAAGGATCGAAAAATGCGACGGAAATCCGGATCGATGGCGGCGGCCGTGCTCGCTCTCGCCGTGCTGGCGGGCGGGGCCGCGCTCGTCCTGCGCCCCGACGCCGGCGATGCGGCCGACGCCCTCGCCGGGCGCATGTCCGGGCATCTTGGCCTGCCCGCAGCGGCGGCCGGCGGCGCGCGCTATGCCTGGACGTGGCCGCTGCGTCTGGAAGTGCCGGCGATCGAGATCGCGGGGCTCGGCCGTCTGGAAAGCATCGTCGCGGTCGACGGGGCGGTCGAGGCCTCGGCCGTCTTCTTCGGGCGGGTCGGCCGGTTTTCGTGGCGCGACGGGTCGGCCCGCTTCGACGCCGACGGAATTGCCGCACGGCTCGACGGCGGCCGTCTGGCAGTCGAAACGTCGCTTGCCGGCCGGCCCTTGACGCTTGCGGGCCGCCCGGCGGCAGGTGGCATCCATGCTCTCGAGATCGGGTGGGACGGTCACGTCTTTGCGGGTGCGGCCAGATACGAGGACGGGCTCCGGTCCCTTGCGGTCGATGCCGCGGGAACGGGCGTGCCGCGGCTGCGCCTGTCCGGACGCGCCTTTCCCGCCGAGCCGGCGTTCGAGGGCGCGCTCGTCGCCGAACTCGACGGCGGCGGCACGGCGCATGCCGAATTTCGCGCCGGCGGCGACGAGATCGACGTCGGGCGGTTCGATATCCGCACGCCGTCGCTGTCGGCGACCGGCGCGGCACGCCGCGACGCGCGTCGCGCGTCGCTCGATCTGCGCATCGACGACATCCCGCTCGCCGAACTCGCGGCACTGGCGGGGCGCAATACCGGCATCCTCGCGGGCGACGTCGACCTGCGGCTGCGGATCGGCCGCGTCTCATGGGCGGCGGGCGATGCGCAGGGGATCATCCTCGTCGCCGCGCGCGAGGCGGGCCGCGTCGTCGTCGACGAATTCGCGGTCCGCTCGATCGGCGAGGCGAATCTGCGCGTGCGCGACGGCATGCTCGTTCTCGATGCGCCCGACGCGGCGCGCTTCCTCGCGGCCCTCGGTGCGCCGGTCGAGCGGCATCTGGGCGGCCTTGCGCTGCGCGGCGCCGTGTCGGTCGACACGGCGATGCCGGCGCTGCGGGTCGGGCCGATGGATCTGGCGATCGCCGGCCAGAGCCTGCGCGGCGACGTGGCCTGGCGCGAGGGAAGGGTGGCGCTTTCGCTTGCGGGCGATCGCGTCTCGCTCGATCCGTTCGTCGGCCGGCCGATGCGCGCACCGCCCCAGCGCGGGCCGTTGCTGACGCGCAGCCAGACCGCGCGCGCGACGGCCGCCGCCGCACCGCCCGAACCGGGTCCCGGCGGCTGGGCGCGTGCACCCATCCGGCTCGACCTGATCGGCGGCGTGCCGGTCGACCTGACGCTTGCGGCGCGCGAACTGGTCTTCGACGCGCTTGCGATCGGCGATGCGCGCCTGACGGCCGCGCACGACGGGGCCGGCATCGATCTTCGTGCGCTGACCGGCAGTCTTTACGGCGGTGCCTTGTCGGCAAGCGGGCGCGTCGATGCCGGCCGCGCGACCGGTGCCCTGCCGCGCTTCGACGTGACGTTCGCGCTCGCCGATGCCGAGTGGGCGCGGCTTCTCGCGGCGTTCGGCGCACCCGGTTTCCTGCGCGGGCCGGTCTCGGTTTCCGGGCGGCTCGCGGCGGGCGGGGCGCATGCCACCGCCCTCGCGGGCGATCTTGCCGGCACGCTGGCGCTCGACTCGCCCGGCGGAACGGTCGAAGGGGTCGACCTCGCCGGCCTGTTCGCGGCGCGCACGCCCGATCTCGCCGAACTCGGACGCCGTCTGGCGCGCGGCGGACGCGGCACCTTCGCCGGCGCCAAGGGCACGTGGCAGATCGAGCGCGGCCGCGCGCGCACGGCCGACACGCGCCTCGCCGCGCCGGGCGGCACGCTGGATCTGGCGGGACTGTTCGACATCGCCGCATGGCGCGTGGACATGTCGGCCGCCTTCGTCGCACCGGGTGCTGCGGTGGTGCCGAGACTTGCGCTGTCGGGCCCGCCCGGACGGGCGAACGTCACTCTTTCGGCGGTGCCGGCGAACGCGGCGGGGCCGCCGGCGGATTCGGCCGCCCGGCCGCGCGCGCGGGCGGTGCCGCGCTGACCGACGGCTCCTCGAGCGGGCGGCCGCGCCCGGCGGCGATCGCGTCGAGCCGTTCGAGCGCCGTGCGGGCGGGCTCGATTCCCTGTGCCGCGGCCCGCGCGTACCAGCTTCGCGCCTCGACCGGGTCGGGCGGCACGCCGTCGCCGCGTTCCCACAGCACGCCGAGCTGGAACTGGGCCGGACCGTAGCCGCGCTCGGCGGCGCGCTCGTACCAGCGGCGCGCCTGGACCAGGTCGCGCTGGATGCCGCGCCCCAGCCGGTAGAGCTGGCCGAGATTGAACTGCGATTCCGGATCGCCCGAACGCGCGAGCCCCCAGAAGCGGAACCACGCCGCCTCGTAGTCTTCGGCGCGGAAGGCGGAAACCCCGCGCTCGAACTCGTCGTCGCGGTCGAAGGATGCCGCCGGTGCGGCGACCAGCGCCAGTGCCAGACCCGCCGCGACGGCGAGCCGGCCTAGACCGGCTTGGAACCGCCGGATGCCGGAATCGCCCCGACCGCCGCCGCCGCGCCCGTCAGCGCCTGCAGCACGTAGACGCGCAGCGCGCTCGAAAGGTTGCCCGCCTCGTCCTTGGCCGCGCGCATCTTGTCGATCTCGGTCACCAGATCGTTGATCGAGGCGTTGCGCCGGCGCGCGATGTCCTTGAGGGCTGTCCAGAATTCCGGCTCCAGCGAGATGCTCGTGCGATGCCCGGCGATGACCACCGAGCGCTTGCGAATCGATCCTGTCATGTCTCCCCCCGACTGTTAATGGCGTGCTTCGCGCGGGCCCAGCATGTCGATGGGCTGGACCCAGCGGTCGAAATCGACGGCGGAGACCAGACCGAGGTCCATCGCCGCCTGCTTGAGGGTGACGTCGTGGGCGTGCGCATGTTTTGCGATGCGCGCGGCCACGTCGTAACCCACGTGCGGATTGAGCGCCGTCACGAGCATCAAGGACCGCTCGAGATTGCGTTCGATCTGCGCGGCATTGGGGGATATGCCGCTTGCACAGTTGTCGGCGAAGCTCGCCGATGCGTCGCCCAGCAGCCGGATCGACTGGAGCAGGGCGTATGCGATGACCGGCTTGAAGACGTTGAGCTGCAGGTGGCCCGAGGCTCCCGCGAACGTCACGGTCGTGTGGTTCCCGAAGACCTGGGCGCAGACCATCGTCAGCGCCTCGGCCTGGGTGGGGTTGGTCTTGCCGGGCATGATCGACGAGCCGGGCTCGTTCTCCGGCAGCGAGATCTCGGCGAAGCCGCTGCGCGGGCCCGAAGCGAGCAGGCGCACGTCGTTGGCGATCTTGTTGAGGCCGGCGGCGAGCGTGCTGAGCACGCCCGAGCACTCGACCAGCGCGTCGTGCGCGGCGATCGCCTCGAACTTGTCCTCGGCCGGCATGAAGGGGAGGTTGGCCAGCCGCGCCAGCTCCTGCGCGAACTTCGCCGCGAATCCCTTGTGCGCGTTGAGGCCGGTGCCGACGGCCGTCCCGCCCTGCGCCACGCGGTAGAGGCGCGGCAGCGCCTGCTCGACCCGGGCGATCCCGAGTTCGACCTGGCGTGCCCAGGCGCCGAACTCCTGGCCCAGCGTCATCGGGACCGCGTCCTGCAGGTGGGTGCGGCCGAGCTTGACCACGCCGGCGAACTCCGTGGCCTTGGCCTGCAGCACCTCGTGCAGGCGGGCGAGCCCCGGCAGCAGCGTGTCGTGGATCTCGGCGACCGTCGCAATATGCATCGCGGTCGGGAAACTGTCGTTCGACGACTGGCCGCGATTCACGTGGTCGTTCGGGTGCACGGGCTTGCGCTGGCCGAGCGGCTCGCCGAGCATCTCGTTCGCCCGGTTGGCGATCACTTCGTTGGCGTTCATGTTCGTCTGGGTACCCGAGCCGGTCTGCCAGACGAGCAGCGGGAAATGGTCGACGAGTTTGCCCGAAATCACCTCGTCGCAGGCCCGCACGACGGCGGCACCCAGCTTCGCGTCGAGTTCGCCCAGCGCCATGTTCGCGAGTGCGGCGGCCTTTTTCTGCACGCCGAAGGCCCGCACGAGCGGTTCGGGCATGCGTTCGGTGCCGATGCGGAAGAGTTCGACGCTGCGCTGGGTCTGCGCACCCCAATAGCGGTCGGCGGGCACCTCGATCGGCCCGAAGCTGTCGCGCTCGATTCGCGTGGACGCGCGCTCGCCCATTCCGTTCCCGCCTGCGACCGGTTTTCCCATTCGCAGATTGGAGGGGAGTTTACCCCCCAAACCGATGTGAAATTCCCGATCCCCCTGCGGAATTAGGCACCGCACGCTCGAAATATTCAAGCGTCACGCGTACCTTGTCACCCGCCGTGCGAATCCTTATTAGTCGTCCCGCACTCAAATCCTCCCCAAGGTCCGATGGCCGAGAAGATCGACTTCAGCAAGGTCCGGTTCCTGATCGTCGATCCGAACCCGCTTGCCCTCCAGATGCTGAACGACATCCTGTCGATGCTCGGCGCCAACTACGTGCGGCGCGCGACGGACTACGACAAGGCGATGGACGTGCTCAAGGAAGGCAATATCGACATCCTGATCACCGAGCGCGAGATCACGCCGAAGAACGGGATCGAGCTCGTCGACTATATCCGGCACGACCCCAGCTCGCGCGACCGCCTGCTGCCCGTCATCGTGCTGACGGCGCGCTCGGAAGAGCCGTTCGTCGTCGAGGCGCGCGACCACGGCGCCAACGAGTTCGTCGCCAAGCCCTATACGGTCGATTCCCTCTACAAGCGGCTGTCGGCGGTCATCGCCTATCCGCGCTCGTTCGTCAGCGCGCCCGGGTATTTCGGGCCCGAGCGCCGGCGCAAGCAGCTTCCTTTCAACGGGACGGAGCGGCGGGGGGTCGATCCCAACGCGCCGAAGGGCTAGAGTCGCGCGGAACGATTCCCCGGGGAGTGAGCGGCTTTGGCCAGCAAGAGCAAGGTTCAGATCATCCAGCCGTCGACCGACCTGCGCAAGCGCGCGGTCAATTTCAAGACGGGCTTCGGCGTCATCCTCTCGCCGCAGGAAACCCAGAAGCTCCAGCTCGTCGTCGAGAAATCGTCCGACCAGTTCACCCGCCAGATCGGCGAGAAGCTGAAGGCGCTGCGCGAGGAGTTCGGCGCGCTGGAGGACGGCGAGGCGCCGCCGCTGCGGCTGGTCGAGCGGGTCGTCGCCGACGCGCTCGAGATCAAGGGGCTGGGCGGCACGTTCAAGTTCCCGCTGCTGACGCAGATCGCCAAGTCGCTGCACGACTACGCCACGCAGATCCGCGAGCCCAACGCGTGGAACACCGTGATCGTCGGGCACCATATCGACGCGCTCTACGTCGTGCTCGCCCAGCGCATCACGGGGCTCGGCGGGCGCATCGAAGCCGAACTGCTGAAGGCGCTGCGCGCCGCGTCGACGAAGTTCAAGTGACGGAACGCCATGACGTCAGCGCGGGTCGGCGTTGACGAGTCATGCGGACTTGCCCGCGATTTACACTTGCGTCGCGGGACAATTGTGATATTACGCGTTTCAGACGCCAATCGCACGTGCCCTAGGCCCACGAGGCAAGCGCTAAGAGGCAGGGCGGAGAGCTCGCGAAGAGCACTCACGTCTCTCGACCACCAAGCGCTCGAGGTCAAGCAACGACGTAGACGCGTCCTTTACGGTACGAGCCGGCCGACAGTGGGCCGGTGTTCCTCGAGGGATGTGGACATGGTTGCGACCGGGATCGGGGCTTCAAGCCTCCCGACCAAGCAAGGATGACCGCCGCCTGACGGTGCCCCGCTTTATGGCACCGTCGGCGATCGGGCACGCTCAACCGGTCTTCGGACCGTCCGGCGCCCGCTAGCAGTCGATCGTTGCGGTTCGTCTCAGTTCCGCACAATCCGTTCATCCGGTTCCGGACGTGTTGGCCCCAGGCTCGGGCCCCGCTCAACCGGCCATGCCTTCGCCGAAATGATGGTCGAACACCATTAGGCGCGTGTTGCGGGAGTTCAGGTACGTGAGTTTGTACGACAAGAAGCATGTGGCGTATTCCGGCCGTCTGGTGATCGTGGGCTTCGGCTCGATCGGCCAGGGCGTGCTGCCGCTCATCGTGCGCCATATCGACATGCCGGCCAGCCGCATCTCGATCGTGACGGCCGAGCCGCGCGGGCGCGAAGTCGCGGCCGAATACGGGATCGAGTTCGTCGAACTGGCGCTGACGCGCGCCAACTACCGCGAGGTCCTCGACAAGCGCCTCGGCGCCGGGGATTTCCTGCTGAACCTGTCCGTCGACGTCTCGTCGGTGGCGCTGATCGAGTTCGCCCAGGCCAAGGGCGCCTTCTATCTCGACACCTGCATCGAACCCTGGGCCGGCGGCTACACCGATCCCTCGCTCACGCCCTCGCAGCGCTCGAACTACGCGCTGCGCGAGTCCGCGCGGGCCCTGCGCGCCAAGTTCGCCGGCGGGCCGACCGCGGTGCTCACGCACGGCGCCAACCCCGGGCTGGTCTCGCACCTCGTCAAGGAAGCGCTGCTCGACATCGCCCGCGATACGGGTGCGGCACCGGCGAAGGTGCCGTCCTCGCGCGGCGAGTGGGCCGGGCTTGCGGCCGGGCTCGGCGTCAAGGTCATCCACATCGCCGAGCGCGACACGCAGGTCGCCAAGTATCCCAAGAAGGTCGGCGAGTTCGTGAACACCTGGTCGATCGATGGCTTCGTGGGCGAAGGCTCGCAGCCGGCCGAACTGGGCTGGGGCAGCCACGAGAAGACCTTCCCCGCCGACGGCAAGCGCCACGAGTTCGGCTGCGACGCGGCCATCTACCTGATGCGCCCGGGTGCGGGTACCCGCGTGCGCTCGTGGACGCCGCTCGAGGGGCCGTATCACGGCTTCCTCGTGACCCACAACGAGTCGATCTCGATCGCGGACTACTACACGGTCGAGACCGCCGGCAAGATCGCCTACCGGCCGACCGTGCACTACGCCTACCACCCGTGCGACGACGCCGTGCTGTCGCTGCACGAGCTGGCCGGCAAGAACTGGATCATGCAGCCCGCGAAGCGCCTGATGATGGACGAGATCACGACGGGCATGGACGAGCTGGGCGTGCTGCTGATGGGACACAAAAAGGGTGCGTACTGGTTCGGCTCGCGCCTGACGATCGAGGAGTCGCGCAAGCTCTGCCCCCACAACAACGCGACCTCGCTGCAGGTCACGGTCGCGGTGCTGGCGGGCATCGTGTGGGCGATCGAGAACCCGAAGGCGGGACCGGTCGAGGCGGACGAGATGGACCATGTGCGCTGCATGGAGGTCTGCCGTCCGTATCTCGGCACCGTCGTCGGCGCCTATTCCGACTGGACCCCCCTGAAGGATCGCGAGAGACTCTTTCCCGAACGACTCGTGCGGGACGATCCTTGGCAATTCGACAACTTCCGCGTCGCCTGACGCTACCTCTGGAGAACTGGAGTACATCGGGATGACCACCAAGAAGATCCGCGACTTCCTCGCCGAGCGACGACCGACCCCCTATCTGGTCGTCGACCTCGACGTCGTCGCCGACAACTTCCGCAAGCTCAAGGACGCGGTTCCGCAGGCCGGCATCTACTACGCCATCAAGGCCAACCCGGCGCCGGAGATCCTCGACGTGCTGACGAAGCTCGGCTCGTCGTTCGACACCGCCTCGGTCAACGAGATCGACATGGCGCTGCGCGCCGGCGTGTCCGCCGAC
>JAEUKY010000094.1 GCA_016794005.1 Rhodospirillales bacterium
CCGCATCCTGCACGTCATCGCCTCGATCGCCGCCAGCACGGGCGGCCCGGCCCGCGCCGTCCTCGACATGGCGCGCGCGGTGGCCGCGCGCGGCCACGAGGTGTCGATCTTCACGACCGACCGCGACATGACGCAGGCCGAGCGCGCCGCCCCGCCGGCGGCCAGCGGCGTGGATATCCGCGTCTTCCCGCAAGGCTTCCCCGCCCTGTTCGCGACGAGCTGGCCGCTGGCGCGCGCACTGGACGAAGCGATCCCCAAGGCCGACATCGTCCATATCCATTCGCTGTACCTGTTCCATGTCTGGTACGCCGCGCGCGCGTGCCGGCGCGCCGGCGTGCCCTATGTCCTGCGCCCACACGGCACGCTCGACCCGTTCCTGTGGAAGCGCCACCGCGCGCGCAAGAAGCTGCTCGAGCTCGCCTTCCAGGACCGCGTCATCCGCGGTGCGGCAGCCCTGCACTACACGGCCGAGGACGAGATGCGCCTCGCCGCCCCCTACGTGCACGGCGCCAAGGGCGTGGTCGTACCCAACGGGCTCGACATGGCGGCCTATGCCACGCTGCCCGCGAAGGGCGGCTTCGTCGAGCGCCATCCCGAGCTCGCCGGCACGAAGCCCGTGCTGTTCCTGAGCCGCATCAATTTCAAGAAGGGGCTCGACGTGCTGATCCCCGCCTTCGCCAAGGCGGCGGCGGCCGAACCGGCCCTGCGCCTCGTCGTCGCCGGGCCCGACGACGGCTACCGGGCGACGGCCGAAGGCTTTGCCGCTTCGGCCGGCATCGCCGACAGGATCGTGTGGACCGGCATGCTCGGCCCGGCCGACAAGCTTGCCGCCTTCGCCGACTGCACGCTGTTCGCGCTGCCGTCGTGGAGCGAGAATTTCGGCATCGTCATCGTCGAGGCGATGGCCTGCGGCGTGCCGGTCGTCGTCTCCGACCGCGTCAATATCTGGCGCGAGATCGAATCGGCGGGGGCCGGCCTCGTCTCGCCGCCGGACGTGGATTCGGTCGCGGCGCACATCCTGCTGCTCGCCGGCGATCCGGCCCGCGCCGCGCGCATGGGGGCGGCGGGGCGCAAACTCGCCCGGACGCGCTATGATTGGGCGAAGATCGCGGTCGATCTCGAACGCGTCTACTCGGAGCATGCGCGCAAATGACGCCCGTCTCGGTCATCGTGCTGACGTTCAATTCCGCCGCGACGATCGGCGCCACGCTCGATTCGCTGGCGGGCCTCACCGACGACGTGCATGTCGTCGATTCCGGCTCGACCGACGAGACGCGCGCGATCGCGGCGGCGCGCGGAGCGAAGATCGTCGAACATCCGTTCGAGAATTACGGCGCGCAGCGCAACTGGGCGATCGCGAACCTGCCGCTGGCGCACGAATGGCAGCTCCATCTCGACGCCGACGAACGGCTCAGCCCCGGGCTGAAGGAAGAGATCGAGAGCATCCTGTCGCACAGGATCCACGACGCGATCGGCGGCTTCTACATCCCGCGCCTCGTGCGGTTTCAGGGCCGGATGATACGCCGCGGCGGCATGTATCCGATCTACCATATGCGCCTGTTCCGCACCGGGCGCGGGCGCTGCGAGGCGCGCAAGTACGACCAGCATTTCCAGGCCGACGGGCAGACGCCCAAGCTTGTCCATCCGATGATCGACGACATCCGCCTGTCGCTGACCGAGTGGACCGCGCGCCACAACCGCTGGGCCGACGCCGAGGTCGACGAGATCCTCAATCCCGGCGGCGAGGGCGTGATCGGGCCGGGCAGCGGCGATCCGGTGGCCGAGAAACGCCGCGCGCGCGGCCTCTACTACAGCGCGCCGATGTTCCTGCGCGCGTTCGCGCTGTTCTTCTACCGCTACGTCCTGCGCCGGGGTTTCCTCGACGGCAAGGAAGGGCTGATCTTCTACGTGCTGCAGACCTTCTGGTTCCGCTTCCTCGTCGACGCGAAGCTCCACGAACGGCGCAAGGCGGCGAAGAAGCCATGAGCGATCCGTGCCTGTTCTGCGGGGCCGCGACGCGCGTGGACCTGCCGCGGGTCGTCGACAACCGCTTCGGCTCGCCCGGCGAGTACGCGATCCGCGCCTGTGCCGCGTGCGGCGGGAAGCAGACGTTTCCGCGGCCCGACGCGCCCACGCTGAAGGGCCTCTACGAGCGCTGGTACAATTACGGCGGCAAGACCGACTCGTTCTACGCCACCGCGCGCGAGGCGTTCCTTTTCTCGCCCTTCTACCGGCTGATGCTGGCGGTGGACGGCGACGTCTCGTTCCATTCGATCCGGGGTACGGGCCGGCTCATCGACATCGGCTGCAACGAGGGGCGCGGGCTTGCCCTCTACCGCGCGAACGGCTTCCGGGCCGAGGGGCTGGAGCTGAACCGCCACGCGGCGGCGGCGGCGCGCGAGCGCGGCTTCGCCGTGCACGAGACGTGGATCGAGGATTTCGCGCCCGCCGAACCCTTCGACGTGGCCGTGCTTTCGAACGTGCTGGAGCACGCGTCCGATCCGCGGATCATGCTGAAGCACGTGAAGCGCATCCTGCGGCCGGGCGGCGAGGTGTGGATCAGCCTGCCCAACGCGGAGTCCGCCCTGATCGGTCTTGCGGGACCGGACTGGATCAACTGGCACGTGCCCTTCCATATCGTGCATTTCACGAAGCTGCGGCTCACCCGCCTGCTCGAGGAAGAAGGCTTCGCCGTGCGCGACGCGCGGAACGTCACGCCGGCCCTGTGGGTGGCGCAGAGCGCCATCGCGCGGCTGTGGCGCCGCGACGCGCAGGCGACGATCCGCCTGCAGCGCAAGGCCCCGCTCGTCGCCGCGTTCATGGCGCTGGCGCGCGGGCTGCTGTTTCCGCTGCTGTGGGGCTGGAACCGCGCGGGACGCGGCGACTGCCTGGTCGTGCGCGCAAGGCGGGCCTAGATGCGCGTCCTCGTCCACGACTATCCGGGCCACGCGTTTCCCGTGCAGCTTTCGCGCGCGCTGGCCGCGCGCGGCCACACGGTGCGACATCTCGCCTTTCCCGAGTTCGAGGCTCCCAAGGGCCCGCTCGCGCGCCGCGCCGACGATCCCGCGAATTTCGAGACCGAGTTCCTCGACCTCGGCGAACCCTTCGCCAAGCACAGCTTCGTCAAGCGCTGGCGTCAGGAACGCAAGCTGGGGGCACTTGCCGCCGCCGCCGTGGCGCATTGGAAGCCCGATGTGGTGCTTGCCGGCAACGCGCCGATCGACGTGCAGGCCGGCACGATGGCGGGGGCGCGCGCGGCCGGTGCCGGCTTCGTCTACTGGCTGCAGGACATCGTCGGCATCGCGATGCGCCGCATCCTCGGGCAGAAGCTGTCGCTGCCGGGCGCGCTGGTCGGCATGGCCTACGAATGGCGCGAGAAGCGCATGCTGCGCGCGTCGGATGCCGTCGTGTCGATCACCGCGGATTTCGAGCCGCTGCTCGCCGGATGGGGTGTGGAACGCGCGCGCATCCACACGATCGAGAACTGGGCCGCGCGCGAGGAGATCGCGTTCGCGCCGCGCGACAACGCCTGGGCGCGCGAGCACGATCTGGTCGGCAGGCGCACGTTCCTCTATTCCGGCACGCTCGGCCTCAAGCACGATCCCAGCCTGCTGCTGGACCTCGCGCGCGCGGAACCCGACTGCATGGTCGTCGTCAATTCCGAAGGGCGCGGGGCCGACTGGCTGCGCGCGAACGGTGCCGGTGCCGCGAACCTGCGCGTCCTTCCCTTCCAGCCCTTCGCGCGGCTGGGCGAGGTGCTGGCGAGTGCGGACGTCCTCGTCGCCGTGCTCGAACCCGACGCCGGCATCTTCTCGGTCCCGTCGAAGGTGCTGACCTATCTTTGCGCCGGCCGGCCGCTGCTGCTGGCCGTACCGCCCGCCAACCTCGCCGCGCGCATCGTGACGCGCGAAGGGGCCGGCTTCGCCGCAGATCCGGGCGACCGGGCCGGCTTCCTTGCCGCCGCGAAGCGGCTTGCGAGCGAGCCCGCGACGCGCGCCGCGATGGGCGCCAAGGCGCTGGACTACGCGGCGAAGACCTTCGATATTGCCGCAATCGCGACACGATTCGAGGCCATTCTCGCGTCGGCAGCACAGCGACGGACGCCATGACCCAGCAGTTCGACACCGACCGCTTCTACGACGCCGAATTCGTCGAGCACCGCGCCGTCGCGGAAGCCACGCACCGCGCGCTGAAGGCGGAGTTCGCGCGGCTTCTCGCACAGGCCATCGCGACGATCCGCAACGGCGGCAAGATCCTGTTCTTCGGCAACGGCGGCTCGGCGTCGGACGCCCAGCACCTGGCGACCGAGCTGACCGTGCGCTACGTCAAGAACCGGCCCGCGCTTGCCGCGATCGCGCTGACGACCGACAGCTCGGCGCTGACCGCGATCGGCAACGACATCGGCTTCCACCGGCTGTTCTCGCGCCAGATCGAAGCGCTCGGCAAGCCGGGCGACCTCGTCGTCGGCATCACCACGTCGGGCGTGTCGCCCAACGTGCTGGAGGCGTTCAAGGTGGCGAAGAAGATGGGCATCGCGGTCGCGTGCCTGACCGGCAAGGGCGGCGGTGCGGCCAAGGGCATGGCCGACATCTGCCTCGTCGTGCCGTCCGACACCACGGCGCGCATCCAGGAAATGCACATCACGCTCGGCCAGATGCTGTGCGGCGGGCTCGAACAGGCCCTCGGCATCGCCGACGGCCCGGACCCGTTCGGCGCGCCATGACCGTCAACGCCGAACTCGCCGCCCTCGTCCCGAAGCTGAAGGGTGCCCGCATCGTGTGCGTGGGCGACCTGATGCTCGACCGTTTCGTCTACGGCACGGCCGAACGCATTTCGCCCGAAGCGCCGATCCCGGTCGTGCGCATCGAGCGCGAGGAATCGATGCTCGGCGGTGCCGGCAACGTCGTGCGCAACATCGTCGGGCTGGGCGGCAACGTCGAGTTCGTGTCGGTCGTCGGCCAGGACCAGGCGGGCCGCGAGGTGATGGAGCTGGTCGGCGAGCTCGACGGCGTCGAGCCGCACCTGCTGGTCGAGCGCAACCGCGCCACGACGATCAAGACCCGCTACATCGCCGGCCACCAGCAGATGCTGCGCGCCGACCGCGAGACCGCATCGGCCGTCGCCGACTCGATCGCCGAGGATTCGGCACGCCTCGTCTGCCAGGCGATGAAGGACTGCGCGGTCGTCGCGATCTCGGACTACGCCAAGGGCCTGCTGATCCCGCGCGAGATCGCCACCATCGTGCACGCGGCCAAGGCGGCCAAGCGCATCGTCATCGTCGATCCCAAGGGGCGCGACTATTCGCGCTACAAGGGGGCGACGATCCTGACGCCCAACAAGCGCGAGCTTGCCGACGCCGCCCAGATGCCGGTCGACGACGACCGCAGCGTCGAGCTTGCCGCCAAGAAGATCCTGAAGATCGTCGAGGCGCAGGCCATCGTCGTCACGCGCGGCGCCGACGGGATGAGCGTGGTTCCCGCCAAGGGCAAGCCGCTGCACCTGCCCGCCCTCGCGCGCGAGGTGTTCGACGTGTCGGGTGCCGGCGACACGGTCGTTGCCACGCTGGCCACCGCCCTTGCCGGCGGCCTTACGCTCGAACAGGCGGCCCGCCTCGCCTCGGTCGCGGCGGGCGTGGTCGTCGCCAAGGTCGGCACGGCCGTCGCCTATTCGGCCGACCTGCTGCGGGCCCTGCGCCACGACGACATCGCGACGGGCGAGCACAAGGTCGTCACGCTCGAGCAGGCCGTCGACGAGGTGGGCCGCTGGCGCCGCCAGGGCCTGAAGATCGGCTTCACCAACGGCTGCTTCGACCTGCTGCATCCCGGCCACGTCTCGCTGATCGGACAGGCGCGCGCGACGTGCGACCGGCTGGTCGTCGGCCTCAATTCCGACGCGTCGGTCAGGCGCCTCAAGGGGGCGACGCGCCCGGTGCAGAGCGAGGCGGCGCGCGCCTCGGTCATCGGCTCGCTCGGCCATGTCGACCTCGTCGTGATCTACGCCGAGGACACGCCGATGGAAACGCTGAAGGCGCTGAAGCCCGACGTGCTCGTCAAGGGTGCGGACTACACCAAGGACAAGGTCGTCGGGGCGAAGGAAGTGGAAGGCTGGGGCGGGCGCGTCGTGCTCGCCAAGCTGACCGCCGGGCAGAGCACCACGGCGATCATCGCGAAGTCGGCGAAGTAGCCTAGCGCGTCATCACGCGCCGGCGCGCAGGGGCCGGCAGCGTGGGCAGCCAGCGCGCCATCAGACGCTCGACGTTCTCCAGCCCGTCGAGCAGGCCGGGAACGACCGCCGCCGACGGCGGGTTCTGGTCGGCGAGGTTCTGCAGCGCTTCGACCATCTTGCCCGTGTCGCGGATCCCGTCGTCGGGCAGCATGCGCGTGAGACCGACATATTCGGCGCGCTCGGCGCGGATGTACTGTTCGAGGCGGGGTGCGATGCGCGGCACGATGACCGCCGGCTTGTCGAACGACAGGATCTCGCAGAACGTGTTGTAGCCGCCCATCGCGACGACGCCGGCGGCGCGCGTGATGAGCTGCTCGAGATGCGCGTCGAACGTGATCGCCTCGACCCGGCGGCCGAGACGGGCGGCGCGCTCGATGAATTCGGACTGCTTTTCCGACTGCATGAAGGGCCCGAGCACCAGCAGGGCGCGGTGCGGCAGGACCGCGTCGCTCTCGTAGGCGCGCAATACCCAGTCGATCAGCGCGTCGCCGTCGCCGCCGCCGCCGGTCGTGACCAGCACGTAGGGCTGTTCGCGCGCCTGGGCGTGCTCGACCGTCGAGCGCGGGTTGCCCTGCGGGATCACGCGCCTGAGATAGCCCGTGTAGCTGATCTTCTTGCGCACCGTGGCCGGGATCGACAGGCCGGCCAGCGGATCGCAGATCTGCGGCAGGCCGTAGACCCAGATGTCGTCGTAGAGTTCGCGCAAGGCCGGCAGCGCCTTCTTGCGCCGCCATTCGGGCTCGAGAAGCGCCGGATCGTCCATCACGTCGCGCAGGCCCAGCACCAGCGGCACGCCGCGGCGCTTCAGGAAATGCAGCGTCTCGGCGACCTCGCCGCGCAGGCCGAGCGGCTCCTTGTCGACGATGAACAGGTCCGGGTCGAACGCCTCGGCCGTGTGGCGGATGATCGAGGCGCGGATCGCCAGCGTCTGCGCGATGTCGATATGCAGGTTGAGCGACGTGTATTCGCCGTTGCGCAGCTTGATGACGCCCGGGATGCGCACGAAATCGACGCGCGCCTTGAAATCGAACGAGCCGATGATCGGCGAGCCGGACAGGATCAGGACCGAGAGGTCCTTGTCCGCCTCGACCAGCGCATGCGCGATCGTGCGGCAGCGGCGCAGATGGCCGAGGCCCATCGTGTCGTGGCTGTAGATCAGCACGCGACGATCGGTGCGCAGCGCCCGCTTTGCGCCGTTTCGACCCCCGATTTCCACGATCGGACTCCGTTGTGTCGGCCTTGCCGGCCCCCGATTCCGGACGAACACTAGGGGCATTCCGGGGGCCAAGCCAAGTGGCGATTCCACGACGCCGGTTCGGTCAATCTACGGCTAGACGTTACTGCGGCGTTTCGCCCCATCCGTTGGAAGGCTGTGGGCAAAAATCGGGCAGCTTGGGTATCCCGAGCCGCGCTTGCCGCCGCATCCGGCGCACGGCTAATCTCCGCCCGACACCGAAATCGGGGGAATGCGCGAACGTGGCGTCTGGGGCGGACGACGGACTCGACCGGTCGATCTACCGGTACGTGATCCGGTTCTCGATCAAGGACACGCTGGCGATCTGCGGCCTCGTCGCCGCGGCGCAGCTCTTCTATTACGTCACGCTCGACCTGCCCAAGAACATCATGAACCAGGGCATCCAGGGCAAGGGGATCCAGTTCCCCGTGGACCTGGGCGGGCTCGGCTGGTTCAGCGTCGGCCAGATCCAGTACCTGCTGTCGCTGTGCGCGCTGTTCTTCGTCGCCATCCTGATCAACGGGGGGCTGAAGCAGTACGTCAACTCGCTGAAGGGCAAGCTCGGCGAACGGCTGCTGCGCCGGCTGCGCTTCCAGCTGATGGCGCGCATCCTGCGCTTCCCGGTGCCGCATTTCCGCAAGACCTCGTCGGGCGAGCTGATCCCGATGCTGACGGCCGAGGTCGAGCAGATCGGCGGCTTCATGGGCGACGCGTTCGTCCAGCCGCTGATGCAGGCCGGCATGCTGCTGACCATCGCGATCTTCCTGTTCGTGCAGAACCCGCTGATGGGTTTCGCCGCCGTCTCGCTGTTCCCGCTGCAGGCCTACATCGTGCCGAAGCTGCAGAAGCGCGTGAAGGCGCTGGGCAAGGAGCGCGTCAAGGCGGTGCGCAAGATCTCCGAGCGCATCGGCGAGACCGTCGGCGGCATCCAGGAGGTGCGCACGCTGGGCACCGCCGCATGGGAGCGCGCGGACTATACCGACCGATTCGGGCTGGTCTACCGCATCCGCTACGAGATCTACCAGCGCAAGTCGCTGGTGAAGTTCATCAACAACACGCTGAACCAGGGCGCGCCCCTGCTGTTCTACGGCATCGGCGGCTACCTCGTGATCGAGGGCAGCCTGTCGGTCGGCGCGCTCGTCGCGGCACTGACGGCGCACAAGGACATGACGGCGCCGTGGAAGGAGCTGCTCGACTACTACCAGCAGTCCCAGGACGCGCAGCAGAAGTACGAGCAGGTCATCGAGCAGTTCCAGCCCGAGAACATGCTGCCCGCCGGCCTGCACGCGCCGTCGACCGGGAGCGCCCCGCGCCTCGACGGGCCCATCGTCGCGAACGCGCTGACCGTCCACGAGGACGCGCAGACCAAGCTGCTCGAAGGCGTGAACTTCACGATCGCGCCCGGCGAGCACGTCGCCGTCGTCGGCCCGGCGAACGGCGGGCGCGAGGCGCTGGCGCTGACGCTTGCCCGCCTCTACCTGCCCACCGGCGGCAGCATCCGCATCGGCGACGTCGATCTCGCGACCGTCTCGGACGCCGATCTCGGCGCGCGCCTCGGCTATGTGGGCCCGAGCGCCTACGTCTTTTCCGCCAGCGTGCGCGACAACCTCGCCTACGGCCTGCGCCAGCGCGTGCTGTCGGCGGCCGAGAACGCCGAACGCCGCGCGATGCTGGCCGAGGCCGAGAAGGCCGGCAACCTGCCGCTCGACGTCGAGGCGCAGTGGGTCGACTACGCGCAGTCGGGGGCGAAGGACGCCGCCGACTTCGATCGCGTGGCCGCCGAAGTGCTGACGCGCGTCGACCTCGCCGAAGACGTGTTCCAGCTCGGCCTGCGCGGCCGCATCGATCCCAGGCGCAAGCAGGCCGTGGCCGACGCGATCCTCGCCGCGCGCGCCGCCTTCCGCCAGCGCCTGTCGGGCAGCCAGGCGGACCCGGCGCTGAAGGGCCTGATCGAGACGTTCGATCCCGAGCGCTACAACGACAACGCCTCGCTGGGCGAGAACCTGCTGTTCGGCACGCCGCTCGACGCGAGTTTCGAGGGCGAGGCGCTGGCCACGCAGCCCGATTTCCTGGCCGTGCTGCGCGCCAAGGGGATGGAGGCCGAACTCGTCGCGATGGGCCGCAAGGTCGCCGAGACGATGGTCGAACTGTTCGCCGGCCTGCCCGCAGGCCACGAGTTCTTCGACCGCTTCAGCTTCATCGCCGCCGACGACCTTCCGGCCTATCAGGCGATCCTGACGCGCACGGTACCGCTGGCCGACGGATCGCTGCCCGCGATCGACGAGGAAGACCGCGCGCGCCTGCTGAGCCTGCCGCTCAAGCTCGTCGACGCGCGCCATCGCCTCGGCCTGATCGACAAGGATTTCAAGGCGCGGGCCCTTGCCGTGCGCAAGGCGCTGCACGGCGACCTGCCGGAAGCGGCGCGCGCGAAGATCGCCTTCTTCGATCCCGACAGCTACAACGCCGCCGCGTCGATCCAGGACAACATCCTGTTCGGCCGCGTCGCCTACGGCCAGGCCAAGGCGCAGGCGACCGTCGGCCAGACCATCCGCGAGGTGCTCGACGCGCTTGCCCTGCGCGAACGCGTGTTCGAGATCGGCCTCGATTTCCAGACGGGCGTGGCGGGTTCGCGCCTGTCGGCCCCGCAGCGCCAGAAGCTCGCCATCGCGCGCGCCCTGGTCAAGCGGCCCGACATCCTGGTCATGAACGATTCGATCGCGGCCCTCGACCGGTCGGCGCAGGCCCGCGTGCTCGACGCCATCATCGACGGGACGCGCGGCATGACGCTGGTCTGGGCCACGCAGGACGCGACCAGCGCGCCGCGCTTCGCGCGCGCGCTGGTCTTCTCGGACGGCCGCCTCGTGCAGGACGGCCCGGTCGAGGACCTCAAGGCCCGCGAGGGCATGCTCAAGGAAATGCTCGCCGCGGATTAGACGCGAAGGAAGGCAGCCCATGTCGCTGAAGGAAGAAACCGACGCGCTCAAGCGCATCCCGCTCTTCGCCAATCTCGATCCGGCGAAGCTGAAGCTGCTCGCCTTCATGAGCCAGCGCCTGACCTTCGAGCCCGGACACGCGGTCTTCCAGCAGGGCGACGCGGGCGACGCCGCCTACATCGTGCTGGACGGCGAGGCCGTCATCTCGATCGACACGCCCAAGGGCCGCATCGACATCGCCCGCATGGGCCGCAACGAGATCCTGGGCGAGATCGCGATCCTGTGCGACGTGCCGCGCACCGCGCACGTGACGGCCGCGACCGAGAAGAACCTCGTCTGCCTGAAGATCGAGAAGAACGACTTCATGGGCCTGATCAACGAATTCCCGGGCATGGCGGTCGAGATCATGCGCGAACTCGCCCGGCGCATCGTCAACACCAACCAGCAGCTTCGCCAGGCCGTCGCGGCCAAGGGCTGATCAGGGCGCCAGGTCGACCGCGACGGGCACGTGGTCGGAGGGCTGCGTCCAGTCGCGGGCACCGCGCAGGATGTGGAAGCCCTTCACCTTCGGCGCAAGATCGGGCGTGACCCAGACATGGTCGAGCCGCCGGCCGCGATCGGACTTGCGCCAGTCGGAATTGCGATAGCTCCACCACGTGTAGAGACGCTGCGGCTCCGGATGGCGCTGGCGCGCGACGTCGACCCAGTCGTGCGCCTCGCGCATCTTCGCCAGCCCCTCGACCTCGACCGGCGTGTGGCTGACGACGTCGAGAAGCTGCCTGTGGCTCCACACGTCGGTCTCGAACGGCGCGATGTTGAGGTCGCCCACGAGGATCGCCGGCCGGCCGCGCTTGCGCTTCTTCCACAACGCGGCCTGAGCGGCGACGAAATCGAGCTTGTGGCGGAATTTCGGATTGGCGGCCGGATCCGGCTCGTCGCCGCCGGCGGGGATGTAGACGTCGTTGAGCTCGATCCCGCCGGGCAGTTCGACCGCGATGTGGCGGCAGTCCTGCAGCCCGCAATGGTGGATCGGCGACGGCCTTGCGAGCGGCACGCGGCTCAGCACCGCAACGCCGTTGTAGCTTTTCATGCCGTGGAAGGCCTGATGCGCGAAGCCCAACGCCTTCAGCGCGTCGCCGGGGAACGCCTCGTCCGGGCACTTGGTTTCCTGCAGGCACAGCACGTCGGGGCGCGCGAGCCCGACCAGCTTCTCGATCAGCTTCAGGCGCAGGCGCACCGAATTGATGTTCCACGTGACGAGGCGCAAGGCCCCGCGCGGCGCCTTGGGCAGCGGCGCGGTGTCGAAATAGGGCGGCGGAGGCGTGTCGGTCATGTCGCCCGATCTAGCGCGATTCGCATTCGCTGGCGAAGGATTTGACGAGCCGGGCGCATTCGGCTTCCTCCTCGAACACCATCATGTGCGAGGCGCCGGCAAGCTCGGTCAGCTTCGCGTGCGGCACCCTTGCCGCCGCGTCGGGCATCATCGCCGTGACGGTCACGCCCTGTGCCAGCCCCGCCGCGATGTCGCCGGCGACGAAATGCAGCGGAACGCCGGCCGGGAAGCGGTGCAAGGCGGGGAAATTGACCGGCTGGCCACCGAGCGCGCGGAACACCGCCGTCTCGGTCGCGGGCGCGCAGGCCAGCCGCCACGTGCCGCCGTCGGGGCGCAGCGTGGCGGCGGCATGCGCGGCGACCTGATCGGGACGGAAGCGCGCGAAGATCTCGCGTCCCGTCAGATACGCCGCCAGTTCGTCGGGCCCGCCGGGGAACTCGTCGCGCCGCGCGCTTGCGCGCGTCACGCGCTTTTTATGGCGGGCGAGCCCGGCATCGTGCAGGTCGTGCCCCGGCGGCGGGAAGAAAGGCGGCTCGCACAGGATCATGCCCTTGAGACCCAATGCCGCGAAGCGCGCCGGATGGAACAGCGTCAGGCGCAGCATCGCCGCCCCGCACATCGAATGCGCGCCGTAGACGACGGGCCTTCCCGCCCACGCGCGCGCTTCCTGTGCGACCGCATCGACGTCGTCGGCCAGCGCGTCGGGATCGCAGAACGCCGAAATATCCGCACCTTCGGCGGGCTGCGCCGAGCCGCCCTGCCCGGCCGCGTCGAACGCGAACACGTCGAGATCGGCGGCGAGCGACGCGAACAGCGTGCGGTAGCTGCCCGCCGCGAAGCCGTTCGCGTGGCCCCACAGCAGGGCCGGACGCGGGCCGGCACCCTGCGTGCGCCAGCGATAGATCCGGATCGGCCGGCCGCCATGGCCGGGGACGATCCGGCTTTCGGCAAGTTCCGCCGGCAGCGAGACGAAGCCGGTCATGCGCGCGCGGCGATCGCGTCGGCGAAGGAGGCGAAGATCGCGCGCGCGAACGCGTCGCTGCGCACGTGCCATTCGGGATGCCATTGCAGGCCCAGCGCGAAGCCCGGCCCCTTCGTCCAGCGCACCGCCTCGATCGTGCCGTCTTCGTGCGTCGCCTCGACGGCGAGACCGTCGGCCAGCCGGTCGATCGCCTGGCTGTGCAGCGAATTGACCCAGGCGCGCGCGTTGCCGCCGTTGATCTTCTGCAGGAACCCGCCGGGCACCAGATCGACCCAGTGGCGCAGCGCGTAGCGTTCGTTCATGTCGTCGCTGGCGGGCGCGCTATGGTCGATGCGGCCCGGCATCTCCTCGACATGCTGGTGGAGACTGCCGCCGAGCGCCACGTTCAGTTCCTGATGCCCGCGGCACAGCGCGAGGATCGGCAGGCCGCGCGCCAGCGCCGCACGGATCAGCGGCAGCGTCGTGGCGTCGCGTGCGGGGTCGTGCAGCGTGGTCGGCCGGCCGGCGTCGCCGTAATGCTTCGGCTCGACGTTCGACGGGCTGCCGGTCAGCAGCAGCCCGTCGAGCCGGTCGAGAACGCCCGCCACGTCCTGTCGTTCGCCGACGGCGGGAAGCAGCAGCGGCAGGCCGCCGATCCCGTCGAGGACGGCGTTCACGTACTGGACGCGCACGGTGTGGATGGGGCCGCGGTCGCTGGGCAGCAGGCAGGCGGAAACGCCGATAACGGGGGCTTTCTTCATGTCCCCGAACCCCTAGCATCCGGTTTGATCCAGCGCAAATCCCGGCGGACGGGAACGTGGGATAAGGGCCCGGAACAGAACCGAGGATGTCCCCCATGAACCATTTCCACGCCGTCGTCTGGCTCGATCACGCCGTCGCCAAGGTCTTCCATTTCGACGCCCACGCCTTCGAATCGAAAGTCGTGAAGTCGGCCCATGCCGGCGAGCAGGTCCACCACAAGGCCGGCGCCATCGGGTCGGGCCACGCCGCCGACGATCCGAAATTCTTCGCCGCGATCGCCGACGCGCTGAAGGACGCGCAGGAGATCCTCGTCACCGGACCGGGCCACACGAAGGGCGCGTTCGCCAGGCATCTGGCCGCGCACGCCCCGAAGATCGCCGGGAAGGTCGTCGCGGTCGAGAACGCGGACCATCCGACCGACGGCGAGATCGTCGGCGGCGCCCGGCGTCACTTCAAGGTCATCGACCGGATGACGCCGCAGCGGGCGTGACCTCCGCCTCGCCGCGGGTCTTCCACAGCGAGTAGAGGATGCCCGCGGCGATCAGCCCCACCGTCACCGACAGCGAGAACCAGGCCGGCATCTTCACGCCGAAGCCGACCAGGAAGATCTTGGTGCCGACGAACAGCAGGATCGCCGCCAGCGCGTATTTGAGATAGCGGAAGCGGTGGATCATCGCGGCAAGCGCGAAATAGAGCGAGCGCAGCCCGAGGATCGCGAAGATGTTCGACGTGTAGACGATGAACGGGTCGGTCGTGATCGCGAAGATCGCCGGCACCGAGTCGACCGCGAAGACAAGGTCGATCGCCTCGACCAGCACGAGGCACAGGAACAGGGGCGTCGCCCAGCGCACCATGCGGCCCGAGACCGGGTCGGGGCGCGTCACGAAGAAGCGTTCCTCG
>JAEUKY010000107.1 GCA_016794005.1 Rhodospirillales bacterium
ACAGTCGATCTACGAGGTCTATCACGCGCTGGCGATCGGCATCGGCCTCGTCATCTGCGTGATCTTCGTCTTCCTGCGTTCCTGGCGCGCGACGATCATTCCGACCGTCGCCATCCCGGTTTCCGTGATCGGCTCGTTCACTGTCATCGCCGCGCTCGGCTATTCGCTCAACGTGCTGACACTGCTCGCGTTCGTGCTCGCGATCGGCATCGTCGTCGACGACGCCATCGTCGTGCTGGAAAACATCCATGCGCGCATCGAGAAGGGCGAACCCGTCCTGCTGGCGGCAGTCCGCGGCGCACGGCAGATCACCTTCGCCGTGCTCGCCTCCACGCTGACGCTGATGGCCGTGTTCGTGCCCATTTCGTTCATGGAGGGCAATACGGGCCGGTTGTTCACGGAATTCGGCATCGCGCTGGCGGCGGCAGTCGCGTTCTCGTGTCTGGTCGCGCTGTCGCTCTCGCCGATGATGTGCTCGAAACTTCTGAAATCGCACGAGAACGAAGGCAAGCTCTACCTTCTGACCGAGAAGGTCTTCGTCGCGATCAATGAGGGATACCGCTGGCTGCTCGACCGCACGCTGCGCGCACCTCTCGTCGTCATCGGCAGCGGCGTCATGATCTCCGGTCTCGCCTACGTCTTCTTCGTGTCGATCCCGAAGGAATTCACGCCGATCGAGGATCGGGGCGTCGTCGTCATTCCGGTCACGGCCCCCGAAGGCGCTTCGTACAGCTACACGGCCAATTCGGTCATCGAGATCGAGCGCATCCTGCGCCCGTACGTCGAAAACGGTACGTCGGCCGTGATCATGGCGAACATCGCGCCGGGCTTCCAGCGCCCCGCCCCGGTCAATTCGGGCCTGCTGTTCCTGCGCCTGAAGCCCTGGGGCCAGCGCTACGCCAATTCCGAGAACGGCGCGCCTAAGCCGGCAGGCCGGGAGGTCAAGCAGCAAGACATCGTGCGCGAGGTCTTCCCGCGCATCGCCGGCCTGCCCGGCGTGCGCGCCTTCGCGCTCAACCCGCCGTCGCTGGGCCAGCGCGGCTTCCAGCCGCCGATCCAGTTCGTTCTCGGCGGCACCGAGTACGAGACGCTGCGAGGCTGGCGCGACCTGATGATGGTCCGCCTGTCGCAGGACCCGCGCTTTCTCAACGTCGACTCCAACTACCGCGAAACCAAGCCCGAGCTGCGCGTGCGCATCGACCGCGCGCGTGCCGCCGACATCGGCGTATCGATCGACTCGATCGGCCGCACGCTCGAGACGATGTTCGGGTCGCGCAACGTGTCGACCTATGTCGACCGCGGCGAAGAGTACAACGTGATCCTGCAGGCCCGCCTGCAGGATCGCGCTACGCCGCAGGATCTCGCCAGCATCTTCGTGCGCTCGGCGACGACCCAGCAGCTGATCCCCCTGTCGACGCTGGTCACGCTCACCGAGGCCGCCGGTCCGGCGGAACTCAACCGCGTCGACCGGCTGCGCTCGATCACGCTGACCGCATCGCTCGCACCCGGCTTCACGCTGGGCGAGGCGCTGGCGATCATGGAGAAGATCGCAGCCGAGGAGCTGCCCCCCGAGGCCCGCATCAGCTATCGCGGCCAGAGCCAGGAGTTCAAGGAATCGGCCGCGTCGCTCTACTTCACGTTCGGCCTGGCGCTGGTGATCGTGTTCCTCGTGCTGGCCGCCCAGTTCGAGAGCTGGATCCATCCGCTGATCATCATGCTTTCGGTGCCTCTGGCGGTGACCGGCGGTCTCGGCGCGCTCTACTTCACCGGCATCTCGCTCAATGTCTACAGCCAGATCGGCATGATCCTGCTGATCGGGCTGATGGCGAAGAACGGCATCCTGATCGTGGAGTTCGCCAACCAGCTGCGCGAAGAAGGCCAGTCGATCCGCGACGCGGTGCTCAACGCGGCCGTCCAGCGACTGCGCCCCATCCTGATGACCTCCATCGCGACGGTGGTGGGCGCGGTGCCGCTCGCCAGCGCGCATGGCGCGGGTGCGGAAAGCCGCGAGGCGATCGGCTGGGTCATCATCGGCGGCGTATCGTTTGCCACGCTGATGACCAGCTTCATCGTGCCGTCGCTCTACCTGCTGCTCGCCGGCTACACCAAGTCGATCGGCGCCATCGCGCTGAACCTCGCCCAACAGGAGCGCGCGCACAACACGGCGCACCCGCAACCGCACGCGGCGGACTAGTATGGCCGCATGACCGATTTCGACGTCGCCATCGTCGGCGCAGGTGCCGTCGGCGCCTCGTGTGCCTACGCGCTGGCTCCGACGCACCGCGTGCTCCTCCTCGAGACGGAGACCCAGCCCGGCTACCATACGACCGGCCGGTCGGCCGCGCTGTTCGAGGAGGCGTACGGGCCGCGCGTCATCCGCCAGATCACGTGCGCCAGCCGCCCGTTTTTCGAAGCCCCCCCGCCCGGCTTCACCGAGCATCCGCTGCTGGCCCCGCGTGGCGCCCTGTTCATCGCCGCCGCCGGCAAGGATGCATCGGTCGAGAAAGGCCTTGCCGAGGCGCTGCCGGGCACGGTCGTCGAGATCGACCGGAGGGAGGCGCTGTCCCTCTGCCCGCCCCTCGACCCGACATGGCTCGCGCGCGCCCTCTACGACGCGGCGGCGATGGACATGGACGTGCACGCGATCCATCGCGGCTACCTCAAGGGCTTCAAGGCGGCGGGCGGCACGCTGGCGTGCGATGCCGAACTCGAGCATCTCGACCGTTCGGCCGGCATGTGGACGCTGCGCACGAAGGCCGGGACGTTCCGCGCCAAGCAGATCGTCAACGCGGCCGGCGCATGGGCCGACAGGGTCGGTGCGCTCGCCGGTGCGCGCCCCATCGGCATCGTACCCAAACGCCGGACGGCGTTCGTTTTCGAAGTGCCCGTCGCAATGGCGACGCTCGCCGGATGGCCGATGGCCTGCGAGATCGACGAGACATTCTATTTCAAGCCGGAAGCCGGCCTTATGCTCGCCTCGCCGGCCGACGAGACGCCTTCCGAGCCCTGCGATGCGCAGCCCGAGGAGATCGACATCGCCGAGTGCGCCGAGCGGGTCGAAGCCGCGACCACGTTGAAGATCGAGCGGATCCGCCGCAAATGGGCGGGCCTGCGCTGCTTCGTGGCCGACAAGTGCCCGGTCCTCGGGCCTGACGACCGCGTGGAGGGGATGCACTGGGCTGCGGCGCCCGGCGGCTACGGCATCATGACGAGCCCTGCCGTCGGCCGGATCGTCGCGGGCTTCGTGCGCGGCACCGGCCTGCCGGAAGATATCGCCGCGATGGGCGTGCGGCCGGCCGAGCTGTCGCCGGCGCGGCTGCACGCTTGAGCATCTTCGCCGGGCGTACTAAACGTCCCTCGATGGATCCCAAGCGCCTGCAAGCCAGCGCCCGGAAGGCGGCCGCCCTGCTCAAGGCGATGGCCAACGAGCGCCGTCTGACGATTCTGTGCCATCTGGCGGGCGGCGAGCGGTCTGTCGGCGCGCTGGAAGCCGTTCTCGACCTGTCGCAATCGGCGCTTTCCCAGCATCTGGCCCGGCTGCGTACGGATAGACTCGTCCTGACCCGGCGCGACGGACAGACGATCTACTACAGGCTCGCCGGGTCCGACGCGACCGCGATCCTGGCGGCATTGCATTCGATCTTCTGCGCACCGGGGAAGTCCGAAAATCGGCGGCGACCGGCCTGACGCAGGCATCTATACTGGCCGTGCCCCCGCAACGCCCCGTCATACCGCCTCGAGTCGTCGCAGATGTTCCGTGCCTTCGCATTCGCCCTGATCGTTTTCGCGCTTCCGCCGGCGTTCGCGCAGGACACATCCGACGCGCGTGCGCCAGGCCGTATCAACGCGCAGGCGTTCCGCGACATCCCGGCCGACGCGACGCTGCGCGTCCGGCCGTTCGATGACACACGGGACAACCGCCGCCTGAAGCAGCAGATCGAGCGTGCGCTGGAGCGAAAAGGAAAGCACGTCGACGACCGCACCGGCACCCTGTCGATGAACTTCGAGACGGCCGTCCAACAGATCGGCCGGGCCGGTCCTCCGCCCGGAATCGGATCGATCCAGGCCGACCGGGACGATGCGCGCGTGCGACTCAACCTCTACTCGACGACCGAGGACAGCCTCGCCAATCCGCGCCGCCCGGAAGGCGGCGGATCGGGTTCGGTGCAGTTCCAGCTCACGCTCAGCCTCGACGATGCGCGCGGGGTCAGACTCTGGCAGGGAACCGCGACGCTTCTGGGAACACCGGTCGACGAGATGGCGGCCTATGGCGCCATGGCGCGCGCACTTCTCGACGAGATGGGCCGAACCGCCCGCCAGAAGCCGTTCCGGACCGAATAGCGGACTGCACCATGCCGCACGACCACAGGCACGAGCACTCGCACGCCGGGCACGGCCATAGCCATGGCCCGGTCGATTTCGGCCGCCGCTTCGCCATCGGAATCGGGCTGAATACGGCCTTCGTCGCGGCTGAAGCGGCCTTCGGTCTCTACGCCAACTCGATGGCGCTGCTCGCCGATGCCGGGCACAACCTGTCCGACGTGCTCGGCCTTGCCGTCGCGTGGTCGGCGGCGGTGCTGGCCAGGCGCCCGCCCTCGGCACGCTTCACGTTCGGGCTGCGTGGTGCTTCGATCCTTTCGGCGCTGTTCAACGCCGTCATCCTGCTCGTCGCCGTCGGCGCGATCGCGTGGGAAGCGGTCCTGCGTTTCGGACGGCCCGAGCCGGTCGAGGGCGGTGTCGTTATGGCGGTCGCGGCGATCGGGATCGCGATCAACGGGTTCACGGCCTGGATGTTCGCATCGGGCCGGCGGCACGACCTCAACATCCGCGGGGCCTATCTCCATATGGCCGCCGACGCGCTGATTTCGGCCGGCGTTGTCGTTGCCGGCGCTGCGGCACTGGCGACCGGCTGGTTCTGGATCGATCCCGCGGCGAGCCTTGCCATCGTCGCCGTGATCGTCTGGGGCACCTGGCAGCTTTTCAAGGACAGTCTCACCCTGTCGCTCGGCGGCGTTCCCGCCGGCGTCGATCCGCAGGCCGTGCGGGCATTCCTTGCCGGGCAGCCCGGTGTCGCGGGTGTGCACGACCTGCACATCTGGGCGACGAGCACGACGCAGACCGCCCTATCGGCGCATCTGGTGATGCCCGCCGGGCATCCCGGCGACGCGTTCCTGAGCGCGCTGGCGCTCGAACTGCGCGAACGCAACGCGATCGGCCATATGACCGTGCAGATCGAGACCGATGGTGCCGCTTGCCCGCTGTCGGACAACTGCGCCGCCTAAACGGACCGGATTGGGCTTGCCGTCTGCGCGAAGCTGCTTTAACGCCAGTCCATGCTTTCCGATTCCGACATGAACCGCGTCTCCGCCCTGATCGCCGACGTCGCCGATGCGGCGATCGTGCCGCGATTCAGGGCACTCGCGGCGTCGGACATCTCGCTCAAAGGTCCGAACGATTACGTCACGGCCGCCGACCTCGACGCCGAAGCTCGCCTGACGCCTGCACTCGCCGACCTGCTGCCTGGCAGCAGCGTCGTCGGCGAGGAAGCCGTCGCCGGCGACCGCGCGGTTCTCGACCGTCTCGGCGAGACTTCGCCCGTCTGGATCATCGATCCGCTCGACGGGACGGCCAATTTCGCGGGTAACCGCACGCCGTTCTGTTCGATCGTGGCGCTCGCCGTCGGCGGCGAACCCGTCGCCGGCTGGATTTACGAACCGATGACGCGCGACCTGCTCGTGGCCGGAAAGGGTACCGGTGCCCACTTCAACGGCGCGCCCGTGCGTCTCAAGCCGGGTCCGGACGTCGCCGTCTACGGCAAGACGCTGCGCAAGCGGGCCGAGGAATCCGGCCGGTTCGGCCGCTTCGTGGACGACCGCTGTGCCGGGGCGGTCTATCTCGATCTGGCGCGCGGCAGGCTTGGTCTCGCCTGCTTCACGCGCACGCTGCCGTGGGATCACGCCGCCGGATCGCTCGCCGTACGCGAGGCGGGCGGTCATGTCGCGTTCCTCGACAATGGCGGGAACTACGACGCCCGCCGGCATGTCGGCCCGCTGCTGCATGCGACCTCGCGGAACGTCTGGGAAGAAGCGGCGGCGGCATTGCGGGGCTAGATGCGCCACCACGCGATCGCGGCGAACAGCGCGTAGCACACGATCGCCCATGGCAGGTTCCACGTGCGGAAGACGGATGGATCGCGATCGATGATCCGCGCCATCAGCATCGTTCCCCCGGAATAGGCCGACAGCGTCGCCGACAGGCACCAGCCGACTTGCAGCGACAGAACGAGGTCGAGGTCCGTCATCGGCATGCGCGCCATGCCCATCACGGCCCCGCCGGCGATTGCGCTGGTGACGAGCGCCACAATCCCGAACTGCGACCCGACCACGACGAACAGCACGATCGCGAGCGACAGGACGGGCCCGGAAGGCTGCCAGGCATCGAGCAGCGCCGAGGCGCCGAGCCCCTGCAGCAGCGTGGCCAGCGTCACCCCCAGGAAGCTCGCCGAGCCGAGCACGATCTGCTCGCCGCGCGTGTCGGGAACGAAGCGCACCACATGGCGACCGAGCCGCCGCCCGGTCGCGACGAACGCCCTACGAAATCCTGCGCGCAGGTACTGGACGAACAACCAACCCAGTGCGAAGAGGCCGGCGAACCACGTGATCGCCTCGACCATGCCGAACCCGAACAGCGCCTTGGCGCCGAGGACCGTGGATACGAGGCCGACGATGATGCCGAGCATCGGCAGCACGTCGCGCGCCGGCGGCTTCGGGCCGGGCTGTGGCCGCGATCGTCTACGGGACGGCGGCCACTTGATGCGGTCGACGATCCATCCCGTCGCAAGAAACAGCGCGGCGATCGCCAACGCCGGCGGGCCGACCTGGAACCACGTGACGGACGGAATCATCGAAAGCGTGAATGCGACCGAGATCGCCATCGGCGACCAGACCAGCATCGCGAAGAATCCCTGCAGAAGAGCGACGTTCATCCGTTCCTCGCGGATCGCGACGATCTCAGGATCGCCGCCGGCCGCCTCGAGCGTGTTCGACCGCTTGATCAGCGTGCCGAGCAGCGTGACGGCACCCATGTTGAGCGCGATCCCGAAGCCGTGCCCGCCCAGGGCGATCGCGAGGAACCGCCAGCTCGGCGACTGCCGGATCAGCCAGTTGCCCGCGCGCCGCACTGCCCGCGACGTGCGGGCCGCGTCGCGCAACAGCCCGAGCGAGGCGAGCAGCGCCACGAACGTCGTCGCCCGGTCGAGCCCGGTCCCGAGAAGCGCACGCCAGTCCGCACCCATCGCCACGACGGCGGCGGTAGAGGCCAGCACGGCCGCGACGAAGGCGCGTTCCGTCGCGCGCGTCGCCGGATACACGACCGCGAGCCAGACAAGCGTCAGGACCATTGCGGCGGGGCGAAGTGCGGCGTGGCCGACGACCGACTGCAGAAGAACGACCGCTGTCAGGGCGACCGGCAACCAGCTCGCAAGAAGACGGGGCGAACGCACATTGTACACGGAATTACTTTCGCGCGCCCGTACCCGCGCTGGCAAGCGCACCGCCGAGTTCCTATATTGACCCGGACCTGCCGATCACGGAGACGCACGCTGGAAACGTTCGCCGCCTATCTTGCCGCCGACGGCTTCGTCGAGCCGCTGCGCGAGGAACTGGGCGACGTCTCGGCCGAATACGGGCGACTGCTCGTCGCCCCCGGTCCCGCGCGCGACGCGGCCTGGGCCCAGAACGTGTGGCTCGATCCCGTGCGGATCCCCGCCCCGTCGATCGGGCAGGCCGCGAAGGCACTGCGCGCGATCCAACGCAACTGGTCGCTCCATGCACATGCGCACCATCGCCGGGCCACCCTGATCGCCGGCGAACTGCCGAAGGTGTCCGCGAAGCCCATGGTCTTCGGCAGTCCGGTGCCCGCCGCACCGCTCGGCGCATGGATGCTCCTCGACCCGCAGACGATGCTGGTCAGCGCCCGCTGCTCCAGTCCCTTTCCCGACGGCGAATGCCGCTTCGTCGAGGACAGGTCGGGGCCGCCCAGCCGCGCATACCTGAAGCTCTGGGAAGCGCTGACGCTCGCCGGCGAAATGCCCAGACCGGGCGAACGGTGCGTGGATCTGGGTGCCTCACCGGGCGGATGGACATGGGTGCTCGCCAAGCTCGGCGCGTCGGTGCTTGCCATCGACAAGGCGCCGCTCGACCCGTCGGTCGCCGCCATGCCGGGCGTGGAACTGAAGCAGGCGAGCGCGTTCGGACTGGCGCCGGAAGAGATCGGCCCCGTCGACTGGCTGTTCAGCGACGTGATCTGCTATCCCGCGCGCCTTTTCGAGCTGGTCGAGCGCTGGCGGGCCAGCGGCCTCGCGCGCCGCATGGTCTGCACGATCAAGTTCCAGGGAGCGACCGACCACGAGACCGCGCGGCGCTTCGCGGCGATCCCCGGCGGCCGACTGCGCCATCTCTTCCACAACAAGCACGAGCTGTGCTGGACGTCCTTCTGACGGATTTCTAGCCGAGCGAAGCGAGCGTCAGGCGCAAGCCTTCCTCGAGCGCCGTGCGCGGCTGCCAGCCGAGCGCCTTGAGCTTCGAGGGTTCGCACAGCGACAGGCGGATGTCGCCTGCGCGAGCCGCGACGAATTCCGGATCCGCCTTCGAGCCGGCGAGCCGTTGCAGGATCTTCGCCAGATCGACGATGCGGGTCGACACGCCGGTGCCGACATTGAACACGGGCGCTTCGACGCTGGCAGCCGCGAGCCCCGTGCGGAGTGCCGCAACCACGTCGGCGACATAGACGAAATCGCGCGCCTGCCCACCGTCGCCCTGGATCCGGCATGCGGTACCCGCGCGCACGCGGTCGGCGAAGATCGAGATCACGCCCGAATACGGGCTTTTCGGATCTTGCCGGGGGCCGAAGACGTTGAAGAAGCGGAATCCCGCCGTCGGCACGCCGTGCACGGCGCCGCCGACGCGCGCGTGCAGTTCGCAGCCCAGCTTGTCGGCCCCATAGGCCGAAAGCGGGCGCGGACGCGCCGTTTCGACGAGCGGAAGATCGGGACTGTCGCCGTAGATCGCCGCGGACGACGCGTAGACGACCGGCACGGGCCCCCCCGTCTTGGCCCGCCGCGCCGCATCGAAGACGTGGATCGCCGCCGTCAGGTTGGTGCGGTGGGTGCCCGCCCAATCTTCGTTCCCGCGCTGGACCGAGGCGATCGCCGCCAGATGCACGATCCCGTCGACCCCGGCGGTCGTACGCGCAACCGCGGTCGGGTCGCCGACGTCGCCGACGACCAGCTCGGCGCGCGGATCGAGGTTCGCACGTTTGCCCGTCGACAGGTCGTCGAGCACGCGCACGCCATGCCCGTCGGCCAACAGCGAGTCGACGAGATGCGAGCCGATGAAGCCGGCACCGCCGGTCACGAGATAGACGGACATTTCGGTTCCTTGGTCATCCGCGCTTTACGGAGGGATTGATTTCGACGAACACGAGATAGGGAAGGTTCGCGATCTTCCGAAGCATGATCGCATAGGCGATCGCGAAGCTCGCCGCGGCGGACAGGAAATAACCGTAGCCGTACCAGGCGAAACCGGCCCACAGCGAGACCCCCGACGATGCCGCGTTCAGCAGCAGGAAAAACAGCACGATCTTCAGGGCAAGGCGCCGCAGGTCGAAATAGGCGAAGACGATCAGCACGAACAGGAGCAGTGCATGGAAGAGCGCGCCCAATACGCCGAAGCGGAACATCGCGAGCTGCGAGAAGCCGAGCCCGAGCGATTCGAACAGCACGGGTGCGAGCAGGATCGCAAGATAGCTGAGCGAGCCCTGCAGGACGACCAGCACCCGGAATCCCTCGCCCACGCTGTCCATCAGGTCGATCTGCGCGGCACGCAGTCGTGCCCACGTGCCGTGGCGCTGCACTTCCCGGAAGAAGGCGAGGTAGCGCTCGAAGAACGAGGTCTCCACAATCAGCACGAACAGAGCCATCGCCGGCAGGATCGAAAGATACGCCAGGAACATCGCGCTGTCGTAATCCGGATACGAGACCAGCACGCCGGCCTCGATCTCCCGTTCGGGCGACAGCCACATCACCCATTTGTCGATCCAGATCGCGGCGTTGTAGCAGAACGACATCGCGGCGAGATCCCAGTAGCGCCTGAAATAGACGAGGAAGGCGAAAGGCCGCACGACCGGGTATGGATACTCGGCGAGAATGCGTGCGACGAGCGCGAAAAGCACGACCGCCAGACCGGCCGTGAAGCCTGCGAGCAGTCCGACCGCACCGAAACCCGACAGGACCGCGCCGCATACGAGGCCCGCGAACATGCCTATCGCGAAGCTGTACGTGATCGACCGGAAATCCTTGAGCGTCGACAGGAAGACGGCCGCGACCCACAGCGCACCCGTCAGCAGATATCCGGCGATCGCGATCAACCGCACGCCGAGCGGCGCTTCGACCGCGAATCCATAGAAGCCGATCGCGATCGGCCCCTGGGTGGCCAGCATCAGGGCGAATGCACCCAGCAACATGCCGGGGCCCTCGGTGACGTCGCGCATGTAGATCCGGTCCGCCAGATAGCGCGTGACGACGATCGAGATCGGACCCGCGAAGATCAGCGAAAAGCCGAAATTGTAGATGACGACGATCCGGAAGAGCGCCACCTCCGCATTCCGTGAAACGTCGCCGGCGATCATCGACAGCGTGCCGAGCGCCAGGATCGTCACCAGCCAGGGGCCGGCCGCGACGAGGGTCGCGTGCATGAAGGCCCGCAGCGATCCCATCAGATCTTCGGCGCGCGCGAGCTCCCGCAGGGAAAAGCCGATGCCCGCCATCAGGCCGCCTCCACACCGGGGCGCTTGTCCGGCGCCTGCCTGTACTCCTCGTAGAGATCGCGATAGACGGCGTCGATCGACTTCTTGTTGTAGAGGATCTCGACGCGCTTCCTGATCGCCGCCGAGCAGCGCGCGTGCCAGTCCTTGTCCTTCAGAAGGCGCGCGAGCGCGCGGCCCGTCGTCTGCGGGTCGGCCAGCGGCGTGACCTCGCCGCCCGGGCCCAGCGCCGGGCTTTCCTCGGACCGTCCTTCGATCATCTCGCGGCACGCACCCACGTCGGTCGCTACGGTCGGCACGCCGGCTGCACCGCCTTCGAGAATGACCAGTGGCTGGGCCTCCGACACCGACGTCAGCGCCAGCGCGTCGATCTTGCCGAGCCAGTCCGTCAGCTTCTGTCGCCCCATGAAACGCAGCGTTCCGTCGAGCTTCAGCATGCGCGCGAGATCCTTGCACTCGGCCGCATAGGCCGGATCCTCGTCCTCGGGGCCGAGGATCAGGGCCTGGAGATCGGGCACCTCGCGATGTGCCACCGCGACCGCGCGGATGAACGTCTTGATGTCCTTGATCGGCACGACGCGGCCGATCAGCGCAACGGTCGGTGGACGCCCGGCATCCTCGCGCGGGACGGCCGCATAGGCGTCGTAGTCGATGCCGTTGGGAATGATGCGCAGGCGCCCGGGCGGCGCCCCGTCGCGCCGCTGCATGGCCTGGTTCCCCTCGTAGAGCGTGACGATCGACCGCGCGGCCGAATAGAGGCACTGCGAATACGAGATGAACGTGTCGATCCAGAGATCCTTCAGATCGCGCCGCTCGCGCTCGACGGCGAGCGCTCGCGGCCTGTTGGACGACAGCCAGTCGGCCATCGTGATTTCGATGCGCCGCTCGTTCGTGTAGATGCCGTGCTCGGTAACGAAGCACGGTCGACCGGTCTCGAGCGCGCCGCGCGTGGCCATCAGACCTGCATAACCGGTCGAGATCGTGTGATAGACGCGCGCGTCGGGCAGCGGCGCCAGCAGGCACGCGAAAAGCCCGCCGAGCTGGGCGCGCCACGTCCAGAAATAGTCGAGGAACGAGCAGTCCGGCACCGTCGCCTCGTACATCCGCACCAGCGTGCGCCACGCTTCGGGCGAATTGAGCAGCGTCTCGGCGCCGAGATCGGCCCGCCGGGGCGCCAGGACGGAAAGCACGCGCTCGAGATCCGCGATCGTCCCGCGCCCCTGGATTGATAGCAGCGAGGGCTGGAGATTCTTGAAAAGCTTGCGCAGTCCCCGCGCCGACGACGGCCCGGCATCCGGCTGCTGGAGATAGACGTGCGCGAGACCAACGACATTGCCGGCGATCGGATACTTGAACGCGCGCTCCTTGCGGTCGGCCAGCAGCGCCACGCAATGGAACCGCAGGTGCGACTGGGCGCGGATCAGATCGTTCACCCAGGTCGACACGCCGCCCGAGACGTAAGGGTAAGTCCCCTCCAGCAGCAGGCACACGTCGACGGGATCGCCGTCGCGCGCGAAGTCCAGGCCCGGTTCGAAATCCGCCATCGGTCAGGCCGGAAGCCACAGGCGCGCCGCTTCGCGCAGGCGCGGATCGGCGCTTTTGTCGCCCTCGAGCAGCGGCACTACGCGCGCGGCCGCTTCGCGCAGCCGGTCGAACGCACCCAGCCGGAACAGGCATTCGAGATACCATACGGCACCGGCCGGCTTGAGGCGACCGCCGTTGGCTGCACTGGCGAGCAGGTCCGCGGCCGTCCTGTACTCGCCCATCCGAACCAGCAATCGTCCCATTCCAAGCTCGAGACGTCCGTCGTTCGGCGAGAGCGCGATCGCGTCGTTGTAGAGTTTGAGCGCCCGGCGCTGGTTCTCCGCCTGCCTGTCGTGGTCGAGCAGGCCGGTGAAGGCGTAGTCGTCATAGTGCCGGGCGGCGGCGAAAACGAGCGGGAAGTCGCGGGGCCTGCGCGCGAGCTCGGCATCGAGATCGAGCGATCTGCGCAGGAAGCGCTGCTCGATCTGAGCGACGGCGGTCGCCGCCTGCACCCGTATTGCCGGCTCGGGATGGCCGAGCGCGCTCTTCAGCGCCGGCGCGAAGGCGGGGCGGAAATAGGTGGCGATCAGTGCCAGCAGCGCCTGCTTCTGCTCGAATGTCCCGAAAGCCAGGATGTCGGTGAACGAGGCGATTGACCGCGCCGCGACCTCGTCGTCGCGCGCGTCGGAAACGATCTCCTGGAAGAGCGTGCGCGCGCCTTCGGCCTGCTGCTCGGGAAACAGGGCCGCATACCATTCCTCGAAGCTCGTCGTGCTGCGCCGGAACCACGCATAGAGCAGCGCGCACAGCACGCTGCCGCTCGCCCCGAAGGGACCGACGAACGTCGCGGCGCCGACGAGGAGCCAAGGCAGGCGCATGTCGCGCGCGCGGCGGGCGACCGTCCACAGCCACGCAGCACCGGCCGCAGCGACACCGGCGTGAGCGGCAAGGACCTCCGCGAAGCCGAACGCGCCTTGCGCCGCGCCGACCCATGCATGGCCGGTCGTCCCCGCCATCGCGCAGCCCACCGCGACCGTTTCGACGACCGGTGCCGATCCCGCGACGCGCGCGAGCTTGGCGAGCATCTCCGCATGCTCGCGGTCGCGCCTGCCCGTCCGCCGGTCGTCGGGGCGGGCGCCAGTCATCGCGGGGACCCTGCCGTTTCCAGGCCGTGCATCGCCGATTCGAAACGGCGAGCCTGCGCATAGGCCGTGCCGATCCATTCGCAGAGCAGGCGGAAATTCTCGATCGACGTTACCGAAAGGTCGAGAAAGCCCATCTCCTCGATCTTCAGCATTCCGATGACTTCGCCGGAATCGACGTTGAGCAGCGGCCCCGCAAGAAGCCCGTCGCCGGCGAGGATCCGCTCGTCCTCGGCTGCGGCGGCCACGAGTGTACGGTGCGACCCGACCACGGCCTGGAAGATCCGCGATTGCCCGTCGTAGGCGCGCGGATAGACCGTCTCGGAATCGTCCCACCCCTCGTTCATCGCGAGATCGAGGACCTCGCCCGACAGCAGGAAAAGCGAGAACCGGCGGGGGCTCATGACCGTGCGGACTAGCTCGGACACGCCGGCCTGCACCTCGTGCGTCGCCATCCGCTCGATTCCCTTGGCGGCGTTGTAGATGGCGAACACGGTGCGAAGCTGTCCGGCGACGCGCGCCTCGAGATTCTCGCGGCGCGCGTCGAGCTTGCGGTAGGCCGCCGCGATTACCTCCTCGCGCTTGCGCGATTGGAGAACCTCTTCGCGCAGCGCGTCGCGCTCGCGGCGCACGCGCCCCTGGAGTTCGCCGAAGATGACGGCGGCGACCGCCCACATCAGCGGCAGCAGCGTTGCGGAGAGGAGCCACTGGTAGAGATCCTGGTCGAACCGCGGCGGCGGCAGGTTGCCGACCAGCAGGGTGGCGCTCGCGGCGACGGCGGCGACCAGGCCTTCGGTCGTGCCGTACTGGATGGCGCATAGCAGGACGACGATCCAGAACGGATGCGGCGACAGGCTCGCGAAGCGGTCGAAATCCAGGAACGCGAAATCGACCGTCAGGGCGACGAGGAAGAAGGCGGCGATTTCGACGATCGCCGCGCGCCGGACGCCGAGGAGAACCGGCGCCTCGGCGACCGGGACCGCGATCCGATCGGCCGCGCGGCGGCGCGGCGCCACGCCCGGGTTCACATCCGCCACTGCGCGTACCCTCCGATGGTCGAGAATTCGTTCGCGTCGCGGCCAACGCCGCGGCCATAGCTCATGCGCAGGCCGCCGCTGAAAGCGCCGTCGTCCAGCCACGACAGGCCAAAGCCGAGGAGCGGTCCGCCGCGTCGCCCGTAGCGGTCGTAGGCGGGACCCGCGGAAACGTCCGCCTGAAGCGGCCAGGCGCTTTCGAGATCGCTCCGCCAGTCGAGCGTATAGCCGGCGAGAAGCGCGTGGACCTCGCGGTAGCGCAGCGGAACCGGCCGGAACTCGGTGCCTGCATTCGCAGGATCCGTGCGCGTGGCGATTCGCCAGGGATACTCGCCGTCGAACATGTAGGAAGCGGCGGCGCCGCGCACGATGCCGTCGAGCGGCAGGCGCAGTTCCCCGTCGAGCGTGGCCGATCGCGCGCCGTCGGCAAGACCCGGCATGCCATAGCGGTTCGCGGCAAACCGGGCGCGCGCCGAAATTCCCAGCAGCCAAGGTTGCGCGTACTGGACAAAGGCGCGGTCGCGCGTGCCGTCGGCAACGAGGCTTTCGGTGAAATCCCAGTAGGGTCGCGCCAGTTCGACCCCCGCCGCCAACCGGGCACGGTCGAAAGCGTAGTCGCGCGCGAGCCCGAGGCCGGCAGTGCGCGAATTCGCGAAGAGCTGGGCGTGCGTGCGCGTCCCGTCCTCGGACTCGTGCAGCAGGCCGAGCGCGCCGCGCTGTCGCATTCCCTTGAAACGATCCGACAGGCCGCCGGGACGGCGCACGGTCGGACTGTCGACATGAGCCTGATCGAACGCCGCGGTCGCGCGCCATGCCGCGGAAAGCGGGATCTCGGCCGTCGTTCCCACGACGTAGCGCTTCTCGCCCGAACTCGCACGGCGATACTCGGGCTCCGCGCGCACGAAGCCGGCCGCTTCGCGGTGCAGGGCCACGCGCGCGGCCAGGAGTTCGGGGTTCGACGGATCGGCGGCAATAGCGCGGTCGATAAGCTCGCCGGCGCGACGCGTGCGACCGATCTGCTGCTCGAGACCCGACATCTGTGCGAGGGTCTCCGCGTCGGCGGGGTCCTTTGCCACAAGCCCTACGAGCCGGCCACGCGCGACGTCTGGTCGCCCTGTCTGCGCCTCGAGTGCGGCGCGCAGCCGTTCGAGCCGACGCTCGCTGCGTTCCGTGACGATCGCGTCGGCTTCTTCGGCATCGGCCGCAGGCGCCGCCTCAGGCAGCCGGACGACGATCACAATTCCGCCGGACTCACGCCGGGCGACGACCGTGCTGCCCGGCGTGCCGAGAACCAGCAGCGTGTCGAAGCCCGCATTGACGCCTTCGACGAAGCGCGGGAGTTCGCGCAGCAGGATGCCGGCATCGACGGGTGCGATCGGCCGCGCGAACCGCAGGACCGCCTCGCGCCCTTGCGCGTCGATGCGCAGATCGACCTCGCGCGACGGGGCAAGACGCACATTGGCGAGCGGGCCGTCGACGCTCCATGTCAGGTCGAGGCGAACCGGACCATCGGTCTGCGCCGCACTGACCGACGGCCACAGTGCGGCCGCGAGCACCAGTCTCCGGAAGGCGGCATTCATGCGCCCGCCCCCAACACGCCGCGCGCCTGTTCGGTCCGGCCGAGTTCCAGCAGTACGCCGGCAAAGTCGGCGCGAAGATCGCGATTGCGCGGCTGCTCGCGCAGGAGACGCCCGTAAAGCGCCACGGAGTCCTCCGATCGGCCGAGCCGGTAGTAGAGGTAGGCCTGCATCGAGCGCGCGGCGAACGGTGCAGGCGAAAGCGACTCGATCGCGGCGAGGGCCCGTTCATGCTCGCTTCGCGCTGCCGCCCGTTCCTTCAGACGATAGAGCGATTCGCCCAGATAGTAATGGGCTTCCCAGTCTACCGGCCGGACCGGATCGGCACCCGCCAGGTAGCGTGAAACCAGAGAGCGCGCGCGCTCTACGTCGCCTTCGGCAAAGGCGAAAAATCCGACCTGGCGCTGAGCATCGCGCTGCGACGGATCGAGCAGCAGCAGGCGCTCGTAACCCTGCCGCGCCAGATCGTTGCGCGACCCCGCAAGCGCAAGTTCCGCCAGCCGGCGCGCGTTCGCAGGCTCGCCTTCGCGCGGGATTCGCGACTCGAGCAGCCTTGCGAACGCGGCCTTGTCCGCCCGCGTACCGGCGGACAGATAGGCCTCCGCAGCCAGCAGCGTGGCAGCACCCCCGACCCGGCCGGGGATCGCGGCGTCCGCCTCCAGGACGGTCGCCGCCCGGCGCGGAGCACCCGCATCGAGGAGCGCACGCGCCCATTCGATCTTCGCCGTACCCCCGGCAGCGCGCGCCTGCGTCTCGATCCAGTCGAGCTGCGCCGGCTCGGGCCGCGGCCCCATCAGAAACAGCGCCTGCTGGGCATCCGGCGACTGCGCGCCCGCACCCGTCGCCAGACGCTGGAAGACGGAGAGAGCCGCCGGCTTCGCGGCAAGGTCGAGCAGCCGGAAGGCCAGCGCTCGCTGCGTTTCGGCAGGCAGTGCGGCGTCGCCGGCCCGGCCCGTCAGCAGGGCCAGCAGTTCGTCGCGCCGTCCTGCGCGTTCCAGCGCGGCTTCCAGCGCGTCGTTCCATTCGCCGCCGAACTCGGCGGCGGCACGCCGCAATGCCGGCAGATGCACGGCGGGCGGCGTGCGCTCGATCAGCGCATAGGTCGCTTCGCGGCGCGTCGTAGCGGGGAGATTCGGACGCTGGGCCGCGTCGAGAAGGACGGGGATCGCCAGCTCGATGCGACGCGCGTCGCTCGCCGCGGTCACGAACGCGCCGAGCCATTCGCCCGGTGCCGCGCGCGCGCGGCGCGCCAGTTCGGGTAGCGTTTCTTCCCATGCCTTGAGCTCGACCAGCGCGTAGAGCGCCTCGTCGCGCGCCGCCGGAACGAGCGACGCGTCCGCAAGCCGGACGCGCCAATGCTCGCGCAGTTCTGCCTGCGCACGCGGATCGCGGTGCGCGGCAAGCGCCAGCGCAGCGACGTAGAGCGCTTCGACCTCTTCGTCGGCGAGCAACGGGCGCAGGGCGCGCGCCTCGTCGAGCGCTTCGCCCGCCTGGCCTGCCGCAAGGGACGCCTGCGCGAGACGGAGACGCGCGACCGGCGTCGGACCCTCGAGCACCCGCAACCGACGGGCCGCGGCAAGCTGCAGTGCAGGCGATTTCGCATCGCCGCCGATGAAGAACAGGTCGGTCAGGACGGGCCCCGGCAGCGAGTCCGGTGCGCCGGCCCCCAGCCAGCGCGCCACCACGTCGCCGCGCCCGGCCTGCGCCATCACGAGCGCCCAGCCCGTCGCGACCGCAAGGGAAGCCGGGCGCTGCGCGCGCAGGCGCTCGAAGACGGCCACACCGTCCGGCGCACGCTTGAGAAGCAGATAGAGCTGCGCCAGATCGCCGACGGCCGTCTCGGGAAGTCGGGGGTTGTCCGAAAGCCGCGACAGCAGGGCGAGTGCCTCGCCCGGCCGCTCGACGCCTGCGAAGATCTGCACCAGCGTCAGGGAATCCTCGAGCCCGAGATCCGGATCACCGAGCGCGCGACTCGCCTGCTCGGTCGCCCGCGCGCGATCTTCGATCGCGAGATAGACGCGTGCGGCCAGCACGGGTCGGCCGGCGAGCCGCGTGGGACCGGCGGCAGTGGCGATGGCGCGCAGGAACTCGGTCTGGCGACGGTCGAGCGCCTGGCCAGCGAGCGCTTCGATCTGCGAGTCCGTCAGCGCCGCAAGATCGACGGATCGCGCGAGACCGAGAGCGGACTCGACGCGACCGGAAGCGAGACCGATGTCGATCAGGTCTCCGACCTGAGCCACCGCGAACCCGGCGATTCCT
>JAEUKY010000158.1 GCA_016794005.1 Rhodospirillales bacterium
CTATTCGATCTGGGCCGCGGGTGCCTGCGCGCGCGCCTTGCCGTCTTCGGCCATCATCTGGAGGCCGGCGACGCCGAGCGTGAGGGCGAGGATCGCGAGAGCGAGAAGACGCATCGTTGCCGCCTCCGGCTTACGGGTAGCGGACCAGCTTCCACACGCACGACTTCTTGTCGTACGCCGGCATGCGCGTGCCCTTCGGGAAGGACGAGCGGCCCGAAGGCGTGCCCTGGCTTTCCCAGATTCCGCTTTCGGGGCAGGTCTGGCCGGTCACGACGAGCGTGCCGATCGGCATCTTGTTGGTCGGTGCAGCAGCTCCGGGCTTCCCCGGCATGCCTGGTCTCGGTGGTAGTGCCATTGCATTCCTCTGGCGGCCGAACATGGGCTGGCCTTTCTTTTTAGTCAGATAGGCTAGATTCTCGAACTGCACAACATCGAAGCGAATTTGAAGAATATTATACCAGATTCGTTAATAGGTCAACTCAACGGCTTCGGACAAGCCGTTGAAATAGATAATAAATGTGGTCAGTTCCGAGGATTCCGGCGCTTGGGGACGGAATATTTGCGCGGCAATAGGGCGTCGACGGGCACCCCGACGGGGCCGTCCTCGCCCGGCACGATGACCTTCGAGCCCGGGGCGAAATCCGAAAGCATTTCCCGGCAGATGCCGCACGGGCTGACGATCCGGATCGTTCGGTCGGCCTCGGCCGGGCGGGGATGGCGGACCGACACGATGGCCTCGATGTCGCTCTCGCCCTCGGCGATGGCGCGGCCCAGCGCCACGGCCTCGGCGCACACCGACGCGCGCCCGACATAGGTGTCGAGATGCACGGCCGTGTAGACGCGCCCCGAGCGCGTGCGCAGCGCCGAGCCGATATGGTGCCGGTTCTCGGCATAGAGGCGCGCGATCGCCGCGCGCGCGGCCTCGATCAGTTCGAGATCCGCCTTCGAAGGGACGTCGCCGCCGTTGCCGTCGCTCATTCCGCCAGTGACTCCAGATGTTCCATGTCGTCGTCGGAGAAGCCGAAATGGTGGCCGATCTCGTGGATCATCACGTGGCGGATCAGCGTGTAGAGATCCTCGCCCGTCTCGCACCAGTAGTCGAGCAGCGGCCGGCGATAGAGGAAGATCATGTCGGGCTGCGTGCGCACCGCGCCGGTCGAATCGCGGATCATGTCGATGCCGCGATAGAGGCCCATCAGCTCCCACGGGCTCTCCAGATCCATCTCCTTCTCGGTCTCCTCGTCGCAGAATTCCTCGACGCGCAGCACGATGTCGCCGGTGTGCTTTCGCAGCTCGGCCGGGATCGTCGCGACGGCCTTTTCGGCGAGGCGTTCGATTTCGGCGAGGTCGGGGGCTGGACGGAACGGCTCGGACATGGTGCTTTCGAGCCTAGCGCGGGGCCAGCACCCGTGCCAAGCGACGGGGAGACGGTCGATGGCCGAACGACTGACGGGACCAGCGCGCAACGACGCCCTTGCGGCACTCGACGGCTGGGCCGAACTGCCCGACCGCGACGCCATCGCGAAATCCTACAAGTTCGCCGATTTCAACGCGGCCTTCGCCTTCATGACGCGCGTGGCGCTGAAGGCCGAGAAGATGGACCACCATCCCGAGTGGTTCAACGTCTACAACAAGGTCGACGTCGTGCTGTCGACGCACGATGCG
>JAEUKY010000255.1 GCA_016794005.1 Rhodospirillales bacterium
GTACACCGACATGTACCCGGGCATGGCGAAGGACGCGCGTTCGGAAGGCTTCGACGAGATCGCCGACTGGTTCGAGACGCTCGCCAAGGCCGAGAAGTCGCACGCCGGCAAGTTCTCGAAGACGCTCGAGACGCTCAAGGCCTCGGCCTGAGCCGACTGCCGTTCCGGCCCCTCGCGCGGGATCCCGCGCGGGGGGCCGCTACGTTTCCAGCGGAGAGCGAACGACATGCGCGAAGGCAGCCTCGAAGCCCCGACACGCCACAAGATCGACTGGCAGAATCCCGATTTCTGGGACGAAGCGAAGCTCGACGCCGAGGTCCGGCGCGTCTTCGACATCTGCCACGGCTGCCGGCGCTGCTTCAACCTGTGCGACTCGTTCCCGAAGCTCTTCGACCTCGTCGACAATTCGCCGAACGAGACGCTCGAAGACGTGCCTTCGTCCGCGTTCAAGGGCGTCGTCGACGCCTGCACGCTGTGCGACATGTGCTTCCTGACGAAGTGCCCCTACGTCCCCCCGCACGAGTTCAATCTCGATTTCCCGCATCTGATGCTGCGCTACCGCGCCATCGAGGCGAAGAAGGGCAAGGTCGCGTTCGCCGAGCGCGAGCTCACCAAGACCGACCGCAACGGCAGGCTCGCCTCGCTCGTGCCCGGCATCGCCAACTGGGCGACCGACACGAAGAACGCGACGACGCGCGGGCTGCTCGACAAGGTCGCCGGCGTGCATCCCGAGGCGGCCCTGCCGAAGTTCCACGGCGCCACGTTCGCCGTGCGCGCGAAGCGCGAGGCGGCGGCGCTCAACGAAGCGGCACCGGCCTTCGGCAAGCGCAAGGCGGCGCTCTACGCGACGTGCTTCGTCAACTACAACAACCCGAATATCGGCATGGCGATGCGCGCCGTGCTCGCGAAAAACGGCGTTGAATCGAAGGTCGTCTACCCGAAATGCTGCGGCATGCCGCAACTCGAGCACGGCGAGATCGAGAAGGTCGCCGCGAACGCGCGCGCGGTGGCGGCCGAGATGAGCCCGCTGATCGACGAGGGCTACGACATCGTGGCGCTGATCCCGTCCTGCGCGCTGATGCTGAAGTTCGAATGGCCGCTGATCGTGCCCGACGATCCGCTGGTGGCGAAGCTGGCGAAAGCCACGTTCGACGCGTCGGAGTACGTCGTCGACATCCACAGGAAGCACGGGCTCGCCCCGGGCCTGCAGGCGCTGGACGGCGGCGTGTCGATGCATTTCGCCTGCCACGCGCGCGCGCAGAACATGGGCCCGAAGGCGGCCGAGATGCTGCGCCTGATCCCCAAGGTCGATGTCGCGATCATCGAGCGCTGCTCGGGCCACGGCGGCTCGTGGGGCGTGATGAAGAGCAATTTCGAGACGGCCCTGAAGGTCGGCAAGCCGGTCGCGCGCACGGCGGCGAAGAACGCGAAGACCTATCTCGCGTCGGAATGCCCGCTTGCGGGCGAGCACATCGTGCAGGGGATCGAGCGGCTCGGCGAGGCCGACCTGCCGGCGATCGACCATTCGATGCATCCCATCGAGCTGTTCGCCAAGGCCTACGGCCTGGCCTAGGAGACCGACCGCTATGACCGCCACGCTGAAGCGCCAGATCACCCGCGCCGACATCCTGCCGCCCGCCGACTACGCGCGCGAACGCAAGTCGCTGCGCGAGGCCGTGGTCGCGGCCAAGAAGCGCCGCCGCGTCGAGGTCGGCCCCGTCGCGACGTTCTATTTCGAGAATTACCAGACGATGTGGCATCAGGTGCACGAGATGCTGTTCATCGAGAAGGGCGGCGACGCGCAGATCGCCGACGAGCTCGCGGCCTACAACCCGCTGATCCCGCAGGGCAGCGAGCTGGTCGCCACGATGATGCTGGAGATCCCCGATCCGGTCGTGCGCGCACGCACGCTGGCGAAGCTCGGGCATATCGAACGCCACATCTTCTTCGAAATCGCGGGGGCCCGCGTGTCGGCCGTCGCCGAAACCGACGTCGAGCGCACGAAGGAGGACGGCAAGACCTCGTCCGTCCATTTCGTGCGCTTCCCGTTCTCCGCCGGCCAGATCGCCGAATTCCGCCGGGACGGGGCGCGCATCGTGCTCGGTCTCGACCATCCGGAATACGGCCACATGGCCGTGCTGCC
>JAEUKY010000201.1 GCA_016794005.1 Rhodospirillales bacterium
GCCCTGCATGTAGCTGGCGCGCTTTCCGGCGAGGAACGCGACGATCTCGGCGATTTCCGACGGGTCGCCGAATCGCGGCAGCTTCAGCAGCGCCAGTTGGCGCTTTCGCGCCTCGTCGATGCCGACACCGTCTTCCTTCGCCGCCGCTTCGAGCCGCGCGGTCAGGCGGCCGGTCTCGATATGGCCGGGGCTGACGGCGTTGACGCGCACGCCTTCGGCGGCCCCCAGCTGCGCGATCGCCTTCGTGAAATTGAACAGCGCCGCGTTGACCGAGCCGCCGATCGTGAAGTCGGCCTGCGCGGTCTTCCCGCCCGCCCCGATCACGTTGACGATCGCCCCGCCGCCCGCCTTCAGATGCGGCCAGGCCGCGCGCGTCAGGCGCACCGCCCCGTGGAACTTCAGCGCGAAGCCGTCGTGGAAATCCGCGTCGGTCAGGTCGGCGAAGGACCCGCGCTTCGTGGCACCCGCGTTGTTCACGACGAGATGCAGCGCGCCGAACTTCGCGACCGTCGCGGCGACGGCCCTGGCCGCGGCGTCCGGCTCGCGCAGGTCGGCCGCGTGCGCAAGCGTGCCGGGCAGGCGTTTCGCGTGATCGGCAAGCGCTTCGGCCGAGCGCGCCACCAGCGCCACTTTCATGCCGCCCGCCACCAGCCGTTCGGCGACCGCAAGGCCGATGCCGCGCGAAGCCCCCGTCACCAGCGCCACCCTGCCGCCCAGCCCGTCTTCCCCCACCGCCTCGCCCATGTGCGTCTTCTCCCTGCACTGTGTCGTATCGTCGGGCCCACAATAGTGCAAAACTCCGCCGCATGCGGATCTGGCTGGCGCTCGGCGCCCTCAACGGGCTGGTCGGGGTGGCGATGGGCGCGGCGGCGGCGCACGCACTGGCCGCCACGCTCGACGAATCGCAGATCGCCCTCGTGCGCACCGCGTCGCTCTACCAGTGCCTGCATGCGCTCGCCCTCGTCGGCGTCGAGGCGATGGGCGAACGGCGCATGTCGCTGCGCCTCGGCTTCGCGGGTCTGCTCTTCGCGGCCGGGTGCCTCGCCTTCTGCGGCGGGCTCTATGCGCGGGCCTTCTTCGACGTCGCGGCCGGGCCGCTGGTTCCCGCCGGCGGCGTCGCCTTCCTCGCCGGATGGTTCATGCTGTTTCTCGCCGCGTTCGGGCGGCGCTGAATCTTCAGTTCGGAAGCGCTGGCCCGCCGTCCGCGTCGTCGTCCTCTTCGGCGCGCGAGGCGATCTCGGCCCCCATCGGCGGCGTGGGGCCGGCCTGGTGGAAGACCATGCGCCAGCGCCCGCCTTCGCGCGCGAAGCCGTTGGTCGCGACGAGCCAGTCGTCCCTGATCGCCTCGTAGCAGACGACCAATGCGGTCTCGCCGACGAAGTGAACCTCCGGCAGGTGGCAGGCGACGGCCGGGGCCTGTCCGCCAAGAATCCGTTCCCAGCTTGCGAGGATGCGGGCCCGGCCGGTCAGTGCGGGCCAGCCGGGGTGGATGCACACGGCCGCCAGGTCGTTCGCCCACAGCCCGGCCATGGCCTTGAAGTCGCGGTCGGCGAACGCGCGGTAGAACGCCTCGTTGGCGAACAGCACGGCCGGCCGCTCCCGGGCGGGGTCGAAATCGCTCATCTCCGGGTCACTCCGTTCGCACCGGATTGGGGCCAATCCACGGGGAAGATTGTCTATCTCTGGCTAGGCTTCCTTGCATTCTGCTAAGGTCTAGGAGACATCGCGCGGTAGGTATTCGGAAACCGCGCGCGAAAGCATCGACCGGCACGCCGGAGCGGATTTTAGGCGAGGAATGGACGGGGCGGTATCGAAGTCTTTCTGGGCGCCTCCGTCTTTCGCGGAGCGCGGGGCATCGGTGCCGTTCACGACGCCGATCATCGTGGGGGCGCGCGTGCGCGGCCGCGCCGGCGACCTGGAACTGGTGGTCCCGAATCCGTCGGGAGCGAAGGGCAACTACATCCTGCAGTGGAAGAGCCTTCCCGAAGTGTTCACGCTGACGGTCCATGACCGGGTCCTGCATCGCGCCGTGGGCGAGGCCCTCGCCTCGACCCCCGATGCCGTCCGCCGCGCCACGCTGAAGACCGCCTCCACCGGCCTCGCCGGCCCCGCCGCTGCCAAGCAGGCCAAGGCGATGCTGAAGGACGAGGAAGACTTCAAGCTGCTGATCAATTTCTCGCTGCTGGCCGAGACGGTGGCGCAGCTGTCGGGCGGCGAGCTTCAGATAACGCTGGCACACGTCCAGAGCGACACCGGCCGCCAGCAGGCCAAGCTGATCCTCGCGCGCGTCGCGCACAAGGTGAAGCTGGAGGGCAACGAGCTCTACGCGCATCTCGAGGAGTGGTCGGACCTGCTCGGCTCGGTCGGCTCGCCCAAGCTGCCACGCCCGCCGCGCCTGCGCCGCATGCGCACGCGCATCGAGGAATTCGCCAACTCGATCGGCAGCTGGTCGGAGGTGGACAAGTCGGAAGCGAGCCCGCTGGGGGCGCTCGCCAGCCTCGTGGCGCGCGAGACGGCGGCACTGGCGAGCGAGCATTTCGACGCCATCGACGCGCATGTCGCGAAGGTGGACCAGACGATCCTGAACTGGGAGAAGGCGCGCGCCGACCTCGAACTCAACGTCAGCCGCATCGCGTGGATGCTCGACGGCTGGGACATGCTCGTCGCGATGTGGGAAGACGCGGTGCTGAAGCCCGCCTTCGACCAGCAGGCGACCGTGCAGGAACTCGCGCGCATCCTGCCCATCGTGCCCGAGGAGGAAGTGACCGGCGTGCGCCGCGACAAGCTGCGCGACATCGGCGTGCAGCGGCGCAAGCTCGTCAAGCCGATGGAAGACTGGGTCAGCGGCTCGATCGACGCCGACCTGCGCACGCGTCTCGAGCGATACAAGGCGAAGGCCGCATGACCGACGTCGGAAAATCGCTGGGCGACCTTTCGCAGCGCCTGTCGCAGATCCCCGAGGCGACGCTGGTCGAACTCGTCTGGAGCCTCGAAGGCAAGCGCGCTGGCAACCACACCGACGGCACGGCCGTGACGCTGCTGGGCCAGTTCCGCCCGCGCCTGCAGCTCGTCCGGCCCGTGCGGCGCATGACCGCCAAGCGGCTGTTCGCGCTGCCGTTCGAGGACATGCTGACCAACGCGCCGCCCACGCAGTCGAAGATCATCGGCAAGATCGCGCGCGCCGTCATCAACCCGGCGTGGGACCTGCTCGTCGACAAGCTCGGCCGCACCGAGATCGACCAGATCGAGACCGAGATCCGCAACGTCGGCCGCGCGCACGCGAGCTGGCTGGGCCTGGGCGAACGGCTGTGGCCGCAGTGCGCTGCGGCGCTGCGCGAGATCATCACGCGCGGCGAGAAGAACGTAAGCTACCGCGCCGAGATCGTGCCCAAGCTCGGCGGGCCGGAAATGTGGCTCGACCTGCAGGACGTCTGCGACGTGCTGGAGATCGGCCTCGAGATCCAGACGATGCGCGACAACCTGCCGCCCAAGCCGATCGTGGCGCTGGGCGACGAGGACATCGGCGTGATCGGCCAGACCGTGATGGCCGTCGACGAGAAGATGAAGATCCGGGCACCCGTCGTCGTCTACGCGCTGGTGGCGCGCCTCGACCAGCCGACCGAGATCCTGTCGATCTTCGTGCGCGTGGCCGAGCGCGGCATGGCCGGGTCGACCGGCGAGCTCGCCTCGATCACGACCGAGGTGATGGTCACC
>JAEUKY010000248.1 GCA_016794005.1 Rhodospirillales bacterium
CCCGACGCCGCGCGCTTCGGCGACGCGGGTGCCGACACCTGGGGCAGCATCCGCAAGGCGCATGCGCCCAAGGTGCCGAACCTCGTGCGGCTCGGCCTCGATGCCGCGCACGCGACGGCGACGGGGACGCGCTATGCCGGCCCCGCCCCCGAAGCCTGGCACGGTGCGGCGCGCGAGCTTTCGCGCGGCAAGGACACGCCGTCGGGTCATTGGGAAATGGCGGGCGTGCCGGTCGCGTTCGACTGGGGCTATTTCCCCGAGACGGTGCCCTGCTTCCCGGCCGAACTGACGGACGCGCTCGTCCAGCGCTGCGGCCTGCCGGGCGTGCTGGGCAACCGGCACGCGTCGGGCACCCAGATCCTCGACGAGCTTGGCGCCGAGCACATCGCGACGGGCAAGCCCATCGTCTACACGTCGGCCGACAGCGTGTTCCAGATCGCCGCGCACGAAACGCATTTCGGCCTCGACCGGCTGCTCGGCGTCTGCAAGGCGGCGTTCGAACTGGTGCGCCCCTACAATATCGGCCGCGTGATCGCACGGCCCTTCGTGGGCGAAGCGCCGGGATCGTTCAAGCGCACCGGCAACCGGAAGGACTACGCGATCTCGCCGCCCGAACCCACGCTGCTCGACCGGCTGGTGGCGCAGGGCCGCGAGACCATCGCCATCGGCAAGATCGGCGACATCTACGCGCACCACGGCACGAAGCGCGAGGTGAAGGCCGACGGCAACGCCGCCCTGATGGACCGCACGCTGGAAGCCATCGCGAGCGCCCCCGACGGCAGCCTGACGATGACCAACTTCGTCGATTTCGACACGCTGTTCGGCCACCGGCGCGACGCGGCCGGCTATGCCGCGGCACTGGAAGCGTTCGACGCCTGCCTGCCGGCGGTACGCGTGGCCCTGCGTCCCGGCGACGTGGCGGTGCTGACCGCCGACCACGGCTGCGATCCGACCTGGAAGGGAACCGACCACACGCGCGAGCACGTGCCGGTCATCTGGTTCGGTCCCGGAATCGGCGGGCGCGACCTGGGCATCCGCGAAAGCTTCGCGGATATCGGCCAGAGCCTCGCCCGCCATCTCGGCATCCCCGCGCTCGCGCACGGGACCGCGTTCGCCTGAAGGGCTATTTCGCCTTCAGCACGTCGCGGATTTCCTCGAGCAGCACCTCGCTGCGCGGCGGCCCGGACGGGGCCTTGGGCGCCTCGGGCTTCTTCAGCCGGTTCACCTGCTTGACGAGGATGAACACGGCGAACGCGACGATGACGAACTTGATGCAGGCGTTGATGAACAGGCCGTAGTTCAGCGTCGCCACGCCCGCCTTCTGCGCCGCGTCGATGCTGGGGAACGGGCCGGCGGCGGTCGTCGACAGCACGACGAAGTAGTTCGAGAAATCGACCCCGCCGATCAGCACGCCCAGCGGCGGCATCAGCACGTCGTTGACCAGCGACGTGACGATCGCCGTGAACGCCGCCCCGATGATGACGCCGACCGCAAGATCGACGACGTTGCCGCGCGACGCGAAGTCCTTGAACTCCTGCAGGATGCTCATGTGCCGATCTCCTTGCCGTCGATGCGTTCGACCGCCACGATCGACGGGCGCGGCGGGATGCCGGGCCGGAAGTCCGGCCAGCGCGAGGACGGCGTGTCGAACGTGGAGCCGCGCGCCTCGCCGGGATGCTGGATGGCGAGGAAGACGGTGCGACCGTCCGGCGTGAAGCACGGGCTGCACACCTCGGCCCCCGAAGGTGCCGCGTAGAGGCGCTTGGTGACCGCGCGGCCGGGCCCTTCGGTATCGGCGCCGAAGGCGCCGTCGGGGCGCGGCGGGTTGGCCTGGGTGGGCATCCCGTCGGTCGAGATCCAGATGCGGCCCTTGGGATCGAAGCCGATATTGTCGGGTGCCGCGAGCCAGCCTTCGGCCGACACGCCGGGGCCGTATTTGGCACCCGACTTCGGATCGGCCGGATCGCCGCCGAGGATGAAGAGCTCCCATCGGAACACGTCGGCCGCGTGGTCGGCCCTGGCCCCGCGCCCGCCCGGCGGAATCAGCTCGACGACCTGGCCCGTGCGGTTGTCGACGCGCGGGTTGGCCGGATTGACGCGCGTGCGCGCGTCGGCGGCGTCGGCCGCCGCGCGCCGTTCGTTGTAGGTGCACGCGATATAGGTGCGGCCGGTGACCGGGTTCGTCTCGACGTCCTCGGGCCGGTCCATCGGCGTGGCGCCGACCAGATCGGCGGAACGCCGCGCCTCGATCAGCACGTCGGCCTGGCTTTCGAAGCCGTTGGCCTGCGTGAGCGGCCCCTGCCCGAAGACCAGCGGCAGCCAGCGCATCGTGCCGTCCGCCTCGAACTTCGCGACCGACAGCGTGCCTTCGTCGAGCAGGTTGCGGTTCGCGGCACGGTTCTTCGGGTCGAACTTTCCGGCCGTGACGAAGCGGTAGACGTACTCGAACCGCTCGTCGTCGCCCGAATAGACCGCAACGCGCCCGTCCGGGCAGACCACGCAGGTCGCCCCCTCGTGCTTGAAGCGGCCCAGCGCCGTGCGCTTCACCGGCGAGGAATTCGGATCGTAGGGATCGTACTCGCACACCCAGCCGAAGCGGTTGGGTTCGTTCCACGACTTCTCGACCTGGAAGCGCTCGAAATGGTTCGACCACGGCGCGCCGTTGTAGGCCTGCACGCCGTAGCGGCGGTGGTTGCGCGCTTCCGGCGTCTTCGACGCGTCGCCGCCGAAATAGCCGTTGAAGTTCTCCTCGCCCGTCAGGACCGTGCCCCACGGCGTCGTGCCGCCCGCGCAGTTGTTGAGCGTGCCGATAACGAGCGTACCGGTCGGGTCCTCCTTCGTGCGCAGGCGCGGATGGCCGGCCGCGGGGCCCGCCACGCGGAACGCCATGCCCGACATCGAGAGGCGGCGGTTGTAGCGACCCTGGACGATCTTCCAGGCGCTGCCCTCCTTCTTCACCTCGACGACGGACAGGCCGTGCGCCGACATCTCGACCTCGCACTGCTCCTTGTTGATGTTGCCGCGCGCGTTGACGCCCGGGAACATCAGGTTGCTGTTGCAGTATTCGTGGTTGACGCACAGCAGGCCGTGCGTCGAGCTTTTCGAGCCCAGCGGCAGCGGCATGAAGGCCGTGAAATCGCAGTTGTAGCCGAACTGGCGCTCCTGCCCGGCACCCGTCTGGCGCAGCGGATCGAAGGCGGGCGCGTCGGCGAACAGCGAGTCGCCCCAGCGCACGACGACCTGCTCGCGATAGCCTTCGGCCACGCGCGACTTGTCGTCGTACACGACCGGCGCGTCCTTGAAGGTCAGGCTCGATCCGCGCGTCTGTGCGGCGGCCGGAACGGCCGCCATCGCGCCGGCGGCGGCGGCACCGAGCAGCGCCGCGCGCCGCGAAAGCCGCGTTTCGGCGATGGCCGAGAACGTCGTCGCCATCGGCCGCTCGACGCCGACATCTTCCGGTTCGAAATCGTTCGCAGGATCGTGCATGGGCCCCTCCCCGTTTTTGTTACGGAAAGGTTACATGCCAGCCCCCGCGCGAGGGAAGCGCGAACCGTCAGCCCGGCCAGGGCAGCGAATAGGTCTTCACGTTGGTGAACGACTTCATCGCCTCGACGACGCCTTCCTTGTGCCCGTTGCCGGAATCCTTGATTCCGCCGAACGGCGACATCTCGATGCGGTAGCCGGGGACTTCCCAGACGTTGACCGTGCCGACATTGAGCTCGTGGATGAAGCGGTTGATGTGGTCGAGCCGCCACGTGCACACGCCCGACGACAGGCCGTAGCGCGTGGAGTTCGACACGCGGATCGCGTCGTCCACGTCCTTGACGCGCACGACCGGGATCACGGGGCCGAACGTCTCCTCGTGCACCAGTTCGCAGTCGTAGGGCACATGGTCGACGACGGTGGGCGGGTAGAGCGCGCCGCGCCGGTCGTTTCCGTGCAGCAGTTTCGCACCCTTCGACACCGCGTCGATCACGCGCTTCTCGAACGTCGCGGCCGCGCGTTCGTGGATCACGGTGCCGATGTCGGTGTTCGGATCCATCGGGTCGCCGCATTTCAGCTTCTTCGCGTGGACGAGGATGCGCTCGACCAGCGCGTCGGCCACGCTTTCGACCGCGAGGATGCGTTTGACGGCCGTGCAGCGCTGGCCCGAGTTCTTCGTCGCACCCGCGACGGC
>JAEUKY010000250.1 GCA_016794005.1 Rhodospirillales bacterium
CCCGCACTCGAGGAGATCCTCTATTCGGCGCTGCCGGTGCTCGACCACGGCTTCGTGCGCGTCGTCGATTATTTCGGCGACGATGCGGCGATCGTGCAGGCCGCGCGCGTGTCGTACGGCAAGGGCACGAAGAAGATTTCCGACGACCGCAACCTGATCCGCTACCTGATGCGCCACCGCCACTCGACCCCGTTCGAGATGTGCGAGATCAAGCTGCACGTGAAGCTGCCGATCTTCGTCGCCCGCCAGTGGATCCGCCACCGCACGGCGAACGTGAACGAGTATTCGGCGCGCTATTCGATCCTCGACCGCGAGTTCTACGTGCCGGCACCCGACCAGCTCGCCGCCCAGTCGACGGTCAACCGCCAGGGGCGCGGCGACCTGCTCGAAGGCAGCAACGCGGAACGCGCGCTCGCCGCCATCGAGAAGCTGTCGTCCGACGCCTACGCGACCTATGCGGCCCTGCTCAACGAGGGCGAAGGTGCCGATCCGTCGCGCCCGGGCCTCGCGCGCGAACTGGCGCGCATGGTGCTGCCGACGAATTACTACACGCAGTGGTACTGGAAGATCGATCTCAACAATCTCTTCCACTTCCTCAGCCTGCGCGCCGACGGGCACGCGCAGTACGAGATCCGCGTCTATGCCGACGCGATCCGCGACGTGGTCAGGCGCTGGTGCCCGATCGCGCACGAGGCGTTCGAGGATTACCGGATGTCGGGCGTGTCGGTGTCGGGCCCCGGGCTTGCGGTGATCAAGCGCCTGCTCGCCGGCGAGAACGTCACGCAGGAAAAATCGGGCCTGTCGAAGCGCGAATGGTCCGAACTGATGGAAACGCTGGGGCGCTGACGCCTACGCCTATTGCGGCAGCGACGGCTGGCCGGGCTGGCGGCGCGGCGGCAGCGGCGGGGCCAGCGGCTGCGGCGGCTGGGCGGCCGGATTGCTGACCTGCTGCGGCGGGGCCGGCGGCGGCGGGGCGACGGCGGCGGGAGCCGCCGCGACCGGCGGGGCAGCCGGCGGTTGTGCCGGCATCATCATCGACTGGCCGGCGGGCGCGGCGGGTGCCGGCGTCGCCGCAGGGGCGGCGGGCTGCGGCGTGCCGCGCGGCTGGCGCTGGCGCGGGGCGGCGGTCGCGGCCGGCATCGCCTGGCCGTTCGCGCCGACGGTCATCGGCTGGCAGTAGAGGCGCTGTGCCCGCGCCCAGTTGCAGAAGCGGTTGACCTCTTCGGCGTTCGGGAAGTCGCCGGCCAGCAGGCGCACCCAAGGCTGGCCGTTCACCGTCGCGGGCAGGAAATAGGGCTTCAGCGTCTGGAGCGCCGGTTGCTGGCGCACGAGCTGCTGCCAGCCCGCCTGCGCGCTTTCCGCCGTGTGGTAGGAGGCAAGATGCCCCGCCAGCGCACCGTTCGCGGCGCGCGCGGCCGGTGCCGCGGCGGGTGCGGGCGTCGCCATCGGCGCCATCTGCGGGACCGGAGCCGCCGGCGCCATCGGGGCGGCCTGCGGCGCCGAGGGCGGCGGCGGCGGGGGGGGAAGCACCGAAACGGCCGGGCGCGTCGGCATCAGGCTGTCGCAGGCCGACAGCGCGGCAAGGGCTGCGAACGCGATCGCGGACTTCGTGGACGGGCGCAGCGCCATGGGCAAGGGGATCCCGACTCGACTCGATGACAGTGGAGTCTACCCAAGCCCGGGCCGTTCGTCGAACTACTGGATGACGATGCGCGGGCCTGCCGTGGCACCCGCCGCGAGGCCCTTTTCGACCTTCGCCCAAATCTTTGCGGCGATCGCGCGATAGGCCTTCGCGTGTTCGCCGTCGGGCTGGCTCACGACGATCGGGCTGCCGGAATCCGACGTTTCCCGGATCGCGATATGCAAGGGCACCTCGCCGAGGAATTCCACGCCCAGCTTCTCCGCTTCGCGCTTCGCGCCGCCGTGGCCGAAGATCTCCTCGCGATGGCCGCAGTTCGAGCAGACGTGGTAGCTCATGTTCTCGACGATGCCGAGAACGGGCACGTCGACCTTGCGGAACATGTTGAGGCCCTTGCGCGCGTCGAGCAGGGCGATGTCCTGCGGCGTCGAGACGATGACGGCCCCGGCCAGCGGCACGCGCTGCGACATCGTCAGCTGCGCGTCGCCGGTACCCGGCGGCATGTCGACGACGAGGATGTCGAGCTCGCCCCACGCCACGTCGCGCAGCATCTGCTCGAGTGCCCCCATCACCATCGGCCCGCGCCAGATCATCGGCGTGTCCTCGGGCACCAGAAAGCCCATCGACATGCATTTCACGCCGAAGTTCGACATCGGCGTCAGCGTCTTGCCGTCGGGCGAATTGGGGCGTCCGGAAATGCCCATCATGCGCGGCTGCGACGGGCCGTAGATGTCGGCGTCGAGCATGCCGACCTTCAGCCCCTGGCGCGAAAACGCCAGCGCCAGATTCGTCGCGGT
>JAEUKY010000293.1 GCA_016794005.1 Rhodospirillales bacterium
GGCGAACTGACGCTGGAAAGCGCGCCCGAGCAGGGGACGACGGCGCGTCTCTACCTGCCCGCGGCGCGGGTGCGTCCCGTCTAGGCGTCGGCGACGGTCCGCTGGGTCTGGACGCCGAGCCCCTGGATGCCGAGCTTCATCGTCTGTCCGGGCCGCAGGAATACCGGCGGCTTCTGGCCGAGACCAACGCCCGGCGGCGTGCCGGTCGAGATCACGTCGCCCGGGTGCAGCGTGAAGAACTGCGACAGATAGGCGATCAGGAACTTGACGCCGTAGACCATCGTCTTCGTGCTGCCGTCCTGGTAGCGCTTGCCGTCCACTTCCAGCCACATCGACAGGTTCTGCGGATCGGCGACCTCGTCCTTGGTGACGAGCCAGGGGCCGGTCGGACCGAACGTGTCGCAGCCCTTGCCTTTCGACCACTGGCCGGAACGTTCGATCTGGAACTCGCGCTCGGAGACGTCGTTGATGACGCAGTAGCCCGCGACGTGGTCGAGCGCGTCCTTCTCGTCGACGTACTTCCCGGCCTTGCCGATGACGACGCCGAGTTCGACTTCCCAGTCCGTCTTGACGGACTTGCGCGGAATGATGACCGCGTCATCGGGGCCGACGACCGCACTGGTCGCCTTCATGAATACGACAGGCTCGGGCGGAACCGTGGCGCCGGTCTCGGCGGCATGGTCGGAATAGTTGAGACCGATGCAGATGAACTTGCCGATGCCCGAGACGCACGGACCCAGACGCGGATTGCCGGCGACGAGGGGCAGCGTGGACGGGTCGATCTTGGCGAGACGCGCAAGGCCTTCGGGCGAGATCGTGGCGCCGGCGATGTCGTGGCAGACCTGCGACAGGTCGCGGATCTTGCCCTGGGCATCGAGGAGACCGGGCTTTTCCTGGCCCGGCGGGCCGTAACGCAGCAGCTTCATCGTGGGTGTCCCCCGCTTGGTGTTTTATCGGTCGGGGGAACTTAGCACCGCATGGACAAAAAATGGAAACGGCCGGCACAACCGCGAGGGACATGCCGGCCATTCCGGTATCGGTCGTTCAGGCTTCGGCGGACTTCGGCGCGCCGATCTCGGGCAGGAACGGCAGGCGCAGCGCATAGGACCCGGCGCCGAGCAGCGCCTGCACGGCGAGCGCCACCGTCCAGAAGGCAGGGAATTCCCAGCCGCCGTTGGGGCTCGCGAACATCCAGCCGTTGCCGGCGTGCTGGATCGTGGCGCCGATCAGGATCGGGATCAGGCCTGCCGCGACGAGACGCACCTGCACGCCGAGGATCAGCGCGATGCCGCCGAAGAGCTCGGCAAGGATCGTCAGGTAGGCGAAGAAGCCGGGATAGCCGATCGATTCGAAGAACTGCACGGTGCCGGGGATCGTGAAGACGAAGATCTTAAGGCCGGCATGGGCGACGAACATGACGCCGAGCGCCACGCGAAGGAGGAGGGCGGCGGTCTGGACTTGGTTTGCAGCGGACATTCTCGGACTCCGTTGTTTCGGGTCGGGCGGGGGGATTCCCGCGTCGAAGACAGGAGGAAGATGCCGCCGCGCCGTGGATTTGATAATCCGCGTTGTTCTAAAAATATTGTTCGTATTTAAGAAACTATCGTCGCCGAACCGGTTTCGACTTTCCGGCGCTTTCCCAGGCGTCCCACGAGGGTTCGGCGAAGCGTTTGGTCAGGAAATCGACGAAGCGCCGGACCTTGGCGGACAGATGGCGGGTCGGCGGATAGACGGCGGAAATCGCGATCTCTTCCGGCCGCCATTCGCCGCCGAACAGCGGCACGAGCTTGCCTGCAGCCAGCGTCGGGCCGATCAGGAAGGTCGGCAGCGAGACGACCCCGCGTCCCGCAATCGCGGCGGCGAGCAGCACCTCGCCGTTGTTCGCCTTGAGGGGGCCAGCGGCGCGCACGACGCGGACTTCCCCGCCGGGCCCGACGAAGGCCCAGTCCGAGCCGCGGCTCGACAGCGTGTATTCGAGGCAGTCGTGCTTCACGAGATCCTCGGGCAGCTTCGGTGTGCCCTTGCGCGCGAGGTAGGCGGGCGAGGCGGCGACCGCGAAGCGTGCGGTGGCCAGACGCTTGGCGATCAGCGAGGAGTCCGCAAGGCGGCCGATACGCACGGCGACATCCACGCCCTCGTCGATCAGGTCGATCACGCGGTCGTTGAGCGACAGGTCGATCGCCATTTCCGGGCATTCGGTCATGAAGTCAGCGATCGCGGGCGACAGATGCTGTACGCCGAACGACATCGGTGCCGCGACGCGCAGCAGGCCCTTGGGCAGCGCCTGGGCGTCGCCGACGGCACCCTCGGCCTCTTCGAGATCGGCAAGGATGCGCTCGGCGCGCGCATGGAATGCGCGGCCCGCCTCCGTCAGCGCCAGCCGGCGCGTCGTGCGGTTGAGAAGGCGCGCGCCCAACCGCTCCTCGAGCGTCTGGATATGCTTGGTCGCCATCGCGCGCGACAGCCCGAGCTTGCGCGACGCGTTGGCGAAGGAACCGCCGTTGACGACGGCGACGAAAGTCTTGAGAGAGACGAAACGGTCCATGATCGGGGGAGTGTAGTAGCCCGCGTACGCGAAGCGTAGCCGTTGCGCCTGTTGCGGCTGCGAAGATCGGAGCGTACGGATTCAAATGCAGGAGTCGTAGGCCTTGGGCTCCGAATCGGCCGCCGTAATTGCGAAATAATGTTGCGTTGCGATAGATTAACTTGAAATCAGTTAAAACAAATTTTAATATTATAAATCAATAATATATCCGTATGCATGGATTGCAAAACTGGCGATCCGGTGCTTTAGCTCAATGTAATGGCACAACGGAGCGATTTCGAGGGAGTGAACATGGCACCCACACCGCCGAAGAAGAAATCCCGGGCCGACGAGAACGTGCCGGAAGCGGCCGATCTCATCAAATACTATCGCGACATGCTGCTGATCCGCCGCTTCGAGGAGAAGGCGGGGCAGATGTACGGCATGGGCCTGATCGGCGGCTTCTGCCATCTCTATATCGGCCAGGAAGCGGTCGTCGTCGGCATGCAGTCGACGATCACGCCCAAGGACGCGGTCATCACCAGCTATCGCGACCATGGCCACATGCTCGCCTGCGGAATGGAGCCGGGCGGCGTGATGGCGGAACTGACCGGGCGCATCGGCGGCTATTCCAAGGGGAAGGGCGGCTCGATGCACATGTTCTCCAAGGAAAAGAACTTCTACGGCGGCCACGGCATCGTCGGCGCGCAGGTTCCGCTGGGTACGGGCATCGCGTTCGCGTCGAAGTATCGCGGCGAGACGAACGTCAGCCTCACCTACATGGGCGACGGTGCCGTCAACCAGGGCCAGGTCTACGAGAGCTTCAACATGGCGCAGCTCTGGAAGCTGCCCGTGATCTTTATCATCGAGAACAACCGCTACGGCATGGGAACCGCGATCGAGCGCGCGTCCTCGACGACCGATTTCTACCATCGCGGCGCCGCGCACGGCATTCCCGGCGAGGCGGTCGACGGCATGAACGTGCTGTCGGTGCGTGCGGCGGGCCTTCGGGCGGTCGAGCATGCGCGCACGAAGGGCCCCTACATCCTCGAGATGCAGACCTACCGCTATCGCGGCCACTCGATGTCCGATCCGGCGAAGTACCGCCAGAAGGAGGAGGTCGAGAAGATGCGCACGCAGCACGATCCGATCGACAGCCACGCCAAGTTCCTGCTCGACGGCGGATTCGCCGACGAGGCGGCGCTGAAGGCCATCGACCGGGAAGTGAAGGACATCGCGACCAAGGCGGCCGAGTTCGCGCAGAACAGCCCGGAACCGCCGGTCTCCGAACTTTACACCGACGTCCTCGTCGAAGCGCGCTGAGGGAGTACCGGATATGCCGATCAATGTTCTGATGCCGGCCCTTTCGCCGACGATGACCGAAGGCAAGATCGCCCGCTGGCTCAAGGCCGAGGGCGATGCCGTGAAGTCCGGCCAGGTGCTGTGCGAGATCGAGACCGACAAGGCGACCATGGAGGTCGAGGCGGTCGACGAAGGCACGCTCGCCAGGATCCTCGTCCCCGGCGGGACCGAGGGTGTCAAGGTCAACGCCGTCATCGCCGTCATCGCGGCCGAAGGCGAAAGCGTTTCGGCGAGCGCGGCTGCACCCGCAGCCGCGGCGGTCGTGGCCGCCGCGGCCGCACCTGCCGCGCCGGCCATTGTCGCGTCGGCGGCGGCTCCCGCGGCCGACGAGCCCGACATGGGCGAGACCAAGACGATGACCGTACGCGAAGCGCTGCGCGACGGCATGGCCGAAGAGATGCGCCGCGACGAAAACGTCTATCTGATGGGCGAGGAAGTCGCGGAATACCAGGGTGCCTACAAGGTCAGCCAGGGGCTGCTGCAGGAATTCGGCGCGCGCCGCGTGGTCGACACGCCGATCACCGAGCAGGGTTTCGCCGGCCTTGCGGTCGGTGCCGGCTTCATGGGCCTGCGCCCGATCGTCGAGTTCATGACCTGGAACTTCTCGATGCAGGCGATCGACCAGATCATCAACTCGGCTGCCAAGACGCTCTACATGTCGGGCGGCCAGATGGGCTGCCCGATCGTCTTCCGCGGCCCCAACGGTGCCGCGAGCCGCGTGGCGGCGCAGCATTCGCAGTGCTACGCGTCGTGGTATGCGCACTGCCCGGGACTGAAGGTCGTATCGCCGTGGTCCGCCGCCGACCACAAGGGTCTGATCAAGGCCGCCATCCGCGATCCGAACCCGGTGCTGATCCTCGAGAACGAGATCCTCTACGGCACGTCGGGTGCCGTGCCCGTGTCGGCCGATTACGTCGTGCCGATCGGCAAGGCCAAGATCGTGCGCGCCGGCAAGGACGTCACGATCACGGCATTCTCGATCATGGTCGGCAAGGCGCTGCAGGCGGCCGAGGAACTGGCCAAGATCGGCATCGACGCCGAGGTCATCGACCTGCGCTCGATCCGTCCGCTCGACATCGACACGATCGTCGCGTCGGTCAAGAAGACCAACCGCCTCGTCAGCTGCGAAGAAGGCTGGCCGTTCGCCGGCATCGGGTCGGAGCTGGGCATGCTGATGATGGAACAGTGCTTCGACTGGCTCGACGCGCCCGTCAAGCGCGTGCACGGGCTCGACATCCCGCTGCCATACGCCGCCAATCTCGAGAAGCTGGCGCTGCCGCAGGCCGACCACATCGTGAGCGCGGCCAAGGCCGTGCTCTATAAGAACTGACACGGGGCGAGGGAGACAGCGACATGCCGATCAACGTTCTGATGCCCGCCCTTTCGCCGACGATGACCGAGGGCAAGATCGCCCGCTGGCTGAAGGCCGAGGGCGACGCGGTCAAGTCCGGCCAGGTGCTGTGCGAGATCGAGACCGACAAGGCGACCATGGAAGTCGAGGCGGTCGACGAGGGGACTCTCGCCAAGATCCTCGTCCCCGGCGGTGCGGAGGGCGTGAAGGTCAACGCCGTCATCGCGCTGATCGCGGGCGAAGGCGAGGACGCCAAGGCCGTCGCCGCCGGCGGTGCCGCCGCTCCAGCCGCACCGAAGGCCGCGGCCCCCGCAGCGGCAGCGGCCCCTGCCGCAGCACCCGCCGCCGTTTCGGCGCCGGCGTCGGTCGCATCCTCTTCGGGTGCTCGCGTGTTCGCGTCACCTCTGGCCAAGCGCATGGCCGACCAGGCCGGCCTCGATCTCTCGAAGATTTCGGGCAGCGGCCCCGGCGGGCGCATCGTCAAGCACGACGTCGAAGCTGCCGTCTCGGGCGG
>JAEUKY010000321.1 GCA_016794005.1 Rhodospirillales bacterium
AGCACCTTCGTGATCGCCGCCGTCAGCGACGTCTTGCCGTGGTCAACGTGACCGATCGTCCCGATGTTGCAGTGCGGCTTGTTCCGCTCGAATTTCGCTTTCGACATGGTGGCTTCCGATCGTCCGTTGGTTTGGCGTTGCGTCTGTCAGTGTAAGTCCGGTCGTCCTGGTCGGCGTCGCGCGCGGGAAGGGTCGACAGGCAAAGCAAGTGGAGCGGGTGATGGGAATCGAACCCACGTAGCCAGCTTGGAAGGCTGGAGCTCTACCATTGAGCTACACCCGCCTGTTTCGTTGCCTTCGTCTCGCTTCGTCTCGCACCTCGCACTCGAAACTCTTTCGTCGCGTCCGCCCGGACAGATGGTGGAGGGGGAAGGATTCGAACCTTCGAACTCCGGAGAGGGCAGATTTACAGTCTGCTGCCATTGACCGCTCGGCCACCCCTCCAACCGTCTGGACCCGTTTCGGGCTAACGACAGCCCGCCGTGCATCCCCTGGGGGGACAGCCGGTTTGGCTGGAATTGGCCTTTGGCGGAGCGCCGACCTGCCCCGGGATTCTTAGTCTCCGAAGGGCAGTCGACGCGGACCCGGGGTTTAATGAGAAAGGGGGCTTGAAGTCAATGCCTAAACCTCACGACAAAACAAGCCGTGCCCCCCAGCCCTCCCGTTTCCGAGACCGGCCGGCGCGCGCGACTTGAATAACTCTCTAATTACGCATATTAAGCGCCGGGATGAGCAAAGGCAAGCACCAGTCCGGCCGCGGCGGTTACGGCGCGTCGCGCGGAGGACGGGACGGCGAACGGGGCGAACGGCCCGGCGCCAAGCGCGGACCCAATTCGGGCCAGAAGCCCGGTTCCAAAGACAGATTCGGCGCCAAGCCGGCGCGCGGGCCGCGCCCGGAGCGATTCGGCAAGCCCGACCGCTTCGCCAAGCAGGACCGTCCGTTCCGCCCCGAGCGGCCCGAGCGCCCGCAGCGCGACAACCGGCCGCAGCGCCCCGAACGCGAGCACCGGCCGGCCACGAGCGATTCCGGGCGGCCCGAGGCGGGCGGCAACCGGGTCTGGCTCTACGGCATCCATCCCGTGCTGGCGGCCCTCGCCAATCCGAACCGCAAGGTCCTGCGCATCGCCCTGCTGGGCGAGATCGAGCCGACCGTCGGCCCGCGCATCGCCACGCTTGCCGAGACGAGCCCGAACGGCCTGCCCGACATCGAGATCCTGAGCCGCGAGGCGATCGACCGGCTGCTGCCGCGCGCGGCCGTGCATCAGGGCCTCGCCGCCCTCGTCGAGGGGCTCGAGGATCCCGACCTCGAAGACATCGTGCGCGCGACCGACGGGCACGACACCGCGCGCGTCGTCGTGCTCGACCAGGTCACCGACCCGCACAATATCGGTGCCATCCTGCGCAGCTGTGCGGGCTTCGGCGTGGCCGGCGTGATCTTGCCCGAGCGCCACTCGCCCGCCGCCACCGCCGTGATGGCGAAGGCCGCGTCGGGCGCGCTCGAACGCGTGCCCTTCGTGCGCGTCGTCAATCTGGCGCGCGCGCTCGACCGCCTCAAATCGGCGGGCTTCTGGTGCGTGGGGCTGGCGGGCGAGGCGCAGACGCCGATCCACCAGGCCGACCTCACCGGCAAGATCGCGCTGGTCGTGGGGGCCGAAGGCGAAGGCCTGCGCCGGCTGACGCGCGAACGCTGCGACCTGCTCGTGCGCATCCCGATGGAAAAGGGCGTGGAAAGCCTCAACGTGTCGAACGCCGCGGCGATCGCGCTCTACGAACTCGCGCGCCGCACCGCGGACTGATCAGCGCCGCAGCGCGGCCTCGACGTATTTCCTGAAATGCGCGGGCTCGGGCGTCGTGTAGCCGACGAGCTTGGCTTCCTCGTCCCAGCGGCGCAGACGCAGCGCATCCTTGGCGAAGCGCTTGGCGGCGAAGCGGTCGGCCTCCGCCTTCGTCATCGGCCCGCCCTGCAGCTTCAAAGACAGCACCGAAGCCTCCGACAGCTTCTCGGCATAGCCGGGCTCCACCGCGACGAGATAGCGCTTGGCGTCCACGTGCAGCGCCACCGGCCCGACGACGTCCTCGCCGAAATGGCGCAGCAGGAACGCGGCCCCGACCGCTTCGTGCCGTCCGTCCACGCCCTTCTCGGCGATATCCTCGCCGAGCCCGTGCAGCAGGTGGCCGACGTCGTGCAGCAGGGCCGCCGCGACGAGCGCGGGGCTCGCCCCTTCCTTCTCGGCCAGCCACGCGGCCTGCAGCGCGTGCTCGCGCTGGGAAATGCCTTCGCCGTAGCCGGCGTGGCCGGCGGGCTGGTCGAAGACGGCGATCAGACGGTCGACGATATCGGTCATGGTTTCCAGTGTAGCAGGCTCAGGCCGCGAAGTTCGCGCGCATCCACGCGACGAGCGGATCGGCCGCCGGCAGGAAGGCGGAGTTGTGGTCGCCCTCGGGCTCGGAATAGACGCTCGCGGGATTGCGCGGAAGCATCTCGAACGTGCGCCGCTTGGCGTTGGGCGTGGGATCGCGCGAGCCCGACGTCCAGAAGACCGGCAGGCGCGTGGCCGGCAGGGCAGCCTTCACGCTGGGGAAGCGCGCCGGGTCGTGGAACGACAGGAACACTTCGGGCGTCGTCGTGTAGCTTTCCTCGACGAAGGATTCACCGACGGCGTTCTGCCCGCCGAACTGGACGGGCACGCGGCCCTGCCCGGCCGCCTCAAGCCGCTTCGCGCGATCGATCTCGGGCTGGACGCGCTTCCAGAAGATGCCGGACGGCGGGATCAGGTCGAGCAGCCCGCCCGGATTGAGGAACGTCTTGCCGACGACGGATGGGGGCGCATCGGCCGGCCGCCACGTCATCGCGAAGGTGGCGCCGAGGCTGAGCCCGCCGACGACGACCTTCTTCCCCGACGACGCCGCATGCGCCACCAGCGCGTCCACCGCGGCGTTCGCGTCGGCGACCGTGCCGTTCCACGCGCGGCTCCACGGCATCGCCGGAAGATAA
>JAEUKY010000347.1 GCA_016794005.1 Rhodospirillales bacterium
TGCATCGAGTCTTGCGGGATCGCGCGGGCCGTCCCACTGCAGCCCGCCGACGGTGGCGAGCAGCCAGAAGCCGGCGACCTGCGCTTCGGCATCCGCGTTGCCGCCGATCTGGGCGGCGCGCGCGAAGCGCATCCAGCCCAACGCGTCGTCCTCGCGGCCCGCCATCAGCAGGGCGCGCGCGACGTCGCCGGCCGCCGCCGCATGGTCGGGCGAGGGCTGGATGTCGGCGAGCAGGCCGAGCCCGGCGCGCGCCAGCGTGGCGTAGCCGCCGCGCTCGCGTCCGTGGCGCCACAGGCGCTGCAGGGCGGCAAGGCGCTGGGCCGGATCGGCGGCGGCCTTCGCCGCCTTGTAGAGGGCGGCCCGCCCCTTGGGCCCGCCATCCTGGCGGGCGAAGGCGGCGGCGTCCGACATCTGCGCCGCGGTCAGTTCGACGGCGGCGTAGAGTTCGCCGAGCGCTTCGGCCGAAAGCGCGCCGAACGCCTCGGCGCGTTCGCCGGCCGCGAGGCGGAATTCCGGCGTGCCGAGTTCGCCCTTGGCGAGGCTCGCGAGCACGGCGGGATCGGCCGTCTGCGCCGTGTCGGCCGGCGGGGCGACCTTCGCCGCGCGCAGCATGGCCAGCGACAGCGGGCTTGCGTTGCGCAAGGTATCGACCTTTACGCCCTTGCCGTCGCCGCCGGCGGCGAACAGCAGCGTGATGAAGGCGGCGTCCTCGGGCACGCCCTGGTCGCGCAGCAGGGCAAGGCCCATCTGCGCGCGGTTGGAATCGCCCGCCAGCGCCTGGCAGAACATCAGCGCCTTCTGGAAATCGGGATGGCGCGAGACCGCCAGCGCCTCGCGCACGTGGCCGCAGGCGCGCTCGTCGGCCCCGGCAAGCCACGCCTCGTCGATCAGGATGCGCAGCAGGTTCTCGTCGCCCGTGCGCTGCGGGATGCGCCCGGCGAGATCGGCCGCCGCCCCGATGTCGCCGAGCTGGCGCAGCTTGAGCGCGCGCAAGGCCGCGAAGTTCGTCTTGCTCTCGCCCGCCGGCGTGCCGCTGATCGAGACGAGGGCGCGCACCGCAAGGGCACGCGCGGGCGTCGAGGCGATGGGGGCGGGCAGGTCGCGCACGATCCGTTCGGCAAGCGCGCGCCCGCTGGCGGCCCACGCGTCGGCGGCAAGCCCGCCGTTCGACGCGTCGATCAGGCCGATACCCTCGGTGTCGACCGGGCGGGCATTCTCGATCTGGATGCCGGCCGGCCCGCGCAGGGCGGGTGCGGCGGGCTGTTCGGGGGCCGAAGGTGCGGGCGCCGGGCGCGGGGTCTCGCGCCCCGGCGGCATCAGCAGGGTCGGCGTGCCCTGGGCCAGGGCCGGCCCGGTCCAGGCGGCGGCCAGCAGGGCGAAAGCGAGGCGGGCGGTCCTAGCGCGGCAGGCGGTCATTGGGGATCGTCTTCTCGATACGCGCGGAGGGGGCTGGGATGTCCCATGTGGCGAGGAAGGCCACGAAGCCGGCCAGAGCGACCAGAAGGACGATCAGGGCCAGCGTGAGCGGGCGGCGCATGTCAGTACAAGTCCTTGTATTGATATGTAAATGCGGCTTTTCGCGGCGAACCGTGCGAGTCGGGCCGCGCTTTGCTACACTCCGGTTTATGACGCGCCCGCGCAAGAGGAAAGGCGAAGCCCGCACCCGGTTCCAAGCACCGGCACGGCTCATCGCGTCCCCGGTCTAGCCGCCATGATCGACGCGACCCAAAACGAACTGCCGGCAGCCCCGGCGGTGCGCTCCGGTCTGCCGCCGGAAGACCGCTCGATCGTCATGGTCGGGCTGATGGGGGCGGGCAAGACCGCCATCGGCAAGCGGCTGGCCGCACGCCTCGACCTGCCCTTCGTCGACACCGACAAGGAGATCGAACAGGCCGCCGGCTGCGCCATCCCCGAGATCTTCGCGCGCTACGGCGAACCCGCCTTCCGCGACGGCGAACGCCGCGTGATCGCGCGCCTGCTGGCGGGCCCGCGCTGCGTGCTGGCGACGGGCGGCGGCGCCTTCGTCGATCCCGACACGCGCGCGGCCGTGAAGGCGCAGGGCCTTTCGATCTGGCTCAAGGCCGATCTCGACACGCTGGTGCGGCGCACCGCCCGGCGCACGAACCGGCCGCTGCTCAACCGCGGCGATCCGCGCGACGTGCTCGCGAACCTGATGGAGGTCCGCTATCCGTTCTACGCGCAGGCCGACATCCACGTGCAGTCGCTCGAAGCGCCGCCGGACGAGACCACCTCGCGCGTCGTCGACGCGCTGAACGGATATTTCGAAACGGCGGAAAAGCGATGAGTGCGGGCGACGAACGCGTGCGCGTCGAACTGGGCGAGCGCGGCTACGACATCCTGATCGGCGCGGGCCTGCTGGAGCGCGCGGGCGAGGCGATCCGTTCGCTGCGCAAGGTACGGCGCGTGTTCGTGGTCAGCGATACGAACGTGGCGGCCGCGCACCTGCCGCGCCTGGAAGCCGGCCTTGCCAAGGCGGGCCTCGCGCACGAGACGTTCCTGCAGGCACCCGGCGAATCCTCGAAGGACTTCGCGCATCTGGGCGTGCTGCTCGACCGCATCCTCGAACGCCGGCCCGAGCGCGGCGATATGCTGCTGGCACTGGGCGGCGGCGTGGTCGGCGACATGACGGGCGTGGCCGCTTCGCTGCTGCTGCGCGGCGTGGACTTCGTCCAGTGCCCGACGACGCTGCTGGCGCAGGTCGACAGCTCGGTCGGCGGCAAGACGGGCGTCAACACGCGCCACGGCAAGAACCTGATCGGCGCCTTCCACCAGCCGCGCCTCGTGCTGTGCGATCTGGGCACGCTCGATACGCTGCCCCAGCGCGAACTGCTGGCGGGCTACGCCGAGGTCGTCAAGTACGGTCTCATCGACGAGCCGGAGTTCTTCGGCTGGTGCGAGGCGAACGCCGCCGCGATGCTCGCGGGCGACGCCGCGAAGCGCGCGCACGCGGTCGCCGTGTCGTGCCGCGCCAAGGCGCGCATCGTCGCCGCCGACGAGCGCGAGAACGGCGTGCGCGCGCTCCTCAATCTCGGCCACACGTTCGGCCACGCGCTGGAGGCCGAGACCGGCTTCGGTGCCGAACTGCTGCACGGCGAGGCGGTCGCCATCGGCATGCGCATGGCGTTCGACCTGTCGGTCCGTCTCGGGCTGTGCCCGTCTTCCGACGCGATGCGCGTGCGCCGCCACTTCGACGCGGTCGGCCTGCCGGCACTCCTGTCGCGCCAGCGCGCGTGGCGCGCGGAAGATCTCGTCGCCCACATGGGCCACGACAAGAAGGTGCGCGACGGCAAGGTGACGTTCATCCTGGCGCGCGGCATCGGCAAGTCGTTCGTCGCCGCCGACGTCGACATCGCGCGCGTGCGCGAGATGCTGGCCGAGGAGGCGGCCGCCGCATGAGTTTCGACGGCATGAGCTTCGAGTTCCCCGACCTGCCCGGCTGGTTCACCGTCGCCGCGGTGGTGACGCTGCTGGTGATCGCGGCCCTGCTGTCGGCGGTGGAAACGTCGATCACGTCGGCCTCGCGCCCGCGCCTGGCCGAGATGGAGCGCCGCGGTTCCAAGCGCGCCGGCCTGGTGGCGAAGCTGCGCGACCAGCGCGACAAGTTCATCAGCGCGGTGCTGCTCGGCAACAACCTCGTCAACATCCTGGGTTCGGCGCTGACGACCAGCGCGCTGATCGCGCTCTTCGGCGACGCGGGCGTGCTCTACGCCACGATCATCATGACCGTGCTCGTCGTCGTGTTCGGCGAGGTGATGCCCAAGCTCTGGGCCTTCGCGCACGCCGACCGCGTGGCGCTGATCCTGGCACCCTTCGCGCGCGGCATGGTCGCGGTCCTTTCGCCGCTTGCCAACGCCACGGGTGCCGCCGCGCGCGGCATGCTGTGGCTGCTGGGCGTGCGCGTGCGCGCGGCCGACGAGGAGGCCGAGGCCGCGACCGAGGAACTGCGCGGCGCCATCGAGCTGCACGGGGCCACGCATCGCGACGCCACCGTGCGCAAGGAACGCCAGATGCTGCGCTCGGTGCTCGACCTCGCCGACGTGAGCGTGTCGGACATCATGGTCCATCGCCGCCTCGTCGTGGCGATCGACGCCGACCAGAAGCCCGAGGCGATCCTCGAGCAGGCGCTGTCGAGCCCGCACACGCGCATCCCGCTGTGGCGCGGCACGCCCGACAACGTCGTGGGCGTGCTGCACGCCAAGGCGCTGCTGTCGGCGTTGCGCGCCAACGGCGGCGATCCGTCGAGCATCGACATCGCCCAGATCGCCACGCGCCCCTGGTTCACCCCGGATTCGACCAGCCTGCTCGACCAGCTCGAGGCGTTCCGCCGCCGGCGCGAGCATTTCGCGCTCGTCGTCGACGAATACGGCGGCCTGATGGGCGTCGTCACGCTCGAGGACATCCTCGAGGAGATCGTCGGCGACATCGACGAGAAGCACGAGTTCCGCGTGCCCGGCGTGCGCCCGCAGACCGACGGCAGCTTCGTGGTCGACGGCAGCGTGACGATCCGCGATCTCAACCGCCAGTTCGACTGGCGCCTGCCCGACGCCGACGCGGCGACGATCGCGGGACTCGTCCTCTACGAGTCGCGGCGCATTCCCGAAGTCGGACAGGTCTTCCTGTTCCACGGGCTGCGCTTCGAGATATTGCGCCGCAAGAGGAACCAGGTCGCGACGTTGCGGATCAGCGCCATCCCGGATGCGGCGGCGCAAAAGAAGGCGGCCGCGACGCAAGCGCCACCGTCGGCGCCCGCCTCGGCGGCCTGACGAGGGGGCTTGCCAATCCGGCCCGTCCGGGCGCTATCATTCGTGCCGACGACGGCGCGAGACCGTCCCTCGACGCCGCACCGGTCAGACGAAGGGAGACGCCGATGATCCGCAAGATCGTGCCCGACGTTATTTCTGGTACCCAGAACCTCGCCACCGCCAGCGCCAACATGACCGTGCGCGACGCCGCGCAGGCGATGGCGCAGCGCCGGATCGGCGCCGTGATGGTGATCGACGGCCCGCGTCTGGTCGGCATCTTCACCGAACGCGACCTGCTGTCGAAGGTCGTCGCCGCGAAGCGCGACCCCGACACGGTGCGCCTGGCCGAGGTGATGACGCGCGATCCCGACACGATCGGCCCCGACGAGTCCGCGTTCGCCGCCCTCGACATGATGCGCAAGCGCGGCTACCGGCATCTGCCCGTGATGGATTCCGGCCGGCTGGTCGGCATGGTCTCGGTGCGCGATCTCTATGCGACGGCCCTCGGCGAGGTCGAGGAAGACCTCAAGGAGCGCGACGCGTTCATCTCCGGCTCGGCGGGCTACGGCCTGACCTGAAGGATTTTGCGTTCGGCGCGCGGCCGGGCGATCATCGGGCGGCAATCCCGTCCGGAGACCGCCGCACATGCCGCTGCCCGAACCCAAATCCCCGCGCGAGCCGATCCATACCCGCCGCATCGAGTGCAACGGCTACCGGCGCGCCGACGGCCTGTGGGACATCGAGGGCCATCTCGTCGACACGAAGGCCTATCCGTTCGAGAACGCCTGGCGCGGCACGATCGTTCCCGGCGTGCCGATCCACGACATGTGGCTGCGCCTGACGCTGGACGACGAACTGCTCGTCCACGACGTGGCCGCCGCGACCGACCACAGCCCGTTCGAGATCTGCCCGGCGATCGTGCCGGCGTTCGGCAGACTCGTCGGCATGCGCATCGGCAAGGGCTGGTACGGCCAGGTGAAGGAGAAGCTGGGCGGCGTCGAGGGCTGCACGCATCTGGTGGAGCTGGCACTCGGCGCCATGGCGACGGCCGCCATCCAGACGATCTTCCCGCTGCGCGGGCCGGCGAAGCGCGACCCCGACCGCAAGCCCGGGCATCTCGACACGTGCCATGCGCTGGCCAGCGACGGGCCGGTCGTGCGCCAGCACTGGCCCAAACACTATACGGGTGCGGCCTAGGTCCGCCGCGCGCGCCTTCTGCGCGGCACGCCGTTGGCGCGCGCCAGCCGGAACCAGTTCAGCACGTAGACGCGCACGGCCGAGGTCTTGTTGCCGCGATGGGCCCCGCCGAGAATGCGCTCGCACAGGACCGGCACGCTGACGCCGGTGCGCTCGGCGATCTCGGCCAGTGCTGCCCAGAACTTGCCTTCCAGGCGCATGCTGGTGCGGGTACCGTCGATCCGGATGTTGCGGGGATGCTTGGGTTCCATGGCGCGCCCTGTTCATTCCGGTTTAACAACTATAAAGAAATATATCATTAAGGTGGCATCGTCGGCCAGCGGAATCCGGCGGCCGCCGGCCTTCAGCCGCCTTCGCCGGGTGCCCGCAGGACCAGGGCGAGGGCGTGCACCGGGCCGGCGAGTTCCTCGGCAAGCGCCGCATGGACGAGACGCTGGCGGTCGACGCGGCCCTTGCCGGCGAAGGACGCCGAGACGATCGTGACCGTGAAGTGCGACTCCCCGCCGGGTCGCGCGCCGGCATGGCCCGCATGCCTGGCGGAATCGTCGACGATCTTCAGCTCGACGGGTGCGAAGGCGGCTTCGATCTTGGCGCGCATGCGCTCGGCGACGCTGGGCATGTCCGGCTCCGTTGCGATTCGGGAGCCGCACGTTCGCCGAACGATGCCGCACTTGCAAGCCGCACTTGACGCCGGCCGGTCGCGTGGGGCTCTCTGGCACGCATGGAAAAGAACCCGCTGATCCGCGCCGCCGAAGCCGGCGATCTCGCCGGGATCGGGCGCGTGCTCGACGATCCGGCCGGCGGCGGCACGGAAGCGCCGGGTGCGGGCGGCCTCACGGCGTTGATGCGCGCCGCCGCGCGCGGCCACAAGGAAGCGGTCGACCTGCTCCTCGCGCGCGGCGCCGCCGTCGACGCGCGCGATTCCTTCGGCAACACCGCGTTGATGTACGCGTGCGCGCGCGGCCATTCGGCCGTGGTCGAAGCACTGGTCGGCGCCGGCGCCGCGCGCGGCCACGTCAACAAGTTCGGCCTGGGTCCGGCGGACTGGGCGAAATGGCCCAAGGACGGCGACGCGATCGTGGAGCGGATGCGCGCCTGACGCCTCTCGCTCAGGCGCGCGGGCGCGACGTGCCGGTGCGCAGGGTCCATTCCGCGACGCGCCGCAGGACCGAGCCGAGCGCGTCGTCGAACGCGGCGACCACCTTGTCGATCTCGGCGCTCGCCGCGGGCTCCACCGCCTCGTGCGAGAAGCTCGCCACCACGGCGCGCTCCGGCAGGCGCACGAGGCGCACCGAAAGCCGTACGCGCGCGACGGGCGCCGCCGCGCCGCGGAACTCGGCCTGGAACTCGCGCAGGTCGACCTTCAGCAGGTAGTCGGGCCGCAGGCTCGAGGATTCCCGGCCGACCGCGACCAGCTTGCCGGTGTTCTCGAAGCTTTCGAGAAGCAGCGTCTGCACCATGCGCGGCGCCGTGTCGGTCCACGCCGCGCGGGCGAAATAATCGAGCGTCAGCGGCGAGCGCTGCACGGCGATGCGCGTCGTGTCGATGCCGCCGGGTGCCACCGGCGCCTCGATGGCGAGCTGCCAGTCGGCGCGCGGCAGATCGGAGGCGAAGTTCGACTTCGGCGTCAGCGTGAAGAGACGCGGCGGTTCGCCCGTACCGGGCAGCGAGCAGGCGGCCAGCGCCCCCGCCCCGAAGCCGAGGAAACCGCGCCGTGCCAGATGGCCTGCAGTCCGCGTCATTTCGCCTCGAGCCCCTTCTGCTGGTCGCCGAACAGGAAGCGCGCCGGATCGCGCTCGAAATTCGTGACGACCCGGTTCAGCGTCGTCATCAGCGTGCGGCCTTCGAGCATGAACTGCTGCAGCTCGTAGAGGCCGGACTGCCCGAAATCCTGCATGCCGGGGCGCGTGGCCGAGGCGAGCTTTTCCAGCTCGTCGGCGACGCGCCCGAACCCGCCGGCGGTCCGCCGGACCTCGTCGATCATCGCGTTCGCCTGCGGCGTCAGCGTGCCTGCGGTCGCCGCGAGGCGATTGAGTTCGGCCACCAGCGCCCGCGCGTCGGCGGCCACGCCGTCGTAGCCGGCGAGCGTGCTGTCGACGTTCCTGAGCGTGCCGTCGATATTCCGCACCACGCCTTCGATGCTGAGCATGGCGCGCGCGAGGCTTGCCGCCGCGTCGGCCGAATTGTCGATCAGCCTGTCGAGATTCTGGATGTTCTCCTCGTTCAGCAGGGCCGTGATCCGCTCGGCGAGTTCGGCCACGCGCGCCACGACGAGGGGCGCGTCGCTCATGATCTTGTCGAGCGGCGAGGGAACCGACGGGATCACCGCGCGCCGGCGGCCCGGGCGCGGACGCAGCGGTTCGGCGCCCTGGGTGCCGCCGGTGAGCTGGATGAAGGACAGTCCCGTGATGCCCTGCGGCTGCAGGCCGGCGACGGTGTCGGTCCGGACGGGCGTATCGGGGCGCAGCGCCAGCGTGACCTGGATCAGCTCCAGGTTCTGGTCGTCGATCGCGATGTCGGACACGGTGCCGACGGGCACGCCGCGATAGCGCACGGTCGAACCGGTCGACAGGCCCGTCACCGCCCCACGGAAGTAGGTGTAGTAGTAGGTGCTCTCGTCGCCGAGATTGGCCCTCGCGAACCAGGTGCCGGCCGCGAACACGCCGGCCAGCAGGGCCAGCACGAAGCACCCGACGAGGAAGTGATTGGCGCGCGTTTCCAACTCTAGGCGTCCTTCCTGTCCGGATCCGGTTCGTAATGCCCGGTCTGTGCCGCCCGTCCGCGCGGGCCGGAAAAGTATTCGCGGACCCAAGGATGGGGGTAGGCGCGGATTTCGTCCAGCGTCCCGACGACGATCTTCTTGTCCAGAAGCACGGCGATCCGGTCGGCGATGGCGCACAGCGTGTCGACGTCGTGCGTGATCATCACGACGCTCAACGACAGCGCGCGCTGGAGATCGCGGATCAGCTCGTCGAATTTCGCGGCGCCGATGGGATCGAGGCCGGCGGTCGGCTCGTCGAGGAACAGCACGTCGGGATCGAGGGCGATGGCGCGCGCGAGGCCGGCGCGCTTGCGCATGCCGCCGGAAAGCTCGGCCGGAATTTTCGCGCCCGCTTCCTGCGGCAGGCCGACCATCGCGAGCTTCACGCGGATGAGCTGGGTGACGAGCCGGTGGTCGAGATCGGTGTGCTCGGCGAAGGGCAGGCGGATGTTCTGCGCCACGGTGCGAGCGCTGAAGAGGGCGCCATCCTGGAACAGCACGCCCATGCGCTTGAGCACCGGCCGGCGCGCCTCGTCGTCGAGACCCGCGAGGTTCCTGCCCAGCACCTCGACCGTGCCGCCTTCCGGCGCCTTGAGCCCGAGGATCGTGCGCAGCAGGACGGACTTGCCCGTGCCCGATCCGCCGACGATGGCGAGGATCTCGCCGCGGCGGACCTCGAGATCGACGCCGTCGTGGATCGTCTGGGCGCCGAAGCGCGTGACGAGGCCGCGCACGCGGATGACGGGCGCGCTCAAAGCCCGATCCTCGAGAAGAAGACCGAGAAGCCCGCGTCGAACACGATCACGAGGAAGATCGACTTCACGACCGAGCGCGTCGTGTGGATGCCCACGCTCTCGGCCGAGCCGGAGACCTTCAGGCCCTCGTAGCAGGCGACCATGCCGATCAGCACCGCGAAGACCGGCGCCTTGATCAGGCCGATCAGGAACGTCGGGAACGTGACCGCCGAGGCGAGCTGCTCGAAGAACTGCGGCAGCGAAAGGTCGAGCCCGACGATGACCATCGTGGCGCCGCCCGCCAGCGCCATCGCGTTGGCGAAGAAGACCAGCAGCGGCAGCGCGATCGCCAGCGCGAACAGGCGCGGCATCACGAGCGTCTCCATCGGGTCGAGGCCGATGGTGCGCATCGCGTCGACCTCCTGGTTGACCTTCATCGTGCCGATCTCGGCGGCGAAGGCGCTGCCGGTGCGGCCCGCGACCATGATCGCGGTGATCAGCACGCCGATCTCGCGCAGGATCGACACGCCCAGCAGGTTGATCGTGAACACTTCCGCACCGTACTGGCGCAGCTGGTCCGCACCCTGGAAGGCGAGCACGACGCCGATCAGGTAGGCGAGCAGGCCCATGATCGGCAGCGCATCGATGCCGATGCGCTCGATGTGGAAGACCGTGCTGGTCAGGCGGATGCGGCCCGGCCGGCGCCACGCGCGGCCCCAGGCCGAGAACACCGCCCCGACGAACGACAGCAGCGCATAGGCCTCGCGGCCGATCTCGACGGTCGCTTCGCCCGTGCGGATCAGGAGTTCGCGTATCGCGCCTTCGCTGGGCCTGGCGAGCGACGGGCGGGATTCGCCTTCGATCGACATGCGGTCGAGCAGGGCCGTCTGGGAATGGCTGGCGCGGACCAGCCCGATTTCGGCACCCGCTTCCTGCCAGCGCAGGATCTGCCGGTGCAGCAGCCAGGCCCCGCCGGTGTCGATCGCCGCGACGTCGCCGAAATCGACGCGCAGGGCCTTGGCGCCCCTGGTGTCGACGCGGCCCAGCGTCTCTTCGAGCGAGCGTGCGTGCGCGAGCGTCCAGCGCCCGCCGAGCGCCACGAGGACGGCCGATCCGTCGAAGCGGCTGCGCGCCCAGCCGGCGTCGCCGCGTTGCGTACGGTCTGCGTCCATCGACCCCTGCTCCATACCCCCGCCCATTCTTGAAGCCCGCGCGTTGCAAGGGCAAGGCGCGCGTTCCGGCGCCCGCAGATGCGATACATGCGTATTTTTGTATGCTGCAATGCGGCAACAGCCGGGCTTCGAGGATGGCTGAAATATCACATATGGATCAGGTATTTAAACGGAGTTCGGCAAATTTGTCGAAGGATTTCATGTAGTCGCCGCAGTTTTAGTCTTGATTTTTGCGCCGCAACAATTAAATTGTGCACTGCGACATTGATTGTCGCAACTCGAAATGGCCTCCGGGCCGTTTCGTGGGCGTTTCCTCCCTAAACTTGGGCCGTGCCTCTGGTGCGGCCCTTTCTTTTTGTCCGCCGCTAGGCGCGCTTGGCTTCGTCGAGTTTGGCGCGTGCTTCGGCGTATTCCGGGTCGAGTGCAAGGGCCTTTTCCAGCGCCGCGACCGCGTCGGCCTTCCGGCCGAGCGCCAGCAGCGCCGCGCCGCGGCCGAAATGCGCGCGCTTGTCCTTCGGCGACGCCTCGACGAGCACGTCGAGTTCCTTGAGCGCCGTCACGAAATCGCCCATCGACATGTAGGCGATCGAAAGATTGATCAGCACCTCCGGCTGGCCGGGCAGCAGGGTGCGCGCCTGCGCGAAGCGGCCGATCGCCTCGAAGAACGATCCCTGCGCCAGCCGCACGAGCCCCAGATTGTTGGCCGCGAAGCCGTGCGAGGAGTCGATCTCGATCGCGCGCACGAAGCTTGCGGCGGCGTCCTCGAGCCTGCTCTCCGCACGATGGACCGCGCCGAGGTTCGCATGCGCGTCGGCGAAATCGGGGAAGAGCGCTATGGCGCGCGCGAAGCGTTCGGCCGCCTTGTCGCGCTTGCCCAGCGCGTGGAGGGCGAGACCGCCGAGGTTCAGCGCGTCGAGGTCGTCCGGATTTTCGGCGAGGATCGCGGCATAGACCGCCTCGGCGGCCGCGAGCTTGCCGGTCTTGTGGAACTCCAGCGCCTCTTCGAGGCGCGCGTTTCCCGTCTGGCTCATCGGCCCCCCGGCGGATCGCTCGTGTCGCCGTCGCCCAGGGCCAGCTGCATCATCACGCTGTCGACCCAGCGCTGGTGCTTGAACCCGATCGAACGGAACGTCCCCACCATGCGGAAGCCGAGGCTCGCATGCAAGCCGATAGAGCCGGCGTTGGCGCTGTCGCCGATCACCGCGATCATCTGGCGCGCGCCCCACGCGGTCGTCCGCTCGATCAGCGCCGTCAGCAGGGCACGGCCCAAACCGCGCCCGGCGAGACCGGGGGCGACATAGATCGAATCCTCGACCGAGAAGCGGTACGCGGATCGCGGCCGGAACGGACCCGCGTACGCGTAGCCGGCGAGCTTCCCGTCGAGATCGACCGCGACATAGGGCAGGCCCTTGTCGAGGATCGCGCGGCGGCGCTGGGCGAGTTCGGCCGCGTCGGGCGGGATCTCCTCGAAGCTCGCGAGGCCGCGGCTCACATGGTGGGCGTAGATCTCGCGGATGGCGGGGATGTCGGCGTCGGTGGTGTCGCGCGGTACCGGCAGTCTGGCGTTCACGTGCGTGCTCCGGGCAGGGAAGGGGCGAGGCGGGCGAGTTCGGCGACCAGCTTCGCGAGATTCGCGCGCAGAGTCTGGAAGCCGGGTGCGCGCGCGATCGCCGTCTCGTCCATGTAGAGCTGCCGGTTGATCTCGATCTGGAGCGCGTGCCGGCCGCGGCGCGGCACGCCGTAGTGGCGGGTGATGAAGCCGCCCGCGTAGGGATCGTTGCGGCCGACCGCATAGCCCATCTTCTTCAGCACGGCCTCGGCGGTCTGCGTCACGACGGGCGCGCAGGCGGCGCCGAAACAGTCGCCGAGCACGAAATCGAGCCGCCGGCGGCCCGGATCGCGGTCCATCGGCCCGCCGACCGACGGCATCGAATGGCAGTCGACCAGCAGGCAGCGCCCCTGACGCGCCGTCGCGTCGGCGACCAGCGCTTCGAGTGCGGCGTGATAGGGCATGTAGAGCGTCTCGATGCGCGCGCGCGTCGCGTCGAACGAAAGCTTGTCGCGGTAGATCTCGGCGCCGCTCGACACGACGCGCGCCACCGTGCCCAGTCCCGCTCCCACGCGCGGCGACGTCACGTTGACGTATTCAGGCAGCGGTCCGTCGAACATCGCAGGGTCGAGTTCCCACGCCTCGCGATTGACGTCGACATAGGCGCGCGGGAACAGCGCGCGGATCAGCGGCGCGCCGTGGCCGGGGGCGGCGTCGAACAGCTCGTCGACGAACGCGTCCTCCGACCGGCGCAGGGAAACGGGATCGAGCCGGGCCCCGGCGACGAACTCGGCCGGGTAGTCCGAGCCCGAATGGGGCGAGGAAAACACCAGCGGAACGCGCGGAACCGTAGGCTCGTCGATCCGGTAGGGCAGATCGGGAACGGGACGGACGGCAAGCGAGGCGGTCATTCTGGGAAATATCTGCTTCGTGGGCTTGCCAAACGGGGGCGGATGGGTATATTCCGCGCCTTCCCGGGTCGGATGGGCGCTTAGCTCAGCGGGAGAGCACTACCTTGACATGGTAGGGGTCGCAGGTTCAATCCCTGCAGCGCCCACCATCCGAACCCAGGCTTCCGGCAATGCTTCCAGAGCGATGCGTGATCCTGCGGGCGCTGCCGCTCGCGATGGCGCTTCTCGCGTCGACCTCCGCCTTTTCCCAGGCGCCGGTCTTCGACGGCTTCGACGTGCCGGAAATCCGGGCCGACCTGTGGGATCTCAAGGATATCCGCCGCGACCAGTTCGGCTTCGTGTCGCCGGGCCGATGCGGGGCCGACGGTGCCGTCGCCGTGCGGATCGACGAGGCGACGGGCGGTTCGAACTGCGGTGCCGGCGAACTGTGCCAGCGCGCCGAGATCCGCGAGAACCCGAAGCGCTGGCTGCGTCTGGGCGACGAGGCCTGGTACGGGTTCAGCTTCCGCGTGCGCGGCGAGTATCCCGACGACGGGCTCAGCACGCGCTGGATCCTCGCGCAGTTCAAGGAGCAGACCGACGAGAGCCCGTTCCTGGCGCTGCGCTTCGACGACGGCGTGTTCCACATCACGGTCCAGGACGATGCGGAGCGCTACACCGTCGCCTCCGCGCGCCACACGATCGACCGGATCAAGACCTATCGCGCCGGCCTCGCGCGGCTCGCGGGCCTGCTGCCGGAGTTCCGCTACGTGACCGACAATCCGTCCGCCGGCGGCGCGGCACTGCGGGTCGTTCCGGGGTCGGCGTCGGTCCTGCCGGACCCGCGGCGCGACTGGGTCGATCTCACGCTGCGCGTGCGGGCCGGGCGCGACGGCAAGGGGCTGGTCCAGGTCTGGGCGAACGGGCGCGACGTCGTCAGCGTCGAGGGCAATATCGGCCATCGCGCGCGGGCGGGCGACCGCCAGTACTTCAAGTTCGGCCAGTACCGCGCGCAGACGCGCCATTCCACCGAACTGCTGTTCGACCAGTTCCGGCGCGGTACGCGCCGCGAACACGTCTATCCCGTCTGCCGCTAGTTCAGCGTCCCGCGAACGCCGTCCAGCCCGCGATCCAGCGCGTGACGGTCGTGACGAGGCAGGCGGCCGCGAAGATCCAGGCGAGGGCGGCGAACGCGCCCGGCCACACGCAGATCGCGACGAAGAAGGCGATCGTCTCGGCCCCCTCGGTCAGGCCGCCCAGATAGTAAATGCCTTTCTTCGGATAGGCGTCGGCCGCGAGTCCGCGTCGCGCCGCGATGGCGGCGAAGGCGAGGAAGCTGCTGCCCGTGCCGACGAACGCGACGACGAGTGCCGCCGCCGCGAGCGCGTTCGCGGCCGGATCGGCGAAGGCGAAAGCGAGGGGAATCGTCGCGTAGAAAAAGAAGTCGAGCGCGACGTCGAGGAAGGCCCCGCGGTCGGTCGGGCCGACGATCCGTGCGACGGCACCATCGAGTCCGTCGAGTGCGCGGTTGGCGAGGATCGCCGCGAGTCCCGCCAGCATGTGCCCGCCGGCGATCAGCGGAACGGCCGCGAGGCCGACCGCGAAACCCACAAGCGTGATCGCATCGGCCCCGATGCCCGCTGCGGCCAGCTTCCGCGCGGCGGGTGCGAGCAGCCGGTGCTGGAGCGGGAGCAGGTGCCGGTCGAACATCGGCGGTCCCGCCTATGCCGCCTCGAACGCGATGGGTTGCGCGCCTTCCCACAGCACCTTCTTGCCGAGGGCGGGCAGGTTCTCGAGCCCGTCGGTGATCGTGATGAAATGGTTGCCGGCGAGCTGGCCCATCTTGCTGGCGAAATGCACCGAGCCGTAGGCGAGCAGGATCTCGGTCTCGCTGATGCCGCCGGGATAGACGATGATCTGGCCGGGTGCCGGGTAGCTCGTGTGGTTCTCGTAGCCGAGGCCGAGATCGAGCTCGCCCAGCGGCACCCAGCAGCCTTCGCCGCTCCAGCGCACATGGATGATGCGCTCGCGATAGGGCAGCAGCTTGCGGAACACGGCGCAGGTCTTCGGCGCCTTTTCGGTCTCGAAACGGCCGCCGAACGTGAACGGGCCGGCGGTGATGCGGAGCTTTTCCATGCGTGCTCAGTCCTTTTCGCAGCGGCCTTTCAAGCGGCATGCCACCGGCAGGATAGCACGCCGGTCGCGCCCGGCACGCTTTCGCATGAGTGGCACTCGGGCGCGCATGAGCAAGGCTCGCGCGCCCGCACGCGAACGCATGGCAGGTTTCTTGCTCGCACTGCTAACATCCGTGGAAGAACGAGGGGCCCGCAGGATGCCGGCTCCGGCGATGCCGGCGAACGGAACGCGATGAACGCAGTCGAACGCATGCAGGGACCGCCGAAGGCACCGTTCGCCTGGCGCCGCCTTTCCGATCTCGTCCAGTTCGGCCTCTTCGCCGGCCTGATCGTCTGGGCGACGGTCCATGGCGCGGGGCGGATGGGCTATAACTGGCAGTGGTACCGTGTACCCCGCTATTTCTTCCGCGAGATCGACGGCGACATCTATCTGGGCCCGCTCGCCAAGGGCCTGATCGTCACGCTCGAAATCAGCGCGCTCGCGCTCGTGCTTACCGTCCTGTTCGGCCTGTTCGCCGCGATCCTGCGCCAGTCGGGTTCGCTCGTCGGCGGCGCGCTCGTGCGCGTCTATATCGAGGCGATCCGCAACACGCCGCTGCTGGTGCAGCTCTATCTCTTCTATTTCGTGCTGTCGCCGATCCTGGGCATCGACCGCTACTGGACCGGCGTGCTGTGCCTTGCCGTGTTCGAGGGCGCGTTCGCCGCCGAGATCTTCCGTGCGGGCATCGAGGCCGTGCCGAAGGGGCAGTGGGAAGCCGGCCGCAGCCTCGGCCTGACCGCGGGGCATCTCTACCGCCTCGTCGTGCTGCCGCAGGCGCTGCGCCTCGTGCTGCCGCCGCTGACCGGGCTTTCGGTGTCGCTCGTCAAGCATTCGGCGATCGTCAGCGTCATCGCCGTGTTCGACCTGACCAACGAGGGGCGCAACGTCATCGCCGACACGTTCCTCACGTTCGAGATCTGGCTCGCCGTCGCCGCCGTCTATCTGGCCGCCACCGGCACGATGTCGGCGGCCGTCGGCCTGCTCGAAAGACGACTCAAGACCTGACCCAATCGCAAGAAGAAGGAGGCACCATGCTCGGATTTAGGAAACTGGCCTTCGCGGCGTTCGCCGCGGCGGTCCTGCTGGCACCCTACGCGGCCAAGGCGCAGGACGCGCGCCAGGCCCTGTCGGCGACCAGCGCCATCGAGGAGATCAAGAAGCGCGGCACGCTGAAGATCGGCCTGTCGACGTTCGTGCCGTGGGCGTTCCGCAGCAAGTCGGGCGAGCTGATCGGCTACGAGGTCGACGTCGCCAAGAAGCTGGCCGAAGACATGGGCGTGAAGGCCGAGTTCGTGCCGACGGCGTGGGACGGGATCATCCCGGCCCTGCTCGCCGGCCAGTTCGACTTCATCATCGGCGGCATGACGATCACGCCGGCGCGAAACCTCACCGTCAACTTCACGTCGCCCTATTCGGCGACGGGCGTGGACGTCGTCGCCAGCAAGAAGCTGGCGGGCGCCTTCAAGACGGTCGCGGATTTCGACAAGCCGAGCGTGACGCTGTCGGCCCGCCGCGGCACGTCGGCCGCGACGACCGCACAGCGCCTGTTCCCGAAGGCGACGCTGCGCCTGTTCGACGACGACGCGCCCGCCCTGCTCGAGGTGACGAACGACCGCGCGCACGCCTGGGTCAGCACGGTGCCGAAGCCGGCGTTCGCCGTGCTCGACAACCCGAACGCGCTGTTCCGCCCGTTCGCCGACCCGCTCGTCGGGCAGGCCGACGCGATGGCCGTGCGAAAGGGCGACCCGGACTCGCTCAACTTCCTCAACAACTGGATCCAGAACCGCACGCTCGACGGCTGGCTCGCCGAGCGGCAGGCCTACTGGTTCAAGGCCCGCGAGTGGAAGGACCAGCAGCCCTAGTGACGTCGGCTTCGCTTCCTTCCGGCCCGCCGCCTGCCCCGCGCAGGCGGCGGCTCGGGCCGATCGACGCCGTCATCGTCGCCGTGCTGCTGGCGGCGGTCGCCTACGTCGTCTGGCGCGCCCAGACCGTGCTCCGCTACGACTGGAACTGGGCGCCTGTCTGGGGATTCGTCGTCCGCTACGACGCCGCGCAGGATTCGTGGGTTCCCAACCTGATCCTCAAGGGGCTGTGGACGACGATCCGCATCTCGATCTGGGCCGGGCTCCTTGCGGCGGTCATCGGCGGGCTGATGGGGATCGCGCGCGTCTCCAATTCGCTGTTTCTCAATCTCGTCGCGCGCAGCTATGTCGAGCTGATCCGGAACGTCCCGCCGCTCGTCTTCATCTTCGTCTTCTATTTCTTCCTGACCAGCCAGATCGTGCCGCTGCTCGGCGTCGACGCGTGGGCGCGCGGCGCTTCGCCCGAGGCGCGCGCGACCGTCGACCTGCTGCTCGGACCGCCGCAGTTCCTGCCGGCGCTGATATCGGCCGTGCTCTGTCTGGCGCTGTTCGAGGGCGCCTACGTGACCGAGATCGTGCGCGGCGGCATCGAATCGATCGACCGCGGCCAGTGGGAAGCGTCGAAGGCGCTGGGCCTGTCGCGCGTGCGCACGATGCGGCTCGTCATCCTGCCGCAGGCGATCCAGCGCACGATCCCGCCGCTCGCCGGGCAGTTCATCTCTTTGATCAAGGATTCCTCGATCGTGTCGCTGATCTCGATCCAGGACCTGACGTTCCTGGGCAACGAGGTGGCCGCGACGACGACGCGCGTGTTCGAAGCCTGGACGATCGTGGCACTCCTCTATTTCGCGCTCTGCTTCGCGCTATCCCGCCAGTTCGCGCGGCTGGAAGCGCGGATGGGCCGCTTCAAGTGACGATCCGCCGCGTCGATGTCGCCGTCCTGGGCGGCGGTGCCGTCGGGCTCGCCAGCGCCTTTGCGCTCGCCGAAGCCGGGCGCGAGGTCGCGCTGTTCGATCCCGCACCCGGGAAGGG